>JAPLEO010000013.1 GCA_026391125.1 Bacteroidota bacterium
ATCATGCAAACATTGTTGAACAACACCCGATTTTATTTTTTCTTTTATTTCTACTTTAAAACAGGTAGCCGGGTAGTGTTTGCTAAAGCTTAATTATAAACTTGAAACATCATATCCCGGCCAATAGGTCGGGTTTTTTTTTGCCCGATAGAAGGGATTGAAAAGAATTGAAAATGGAAAATGAAAAAAGTGTCTCGATTGGAACTGTGAAAACGGTTTTTGAAAGTAAAAAAGGAATTGCCATCCAAGGTTACGAGGGTAGCTTCCACCAGGTGGCTGCCAGAAATATGTATGGTAAAGCGGTTGAAGTGATTCCATGCGCTACTTTCAGAGACCTGATCCGTGTGGCATCTGATAAATCTGCTTCTAGTGGTGCCATCATGGCCATCGAAAATTCCATCGCAGGTAGCATCCTTCCTAATTATAACCTTCTACAAAAGAGTAGCTTGAAAGTTGTTGGGGAGGTTTATTTAAGTATTAGTCAGAACCTAATGGTGAATCCTGGTGTGAAGCTAGAAGATATCAGGGAAGTTCATAGTCATCCAATGGCCATCTTACAATGTCTGGAGTTTTTAGAGAAATACAATTGGAAATTAATTGAATCTGACGATACAGCCCTGAGTGCGAAACATGTGCACCAACACAAAAGCAAACATATTGCTGCCATCGCCAGTAAATTGGCTGCTGAATTATTCGAGTTAGATCTGATTGCTCCGAATATTCAGACCATGAAAAATAATTACACGCGTTTCTTGGTATTACAAAGAGAAAAAGAAGCAATACAAATTGCTGATGCAGATAAAGCGTCAATCTATTTTCAAACCAATCACTCAAAAGGAATTTTATCAAAAGTACTTACGCTAATTGCAGATGGAGATATTAACCTGAGTAAGTTGCAAAGCATGCCGATTCCCGGCAGCAATTTTAAATATGGTTTCTATGCAGATCTGGAATTTGAAAAGATTGCCCAGTTTCATGAAGTGATGCAGTCAATAGAGGGATTGACCAACAGCGTTAAAATATTCGGCGTTTATAAAAAAGGAAAACTCGTAAAAGGATAGTTATGGCATTTAGCACTTCAAAAAGACTGGAAGGTATTGGCGAATATTATTTTTCGCAGAAACTTCGTGAAATCGATGAACTGAATAAAGCTGGTAAAGCAATTATTAATTTGGGTATTGGTAGTCCGGATTTGCCACCTCACCCAGATGTGATCAAAGTGTTGCAGGAAGAATCTGCAAAACCGAATGTACACGCTTACCAGAGTTATAAAGGATCACCCATTTTAAGAAATGCGATTCGCGATTGGTATGCTAAATGGTATCAAGTTGATTTGAATCCCGATACAGAAATTCTTCCATTGATTGGAAGTAAGGAAGGGATCATGCATATCTGCATGACCTACTTAAATGATGGTGATCAGGCATTGATTCCAAACCCTGGTTATCCAACTTATAGCAGTGCTGTAAAATTAGCTGGCGGTATTGCTGTACCTTATGAAATGAGTGAAGCAAAAAATTGGGAACCCGATTTTGAAGCTTTAGAAAAAACGGATTTGAGTAAGGTGAAATTATTGTGGGTGAATTATCCGCATATGCCAACCGGACAAGTACCCAATGAAGCATTGTATGAAAAGATTGTTGCTTTTGGAATAAAGCATCAGATCTTGATCTGTCATGATAATCCTTACAGTTTTATTTTAAATGAAAAACCTGTGAGTTTGTTGAGTGTTCCTGGTGCTAAAGAAATTGTGATCGAACTGAATTCTTTGAGTAAGAGTTCGAATATGGCAGGATGGAGAGTGGGCATGTTATGTGCAGCTAAAGAAAGAATTGATGAGATCCTACGTTTTAAAAGTAATATGGACAGTGGTATGTTCTTGCCGCTACAACTCGCAGCTGCAAAGGCTTTGAGCTTAGATAAAGATTGGTATGATAGTATTAATAAGATCTATGCTGAACGTAGAAAAAAAGTTTTTGAATTATTAGATCTCTTGAACTGTGTTTATTCAACTGATCAAGTGGGCATGTTTGTATGGGCTAAAATTCCTGATACTTTTAAAGATGGATATGCTTTAAGCGATAAAGTTTTATACGAAGCAAATGTGTTCATTACACCTGGAGGGATTTTTGGTAATGCAGGGAACGGTTATATCAGAGTCAGTCTCTGTGGATCGATAGAAAGATTTGAACAGGCAATAGGAAGAATCAAAGCATTGGGCTAATATTTAAAAAGAAATAACATGCGCATAGCAATTGTTGGTATCGGATTAATTGGTGGATCAATGGCATTGGTGTTGAAAGAAAAGGGATTTGCTGATTGGATCATCGGTGTTGATGCGAATCCTGAGCACCAGATAAAAGCAATAGAACTACAATTAGTGGATGAAATACTTCCATTAAATGAAGCAGTTGTAAAATCTGATTTAATTATTTTGGCAATACCTGTAAATGCAGCAGAGAAAATATTACCAGGCTTATTAGATCTTGTAAATCTTCAAGTGCTAATGGATGTAGGTTCAACCAAGGAAGGTTTATTAAAAAGCATCGCTCAACATCCAAAGAGAGGAAGGTTTGTTGCCACGCACCCAATGTGGGGAACTGAAAACAGTGGACCAACCGCTGCAGTATCTGGAGCATTCAAAGAGAAGGCTACAGTTATCTGTAATAAGGAAGAAACCGATGCCGATGCTTTAGATCTAGTTGAAAAATTATATGCTGCTTTGGGGATGCACTTGGTGTATATGAATGCTAAAGCACATGATGTTCATGTCGCCTACGTGAGTCATATTTCGCATATTACTTCATTTGCACTGGCAAATACGGTCTTAGAAAAGGAGCGGGGAGAGGATAATATTTTCGAACTGGCAAGTGGTGGTTTTGAAAGCACGGTACGTCTGGCCAAGAGTAATTCTGACATGTGGGTGCCTATATTTATGCAGAATAAAGAAAATGTGTTAGATGTTCTAAATGAGCATATTAGTCAGCTTAGAAAGTTTAAATCCTGCCTTGAAAAGGAGAATTTTGAATATCTAAAGGAGCTAATCGAACAAGCGAATGGGATCAAACGCATCTTGAAATAAGGTTTGGAGTGGATTTTTAGTTTGTTAAAAACTGCTCAAAATCAATAGAATTAAGGGGTTCAGGAGACCTTAACAAACAAAAAACAGGCTAAGAGCTTATTAAAAAGTACCTTTGCCGCAAATTTTTTAATACATGATGACATTTGAAGGGTTGGGAATTGATGCGAGATTGATTCAGGCAACCGATGAGTTGGGGTATGTGAACCCAACCGAAATACAAGAACAAGCAATACCTATTTTGCTAAGCGGCACACAAGATTTTATCGGCTTAGCACAAACAGGTACCGGAAAAACAGCAGCATTTGGTTTACCATTACTGCACATTATTGACGCAGCTGCAAAGTATCCTCAGGCATTAGTTGTATGCCCTACAAGAGAACTTTGTATGCAGATTGTGAAAGAAATAGAGCTCTTTAAAAAATATATGACCGGCATTTCTGTGGTTGCCGTTTATGGAGGAGCATCTATCGGGTTACAAATTCGTGACCTAAAAAGAGGCGTTCAGATAGTAGTAGCAACACCGGGAAGATTA
>JAPLEO010000080.1 GCA_026391125.1 Bacteroidota bacterium
AACTTTTCTAACCTATAAAGACTTGTTTGTATACCTTGGTTTCTTCTTCCTTTTATTAATTCCACTACTCATCATGTTCAAAGAGAAAAAGAAAAAGCTCGTAAAACACGACGAAGTAATGGAATGGGATGTAGTTGAATACATTTTATTTCATTTCATTGATTTCTAGAATCACACTTGTTCTTTGCAGCGTTATATTTGGATTGATTCCTACATTCATTAAAAAATCTCCTGAATAAATTTTTGTTGAATCGATGGTAGATTTTGTGTAGGGATATAGATTAGTTTCTTTTACTGAGTACTTTTTATTTGGATCTAATCCATTTAATTGAATGGGCCTTTCGGTAGCAGTTATTCTTTGACGATTATTGACCAGATAATGGAACACAATTGCTTTTGTTTTTTCATTATTGACATACATCAAAGCCGCAATATTATTTTCATGTGGATTCACTAATCGGTATTGGTTGCCATGCCAAACAATATCTTTAAAGGAATGATAATTCGCAACAGCTTGCTGGGCAAAGGTTTTGTCGGAAGGGCTTAACCTACTTGCCACAATATCGAACCCGAGTTTACCCATACTCGCCACATCTACTCTGAATTTTAAAGGCTGTCTGCCCCAATCTGTAACATGATTATCTGTAGCGATAGATGGAAAGAAATAAGAATAATCCCACTGCATATAAATCCTTTCAATGGGCTCTGTATCATCACTGGGCCAGAACTCGGTGAAATATTTCAATAACTCATAATCACCTCTGCCACCGCCGCCAGAGCAAAGCATCATGGGTACTTTCGGATATTTGGCACGAATTCTTTCAAGCACTTTATAGAGTCCTTTAATATATTCTACGTATAAATGAGATTGTGGTAATCCTTTCTTCTGAAGATAAGCTGAATAGGCATTGTAAATAACAGCATTACAGTCCCATTTGATAAATGCCAATTCTGGATTCTTAGTAAATAAATCATCCACAATACCAAATACAAAATTTTGTACTTCAGGATTGGAAAGATCTAGTACTAACTGATTACGAAAATAAACTTCGGGTCTTTGCGGCTGACGAATTACCCAATCCAAATGCTTCTCATATAATTCGCTTTTTGGGTTCACCATTTCAGGCTCGATCCAAATACCAAATTTAATTCCTTCTTTTTTTGCTTCTTTAATTAAGTATCCCAAACCATTAGGTAATTTTTTTACATTTTCTTGCCAATCTCCTAACCCAGCATTGTCGCCATTTCTAGGATATTTATTTCCAAACCAACCATCGTCTAATAAGAACATATCAACGCCTAAATTCTTTGCGTCTTTAAAAAGTGCGGTCAACTTTGGCTCGTTGAAATCAAAATAAGTAGCTTCCCAATTATTCAATAAAGTCAAACGTTCACCTTCACCATCTAATATCCGATATTTTCTTGCCCAATTATGTAAATTTCTACTTGCTTCACCAGTACCTTGATTAGATAAACTGTAAATGAGAGAAGGGGTTTTGAAAATTTGATTGGGTGCTAAACTATATTCAGAAGCATATGGGTTGATGCCTGCAATGAGTCGGAGGTTTTTGTAGGAATCAACTTCAAAATCTAATTTAAAATTTCCACTCCATGCAAGTTGCCCGATCATAACAGTACCCTCATTCTCAGAAGCAGGCTTTCCAAAAGATACAATAAAATTTGGAGTTTGTGTTAGCATCGCCCTTGTTCCTAATTTCGTATCGATAGATCGAATACCTTGCTGCAAAAGAGTTTCAGCAGGTTGCATTTCTTTTGAATATTCACCTTGAAATGTTGTGAGATAAAAATCTTTATTAGTAAAATAAAGATTTGCAGAGGCATATTTCTGTAAAACAATATTGCCTTTTTCCTGATGCTCTATTTCAGACCATTGTTCAAATAGGTTTTCTTTTTTCCATACTTTATAACAAAGTGTCACCTTAATTGGATATAGTGGATCTTTTAAGACAACCTTGGTCAATTCTATATTGGCATCAATCATTGTTACACTATGATCTGAGTATAACAGTTCAAGGGATTTGTTGCCATCTGCATGGGTAAGTTGTATAGCAGGTTCGTATAAATTCCAGGTACCAGAAGGCGTGTAAGTATTAGGATAGAATCCGGCATTATCATCGTTGAATTTAAATTCATTCGTTACATTAGCATATTCTTTTGCATTTGACAAAGACTTGCCGAAATACACCATATTCAATCTTTTTTTCTGATCAGTTTGGAGAACGATTGCATGGTTCTGTGTAACAATTGGGATAGATACTAATTGAGAACTCAGTTTCCCTACAAGCAAGAATAGACTGCAGAGAATAAGAAACATGTTTTTCATAAGACAATAATATTAATGTAAAGTAATGAAACGTTTTTTATATTAACTTACTACCTCTAATAAATTGCAAATATGAAAGATGCTAAATCAAATAGCCGTCGGAAGTTTATTAAAAATACTGCAACAATATTGGCAGGATTTACCATTGTGCCTAGACATGTACTGGGAAGGGGGTTTCTAGCCCCGAGCGACCAATTAACTAAAGGTATCATCGGTGTAGGTGGAATGGGTCGTGGACATATTCCGTACGCAGGTACAAGAGTAGTGGCCATTTGCGATGTAGATAAAAATCACTTAACAGAAGTTGCGAAAAGTATTGGCGGTGGCGTGAAAACATTTCACGAACATGAAGCATTGATTGCACTACCAGAAGTTGATATCGTGCACATTGCAACACCTCCACATTGGCATGCTATCATGGCCATTGATGCTGCAAAAGCGGGTAAAGATATTTGGTGCGAAAAACCAATGACTAGAACCATTGGTGAAGGAAAGAAAGTAGTTGAAGCTATGGCTCAATACCAGAAAATGTTTCGTTTAAATACCTGGTTCCGTTTTGAAGATAATTTTTATGGTATGAACACCACTGTTCGCCCTATCAAAAAATTAGTGGAATCTGGTTTATTAGGATGGCCATTAACAGTTACCGTTAGTAAGACCACAGGTTTTGATTGGAAATTTTATTGGGTTGGGAAAACGCAATTAGAAACCCAGCCTATTCCTGCAGAATTGGATTATGATCGTTGGCTAGGACCAGCTCCCTATAAGCCTTACAATGCACACCGTGTGCACCAAACTTTCAGAGGATATTGGGATTATGATGGTGGTGGTTTGGGCGATATGGGTCAGCATTATATCGACCCCATTCAATATTTTTTAGGTAAGGATGATACTAGTCCCGTTTTAGTAGAAGTGGATGCAGAAGAGCAACACCCAGATGCATGTGGCACTTTCAGAAAACTCACTTTCACTTATGAAGATGGATGCAAGATCATTTTAGATGGAGAAGCAAAAGATCCGAATGCAGCATATATTGAAGGACCCAACGGCAAACTATTTGCTGGATTCAAATCAACG
>JAPLEO010000119.1 GCA_026391125.1 Bacteroidota bacterium
GAAACTGGTACCATTGCATCCGTTCCTAAACAATATCGAGACAGTTATTTTAAAGACGTGTTCTATGTGATGAATTGGTATGGTATCCCTGCAATGATCTGGGACCTAGATCAAACATTTAAGATTGTGGAGGGTGATAATATTCCTTTAAATAGTATCACGAATTGGATTGGAGGATTTCAGAAATAGTTCAGCTTGAAATCATTAAATATAAATGCATAAAAAAAACCGCCTTTCTAGGGCGGTTTTATTTTTCTGCATAACTAAAACTAAAACTGAAAGAAGATCACTAGTAACGCTATAAGTGCATAAATCACATATAAACCCCAATTATGGAGCTTATATTTTGAATAGAGCACCATGTTTAATCGAGTAACAATCAAAAAAATGGGCAAAGCATAACGCAAAGACTCGCCCCTAAAAAATCCAAAAATAGCCGCAACTGCAATCAGTAAATAAAAGAATGCCGGCAAAACCTTTACAATCTTTACAGAAACCTTCTCTTTTGTCTTGGTACTTGTGTACATAATAAACTTTTTAAAATACGAGCCTTTTGTTGTGTATGGTTTACAATCGTCTGGCAATTTAGAAACTGTTTAGAAACTAAAAAAGGTTGGAAACACCGAATTTTAAAGGTGAAAAACACCTGATAATCAAGTGGTTTTCATCGATTTAAACAAGCATTTCGTCCATTCCTTTTGGCAGCTCATAAAAAATTAAGGTTATTTGCATAAATAAATATCGCCATGCTTCCAAAGTACAAACGCATCCTGCTTAAATTATCCGGAGAAGCTTTATTGGGAAACCAACGCAACGGAGATCCATTTAATCCCAAAATCATCGAACAATACGCAATAGATATCAAATCGGTCACCGATTTAGGTGTTCAAGTTGCTATAGTAATTGGCGGTGGTAATATCTATAGGGGCATGAATGAAGCAGATAGCGGTATCGAAAGGGCCCATGGCGATTATATGGGGATGCTTGCTACCGTGATCAATGCAATGGCCATGCAATCGATGCTGGAAAGATTTGGTGTGTATACGCGTTTGCAAAGTGCCATTCAGATGGATCAAGTGGCAGAACCCTATATCCGCAGAAAAGCCCTTCGTCACCTAGAAAAGGGCCGTGTGGTAATTTTTGGAGCAGGTACTGGTAACCCTTATTTCACAACTGATACTGCTGGCTCACTTCGCGCAGTTGAAATGAAGGCGGATGTGATATTGAAAGGAACAAGAGTAAATGGTATTTATACCGCCGACCCTGAAAAGGACCCTACTGCTACCCGTTATGACAAAATCAGCTACCAAGAATGTCTTGATAACAAATTGAAAGTAATGGATATGACCGCTTTCACCCTTTGCATGGAAAATAAATTGCCAATCATTGTATTCGATATGAATGAGCCTGGTAACTTATTGAAAGTGGTGGAAGGACAAGATTTAGGGACTCTAGTTAGCTAGTCAACCATTGGTGTAATAATTTGCCTTATTTTTCTAGCGCTCGGTAATTTCACAAACATGAAGAAACTATTGCTATTTGTTTTCTGTGGTGTTGCACTAAACGGATTTTCTCAACAGAAAATTACGCTTACAGATGCTATTAATATTGCGCTTAAGAATAGCTACGATATTCAGCTGGCACAAAATAATATAGAGATCAGCACCATCGCTAATAATTATGGATATGCCGGCGGGATGCCAATTGTTACAGGTACAGCTAACGACAATGAACAGATCACCAGCATCAATCAAAAATTTGCCGACCCTACTCGAGATACCAAAAAAAATAATGTAGGAACTAATAACTTGACTGTTGGTGTTACTGGTAGCATACTTTTATATAATGGCATGCGTGTGCATGCTACTAAAAAAAGGTTTGAAGAATTACAAAAACAGAATCAACAATTACTTGCAGTTCAAATCCAAAATACAATTGCCAATGTAATGTCGAAATATTTTGACATTGTTCGCCAGCAATATTTTCTAAAAGCACTTGAAAGAACAATCGAAGTTTCAAAGCAGAAACTAGAAATTCTTCAAGTACGAAAGCAGGTTGGTGTTGCAAACAATGCAGATATTTTTCAGGCGCAGTTGGATCTGAACGGAAACCTTCAGGCAAAGGAATCTCAGTACCTCGCAATCGATCAGGCTAAAACAGATTTATTGAATCTTATTTTTCTAAAACCTGCCGATCAAAAAATAATCATTCAAGATACCATCATCATTGATAAAACTATCAACCTTGATTCTGTAAAAAACAGGTTAAGCAATAACCCTCAAGTGATTGCAGCGCAACAACAAATACACATTAATGAGTTAATCGAAAGAGAAGTAGGCGCAATTCGTTACCCTACTTTACGTGCATCAACTGGTTATAACTTAACTAGTGCCAAGAGTGCTGCAGGTTTCTCATTATTAAATCAGAGTTATGGTCCATTTGTTGGCGTGAACCTTTCTGTTCCAATTTACAATGGGTCTATTTCTAAAAAGCAACAACAGATAGCAGTAATCAATACAAGAAGTTCCAAAACCATTTACGATAATCTCTTACTCGATTATGAGACCGGTGCAGTGCGTACCTACCAAGCTTATACTAATTCATTGAGTCAGTTGAAATTAGAATCAGAGAACTTTAAACTTTCACAGCAATTACTTGATCTAATTACAAAGAAGTTTGAACTTGGTCAGGCTACTATAATTGATGTAAAACAAGCGCAGCAAAGTTTTGAGAACGCTAGCTATCGCCTTATTAATTTAACCTATACGGCGAAGATCGCTGAGGTAGAATTAAAAAGATTAGAAAGCCAACTTAGCAATAAGTAGAAATATCTTATCAACCTGTTAAGCGTTTTCATATTCTTTGATTCCATTTCTATAACAATTATCTTAGAATAATGAACAAACAGTTATTGTCGATTTTAATTGGCTGCAGCTTTTTTCTCCCTGTTGCAAAATCACAGCAAATCGATTCTTTACTTAGCCGTTTTTATGAACAACGACCAGTTGAGAAAATTTATGTGCAATTCGATAATAACCAATATTCTAAAGGACAAACCATTTGGTACAAAGCTTATCTGATGTCGGGCTTTGAGCCATCTATCATTTCCAAAAACTTTTATCTTGATTGGTATAATAGCGAAGGAACATTGATCAGTTCCTCTGTTTCACCCATCATCGAAGGTTCTGCCTGGGGCAATTTTAATCTTCCTGTTAACTATACAGGAACCAGCATTCAAGCAATTGCTTACACTACATGGATGCGCAATTCAGACTCTGCTTACTTCTTCAAAAAACAATTGGGCGTTGTAACTGCTGGTCAGGTTTCGCCGAAAACAAAAATTGCATTGCCAGAAACAACTATTCAATTTCTTCCTGAGTCTGGTAATGCCATTGTCGATAAAAATTCAGTTGTGGCTTTTAAGGCGGTGAACCAATACGGACTACCTACAAATATTAAAGGCACTTTAAAAAATAGCAAAGGAGAAACCATTACCGAATTTCAATCGATTCATGATGGAATGGGAAGCTTTCATTATATACCACAGTTTCAGGAACAATATACCGCCGAGTGGACAGACGAGATCAATCAAACGCATCAGACCATTTTGCCAGCTGCATTAACCAGTGGTATTAATTTGATCATTGAACCCGGAAAGGACTCTCGTGTTTATCATATCCAAAGAACAACGGATGTACCTGAGGCCTTGAAAAAGATTACCATTTTAACTCAAATGAATGGGCACACGCTTTATAAAGCAACAGTAAATCTTTCCAATAAGGAAATAGTAACTAGTAAATTGCCAATAGAAAATTTCTTATCAGGGATCTTACATATCACCATTTTCGATTCCAATCAAGAACCAATTTGTGAAAGACTTTTACTAGTTAACAATAACGATTATCAACTTGATGCTACTTTAAAGTTTGATACACTTAATCTGAATAGAAGAGGAAAGAATGTATTTGAAGTTAATGTCAACGATTCTACTATTTCAAACCTATCCGTTTCAATAACGGATGGTAGCATGAATGGGAAAAACGAAAATACAATCATCTCTCAATTTTTGTTGAACGGTGATCTTACTGGTAATATTAATGATCCAGCATATTATTTTAGTTCTGCAGCTGATAGTGTTGCACAACACGCAGATTTGGTAATGCTTACAAATGGTTGGAGTAGGTTTAAATGGAGGCCAATATTAAATGGGGCATTACCACCTATTAACTTTCAAAGAGATACTGCTTATCTTTCTATTCTTGGAAAAATAGAAGGAATCTCTGATGCAAAAATTAAAAAAGCATCATTGATGAACCTAATGCTTTTATCGAAAGATTCTAGCAAGGCATTATTCTTCTTACCAATTCATGCGGATGGAAGTTTCTCTGAAAAAAATATTGTTTTTTTCGATACCACAAAAATCTTTTATAGTTTAAATGGGACTAAAATTCCAATGACTAGCAGAGTGCTGATTGAAAATAATTTCTTTCAACCCAATCCCAATAAAATTATTAAAACCGCTCAGATCACTTTAGATACTGCTGCATTAGGTAGATATCGTTGGTTAATTGATGAAACAAATCGGATAGAGTTATTAAAAAAACAAGCTACGCTTAAAGAGGTAACTGTTTATGCTACTCGAAAATCAAAAATGGATTTTCTCGACCAAAAGTATGCTAGTGGCATGTTCCAAGGAAGTGCTAGAGCACAGTTTGATTTAGTAAACGACCCTCCTCGTGCATCATTTACAGTCCTTGCCTTTTTACAAGGACAGATTGCAGGATTAAATATTTCGAATCCATATGGGGAAGCTTCGGTTAGTTGGAGAGGAAGTGAAACATCGTTTTACCTAGATGAATTTCATATTCAAGTCGATCAGCTTTCAAGTATCAACATCAACGATGTGGCTTATATCAAAGTTTTTAGTCCGCCTTTTATGGGTGGCTTTGGTGGAGCTGGTGGAGCCATAGTGGTATATACTAAGAAAGGGGTTGACCGAACAAGTACATCAAGGGGCATGAGTTATGTTTATTTGCCAGGCTATGCTCCTATGCGTGAGTTCTATTCGCCCAATTATGCTGAGCAACAACAAGAATTTGCAACACCTGATTTAAGAAGTACCATTTTCTGGGGTGCAAGATTGGTAACATACAAAAACAATCAAAAAATAAAAATTAGTTTTTACAATAACGACTTTAGTCATTCTTTCAGAGTTATCATGGAAGGAATGGATAGCGAAGGAAAGTTGGTACACTTTAGTAAATTGCTGCAATAATTTAGAACTCTAATCACAAGTCATGCTAATAGATTCGAAACTTCCGTATGTAGGCACTTCAATTTTTACAGTAATGAGTGCACTTGCTACAGAATACGGCGCTGTAAACCTAGGTCAAGGATTCCCAGATTTTCCGATGGATCATGCACTGACAGACCTAGTTGCAAAAGCCATGAACGATGATTTTAATCAGTACTCACCCATGGCGGGTCATGCTTTATTACGCGAGCGACTTGCTGAAAAAGTTGCGTTCTTATATCAAACAACTATTGACCCTAATACACAGATCACTATAACACCTGGGGGAACAGTGGCCATTTATTCGGCGCTAACTACGGTATTAAAACCCGGCGATGAAGTGATTGTTTTTGAACCTGCTTATGATTGTTATATACCAGCCATTGAATTAAATGGTGCCATACCAGTTTTGATTTCACTAGCGTATCCAGACTATTCAATTCCCTGGGATCGGGTAAGAGAAAAAATCACAGCTCGTACAAGAATGATCATAATTAATACGCCACATAATCCTACTGGGGCAGTGTTGAGTGAAGATGATATTACTCAGTTAAGAAGTATTGTAACAGGAACAAATATTTTGATCTTAAGTGATGAAGTTTATGAACATTTAATTTTCGATGGGGTCGCTCATCAAAGTATGCTTCGATATCCAGATCTATTAGAACGAAGTTTTGTTTGTTTTTCTTTTGGTAAAACATATCACTGTACTGGATGGAAATTGGGTTATTGCATTAGCTCTCCAGAGTTGATGAAAGAATTTAGAAAAGTATATCAGTTCAATGCATTCTGTTGTGATACGCCGAAGCAAGTTGGAATTGCAGCGTTCATTCAGGACAAAAATGCTTATCTATCATTGAGCGATTTTATGCAAAAGAAAAGGGATTATTTTCGAAAGCTCATGAAAGCCACACCTTTCAAATGTATCCCATCGCACGGTAGTTATTTTGAATGTTATAGCTATGCAGATTTTTCAGAAGAAACAGATATGGATCTTGCTGTACGGTTAACGAAAGACTATGGCATAACCGCTGTACCAGTTTCTGCATTTTATAAAAATGGGGAAGACAATAAAGTTTTGCGCTTCTGCTTTGCAAAAAAAGAAACGACCCTCGAAAGGGCCGTTGAAAAATTAAGTAAGCTTAGTTAATTTTTTTATGGGTGTTTTTGATTAAGATCTAATCCCGCATAAAATCCTAGGTCTTTTTCTAGTAATAGTTTTGTTAAGAATGCAATCTGTCCGGTATGATAGGATAGGTGTTCGGTTACATGAACGATGATTCCCACACCAGTTAATTCATGGACCTGCACTTTTTTAAGAGTTGCTAAGTCAGCTTCACTTGTTGCCTGAATACAAAGAATCGATTGTTCAATTACATGATTAAAAATTTCTTTTAACTCTTCCTTCGTTTTCCCTCCAGTGGCAGCGAATTCTGCGTCTCTATTTCTATGATCAGGCGCACCTCCTAAAGTACTAATGATGTATTGCGTAATATTTCCGCAAAGATGTAACACAAGATTCCCTGTGCTATTTAGCGCCAAATTAGGCTTCAGCCAGATTTGCGATTCATCTAACAAATCAAGACAAGCAATAATTCGCTTATGGCTCTCTTTGATTCGATAGATACTCTGCTCCTTGAAATCTACAGCTATACTCATTCCAATAATTTTAAAAACAAAAAATGTTCCTCACTCCTCACTCCTCACTCCTCACTCCTCACTCCTCACTCCTCACTTCCTCACTTCCTCACCTCTCTTCACTCTTATCTTTTATCTCTTCACTTATTTTCCTACCATCTTCCGTCCCCATCTAATAAATTACCCAATCCACCAAGAACAGATCCCTCTTCACGACGAGTGGTTGTTGCATATTGTAAGATTCGTCCTGCTAATCTACTCACTGGAAGACTTTGGATCCAAACGATTCCTGGTCCGCGTAAAGTAGCGAAAAATACGCCTTCGCCACCGAACAAAGTATTTTTGATGCCACCAACAAATTGGATATCGTAATCTACTGTTGAAGTAAATCCAACGATACATCCCGTATCGATCTTTAATAATTCACCAGCTTGTAATTCTTTCTGTTGCACATAGCCACTAGCGTGTAGGAAAGCCATTCCATCGCCTTCTAGTTTTTCCATGATGAAACCCTCACCACCGAAAAGTCCGGTTCCCAATCTTTTTTGAAATTCAATGCCAACACTCACACCTTTTGCAGCGCAGAGGAATGCATCTTTCTGACAAATGATACGGTATCCCATTTGTTGCAAATTCACCGGAATAATTTTTCCAGGATAAGGCGAAGCGAAGCTCACGTGTTTTTTTCCAGAGCTAATATTTGTAAAGGCTGTCATGAATAAGCTTTCTCCGACCAACACCCTTTTACCAGCATTCAATAACTTGCCAAAAAGTCCACCACTATTACTCTGGTTACTGCCGTCACCAAAGATGGTTTCCATAGCAATGCCATCGTCCATCATCATGAATGCACCTGGTTCAGCAATGGTTGTTTCATTTGGGTCCAACTCAATTTCTAGGTATTGCATTTCTTCTCCGAGAATGCGGTAGTCTATTTCGTGATTCTGTATCATTTTATTAATCTTTTCAGCAAATTACAAAGCTTCTAATTTTTACAATTTTCAATTTGATAATCGGCAAAAAAAAGCCGTCTCAACCCCTTTAATCGGGAGAGACGGCTTTAAAATTTTCCTAAATCCCCGGCCCCGAGTATTCGGGGCCGGGGATAACGTATTTCTAAGAATGTTGTAGCATAAACGAGGGAAGTCCATTTTTCACTTTTCACTCTTATCTTTTCACTTTC
>JAPLEO010000045.1 GCA_026391125.1 Bacteroidota bacterium
CTCATACACTGCAGTTCTTTCTTGTTGTTCGGTTGTTGAATTCCATTGCATGTTCAACTGACCTTGACTTAATAATTTATCAGCACCAGTTAAAGAAAGGTTCCAATCAATCATGTATTCATTTGGACGAACAATATATTCGTGCACAATAGATTCACCGTTGGCAGATTGCATGGTGAAGCGAATAGTTTGACTACCATCAGCATTTTTTACAACAGGGTTTGCAATAAAAAACAATTCTGCTGTTTGTGCAGATTGGTTAGTGCCCGTGTTTACCGCATAACTGATCTGATCTTTACCACCAGATAAAGTAACGAGGTTGCCGTCTTGTGATTTATAATTCTTAAGAACTACATTATATACTTTACCGCCTTTGTTAGAAAAATTAACTTTCATTAATTCATTCTCAACTACAGTCATTTGTTCAACTCCTGTTGCAGCTGTGGTAAAACTACCAGCAGCAGAAACCCTATAGGCAGAATCTCTTTTTACTGAGTCAAGTTTTGCAGTAACTGTATCTATTACTTTCATCCTTGCAGCCTGAACAAGCGCAGTGGAATCATCTTGTTTTTTCTTTATTTCCGCCAAGGCAGATTGTTGCTTATTCGTATACCAGAAGTATAGAAAAAACAGAATGCCCAACAGCACAAAACCAATAACCGAATTCTTATCCGTCTTCATATCAAATTTTATTGAGCGGCAAAGGTAGTATTCTCAGTTTAGATTGGGAATGTGTACCTATTAAATTTATAAGAGCGTTAAAATAGCTTTAAAAAGGGCAATTGGGAGGGGAATCTGGTATTTTACTCGTTTCTTTATCTTCTTCAACCAGGATATTCCTCAACTCAACCATCACATTTATAATTTTATTTATATGATGGAGCATACGAACAGTATACTCCCGGGCGACAGCTATGTTCCGGGAAGGTTTACCAAATTTTTATGGTGGTTATCGACTGCCGAAGAAGAATTAATCGAAGGGGCGGTACTCGACAGGAACCGGTATGCCATCACTGGAATGACCGTTCTTGGCACTTGGCTCTTTGCCACCCTTGCATGGTCCTACTTTTTTAGTACGGTTGTATCCGATGTTTTTGCGGCAATCGGGCTAGGAATATTTATGGGTGGCGTTGTGTTAGGAATTGACCGTGCTTTGATCAAGGGTATTAACAAGAACAACAAAAGAAAAATTGTTCCTATCGGCTTTCGAATAATACTTGCGTTCACGATCGGACTCTTCATGGCACAGCCAGCATTACTATATTTATTCAATAAAGAGATCCATACACAAATATCAATCGATAATGAGCAACGTAAAAGAATCAAGCTTTTAAAACAAGATAGTGTATACGCTAGTATCAAGCAGCCACTTTTACAACAACGCAATCAATTGCAAGCTCAGCTAATTGCAAAGGATAAAGAAGTATCAGCAGCCCGCGAAAGTTTTATCGCTGAAACGGATGGTACGGGTGGTAGCAAGAAGATTGGATTAAAAGATATCGCAAAGGCGAAGCAACAGGCATATTTGAAATTACAATCAGACTATGTTTCCCTTGAACAATCACTTGCCCCAAATATTCATGCGGCCGATAGTAGTCTTAAAACCATTGATGCTGGAATTTTAAAAGAACAGGCTGCATTTGATTCATTATTAAATGATGGATTCATCACAAGAATCGAAGCGTTAAACAATCTAATTAATAACAACACTGCTGTAGCATTTCGTTATTATTTATTAGTCGCTATATTAATGTTGATAGAATTAATGCCTGTTATTGCAAAGACACTATTACCATCTGGCACTTATGATGAACATGTGAGACTTCGAGAGGAATATGAAATAAAAAGTCTCCAGAAACTTTATCAAAAAGCAACTGAAGACTTAGAAAAAATCAATTAATATTATTTTGCGCCACTTGGGCAGTTTCTTTTAAGATAGTCTGTATACAATTGTGAGAGGTGATTAAATGTGCCAGACCCTTCAGAAATGCTATGCGTACGATTGGGATAGCTCATCATTTGAAATTGTTTACCGTACTTAACGAGTTCGTTTACCAACATTTCCATATTAGAATAGTGCACATTATCATCGCCGGTACCATGTATCAATAAAAGGTTTCCTTTTAAGTTTTTGGCATAGGTGATTGGAGAACCTTTGATAAAACCTGCTTTATCCTCTTGTGGTAATCCCATATATCGTTCTTGGTATAAATTGTCGTAGGTAAGTTGATTGGCCACTCCTGCCACTGCGATACCCGTTTGATAAATATCAGGGAATTGAAACATTAAATTTTGAGTAGCAGAACCACCACCACTCCAGCCCCAGACTGCTACTCTACTGCTATCCATATATTTCCATTTGAGAATTTCTTTTGCAGCCAACGCTTGGTCGCGAATATTCACTTGGCCTATTTTTTTATGAACCGCCTTACGCCAATCTCTTCCTTTAGGCACAGGGGTTCCACGGTTATCAATTGAAATATAGAAATAACCATCAGCCGACATATCTCCACGATACAAAAAATTGTACCCGACACCATATTCATCTTTCACGTTTTGTCCCCATGGTTCGGTATACACATAAAATACCACCGGATACTTTTTATTCGGATCGAAATTATTGGGTTTTACCATCCAAGCATCCATGGTTACATTTTCTGATGTTGTAACGGTAAAGAATTCAATATTCGATTTAGTTCTATCAGCTGTTTGCACAGCTTTATTTACTTTGTCGCCATCTGTTGATGTATGTGAAGGCAGTTTAACCCACTCAGTAACATTTGGTGTATAATAATTCGAAAATTTGTGTTGCGCAAAACTTGCTTTAGGTGATAACTCATAATCATTTGTTCCATTTTGATTATTGGGCGTTACTCTTAAAGCACTTCCAGTTCCATCAAGTTTGGTTTGATACAAATATTTTTGAGTTGCATTTTCAGGAGAAGCCTCGAAATAAAGAAACCCATTTTTTTCATCAATTGCTGATATACGCATTACATCGTACTTACCATTGGTGATACACTTGACTTTTTTACCATCCCTACTAATTCTATAAATATGTCTCCAGCCATCTTTTTCGGTCGACCAAAGAAATTCATTTCCATTTTCGATCCAATCCCAACCCCCATAAGAATATTTTTCATCCCATAGGGCTTGAATATCCACCCAAGCAGAATCTTCTTCGTGATAGATCGATGCTACTTTGCCAGTATTGGCTTCGCAGAGTAAAATGGCAGTTTGGTTTTGTCTTCGATTTAAATGTTGCACAATTAATTCTTCGCTATTCGCGGCCCATTCCATTCTAGGTAAGTATGTTTCTAGCACTGTATCATTTGGAATATTCATCCATTTAGTTTTGGCATTGCTTAATGCAACCACACCAATTTTAAAGGGGGATGGTTTTTGTCCGGCTACAGGATATTCCACAGGCACTGCAAAGGGATAGATCGAATCAGTATTATTGATCATTAAATGTTCTCTAGTAATTTTTGCATCCATTTGCCAGTATGCGATCTGTTTACTATCTGGGCTCCATCTAAATCCATCTCTACAGAAAAATTCTTCCTCATATGCCCAATCAAAAGTTCCATTGATTTTTTTACGGCTTCCACCAACAGTAAGAGCTTGAATTTTATTGGTAGCTAGGTCTTCCACATAAATATTGTATTCACTTACATAAGCTACTTTCTTATCATCTGGAGAAAATTTTGCAAACATCAAGGAAGACACTGGCTTGTCTTTTCCGAGTTGCTTTAAACTGTTATCATTCAGATTTAATACCCAATAATCTCCACGGGTATCATAACGCCATACTTTTTTAGAGTTAGTATAAATCAATAGTTTGCTTTCATCATTTGAAAAGAAAAAATTGCGAATAGATAATGGCTTTTCTGCATCTGTGGGAGTGAGTTGCTTTTTTGTAATCACCACTAATTTTGTGCTTGCAGATAAATCGTTATAAGAAATTTCACCATTGGCAATAGTATAATATCCGCCTCCATTTTTACTCCAGTGAATCCCTGAAGGAGGTTGCGCTTGCAACAAATTAAACTGGACAAAGAATAAGAAGAATAAGGTGATAAATTTTCTGATACGCATATAATTAAATTAGGAAACTGAAATTACTAAACAAAGCCTATAATGCGAAGTCTTATGCAATAAAAAAGTCCCGTCTCAACTGCTCGAGACGGGACTTTCAATATCTAAACAAAGCTAAATTTGAACCGTTTTTTTCCCATTACTATGGAGTTGCTCATTGTATTTTTTAGCAGCACCAATAAAGGATACAAATAGAGGTGCAGGAATTTCAACAGAGCTTTTCAATTCAGGGTGATATTGGACACCAATGAAGAAAGGATGTGATGGGATCTCTACTATTTCAACCAACCCAGTTTCTGGGTTTACACCGCTAGCGATCATTCCGTTTTGTTGGAATTGATCTAAATATTCACTATTAAATTCATAGCGATGGCGATGACGCTCGGTAATGCTGGTTTTACCATAAATTTTTTCAGCAAGGCTGCCAGGAACTATCTCGCAAGGATATGAACCCAAACGCATGGTTCCACCCATCATTTTAATTTTCTTTTGCTCTTCCATCATGTTTATAACAGGGAATGCTGTTGCTACATCCATTTCTGTAGAGTGTGCGCCATTCATACCAAGTATGTTTCTTGCAAACTCAATCACTGCCATTTGCATTCCTAAACAAATACCAAAGAAAGGCAGTCCTTTTTCACGTGCGTATTGAACTGCTATAATTTTTCCATCGATTCCTCTAAGACCAAAACCAGGGGCTACTAATAATCCATCCAACCCTGATAATTTTTCAGATACATTTTCTTTGGTAATGAATTCACTGTGCACATTAACCACTTCTACTTTCACTTCGTTCATCGCACCTGCGTGTACAAAGCTTTCTAAGATTGATTTATAGGCATCCTGTAATTCAATATACTTTCCAATCAAGCCAACTGTTACTTTGCTCTTAGGATATTTTAATTTATCTAAGAAGCCTTTCCATTTTTCAAGATTCGGCTCTGGTAATCCGGTAATATTCATTTTGCGCAAACAGATCACATCCAATTTTTCGCGCAGCATTAATAATGGCACTTCATAAATGGTAGCTGCATCCATTGCTTCAATAACAGCTTCTGTTTTTACATTACAGAATAAGGCGATTTTACGTTTGATATCGTTATTCAGCGGCTCTTCTGTTCTACATACTAATATATCTGGATGCACACCAGTTTCGCTTAACATTTTTACGCTATGCTGAGTAGGCTTGGTTTTCAGTTCTTTCGCAGCCTTCAAATAAGGAATCAATGTAAGGTGCACTACAACAAGGTCTTCATCTGGTAACTCCCACTGTAATTGACGAACGGCTTCAATAAATGGCAAGCTTTCAATATCACCAACTGTTCCACCCAATTCAGTAATGATAATATCATATTTATCGTCCTGACCAAGTAATAACATTCTTCGCTTGATTTCATCCGTGATATGTGGTACTACCTGAACGGTTTTCCCAAGAAAATCACCAGCTCTTTCTTTATTAATCACTGTTTGGTAAATTCTACCTGTAGTAACGTTATTTGCTTGAGAAGTATAGGTACTTAAAAAACGCTCATAGTGACCCAGATCCAAATCTGTTTCAGCACCATCTTCCGTTACATAACATTCTCCATGTTCATATGGATTTAAAGTTCCTGGATCCACATTAATATATGGATCGAACTTCTGAATGGTTACTTTAAGGCCACGTGCCTGTAACAATTTTGCAACCGAAGCTGCAATAATTCCTTTACCTAAACTACTGGTAACACCACCAGTAACAAAAATGTACTTAGCCATAATAGCGTTTATTGATCAATATTGAATATCACAAAAATCGGCTCCAAAAAAGCGTTGCTTTGATTCAGCTTTAGGAACAATTGATTTGACCAAGGGAAATAAATGAAAAAATTCTCAGAGGTCGTACAAACCTACTTCAAAAAAGCTGAGGAAAAAAATAGAAGCCGAAAATCAAACAAAGGCTGTGAAGAAGTGTTAATTTGAAGTGCAAATCTTTCCCACTAAAAATTATAATAAATGAAAAAACTATTGATTTTAACTTTGGCAGCCTTTTCCACTGCCTTTCTTTTCAGCTACAGCTATAAGGCACCAGCTCCTCAATTACTCAGTCCGGATTGCTATATCAGCTGCTATAATGCAGATGTACGCGACCAATTTAGACAGGAGGCCAATACCATGGCATTTGCCAATTTACACCCTACTCCCCTTCCTTTTCACCTTGAGGGTGCGCTTGGGAAAACGATAACTTATAAGGCGGCCGATGGCAGCGAAGCAATGGGTTACGAGATCAGAGCCAAGAAAAAGACCGACAAATGGGTATTTGTAATACAAGAGTGGTGGGGGTTGAACGATTATATTAAAAGAGAATCGGATAACCTGTACACAGAACTAGGTAACGTAAACGTACTTGCCATAGACCTATATGACGGTAAAGTAGCGGCTACCCCAGATAGTGCTATGAAATTGGTTCAGGCAGCAAAAACGGAACGTTTAGAAAATATTGTAAAAGGAGCTTTAGCATATTCAGGTACGAAATCTAAAATTTATACTATTGGATGGTGCTTCGGCGGAATGTGGAGTTTACAAACTACCCTACTGGCAGGTAAACAAGCCGCAGGTTGTGTGATGTATTATGGCAGACCCGAAACCAATCTCGACAAATTAAAAGGTTTGAATTGTGATGTGATTGGTTTCTTTGGAAATAAAGACAAGAGTCCATCTCCAGAAATGGTTACAAAGTTTGAACAGGACATGTTGAGTTCAGGCAAAAAATTAACTGCTTATAAATATGAAGCAGGGCACGGATTTGCAAATCCAAGCAATCCAAGTTTTAATAAAGAAGCCACAGCTGATGCGCATGAAAAAGCTATCGCTTTTTTGAAAGCACATATGTAATATAAAGTCAAAAGTAAAAATTCAAAAGTAAAAAGCCCGTTCCGATAATTTGGAATGGGCTTTTTACTTTTGAATTTTAAATTTTAAATTTTTACTTTTGAATTTCTAAAATACTTCACCCAAATTCACAAAGAATCCCCTCGATCCATCTTTTCCAAATCCGTAATCGATACAAAGATTTGCACCAGAATGTTTGTTGAGCTTCAAACGAAGTCCGCCCCCATAACCTGGTGAAAGCACCTGAAACTGTTGAGATATTTCTGGTGTGAAGTATTGTAAATTTCCAAAAACAACACCTCCCAAAAATCCATTCCTGCTGATATTAAAACGATATTCACTTTCAAAATAAAACATATTGTTTCCACGAAAACGTCCTTGAATATAACCCCTTCCAGTATTATATTGGTCGTCCCATCCTGTACTAGGCATCAACAGATAAGGTGGTGTGCCACCAATTGTTAGCCAATTAAAGCTCCATAATGCAAGGGTGTTTTTTGAATGACTCGGAAATGGTAAATACTTTCGAACATCTATCAGAAGAGATTGCCAATCATTATCACTTCCTAAAAAAGTTCGGCTATCGCGGTAAACAGTATTCACAAACCAACCATTTTTAGCATTGATTTGATTTAGTCGATTGTCGTAAAGCGCTTTAAGTACAACACTTGATGCTATTTCTGTTGACTTTAATTGACGATTAATGATATTATTCAATCTCCTTGTTACAGAATCTAATACAGTGATACCCCAGAATTTATCCAAATAAAAACCTGCTCCAACATAAAAGTTTTTTGCAACAGATTTTAAAATTGTTTCGTGCAACTTAACTGCATAAAAGGCGATTTGGTGCCCTTTATTTGGATCGGTTCTACCACCAACCCCATAAATATTAGAGGGATAATCAATATATCTGTTATCAGAAATGATATTGTATTTATTATTTTTTGTCCAGATATTAATTGTTAATGGAACCAGTGTTTGATTATATTCAGTATAAGTAACACTTGTTGAGATACTAGATAATTTTTGATCAGACGCTGTATCATTAGAATAGGCAAGGTTGGCACTCAGGATTCCGGCAAACCCTGTTTGAAGTGAATATCCTGCTGCAGGAATAAAACTAAATTGCTTTTTAGTTCTATCATCTGAAGTGTCATTCGGATCTAAAATTTTATGCTTTTCTTTTTTCCCGGAGCCCCTTAGAAGATCACTAATATCTTTTTCTAAAACCATTTTTGATGTGCTAGATGGAGGATGTTGTAACGAGTCTGACTGAGCAAACAAATCCCCTTTCATTAGAAAACCAAGCAATAAAAAAAATGTAAATTTCAAATTCATCAATTTATTTTTAGAAATTAACAGCACAATTCTACGACTTACATATCACTTAAAATCTTTTTATAACTAGTAACAATTCCTTTAATCAGAGATGAACTGAATCCCTGGTGTTCCATTTCATTCAATCCAGCAATAGTGCATCCCTTAGGCGTAGTTACTTTATCGATCTCTTGTTCTGGGTGGGTATTTTTTTGCAACAACAATTCAGCTGCGCCTTTCACAGTTTGTGCTGCAATCAGAGAAGCAACTTTTGCACTAAATCCTATTTCAATTCCTCCTTGAATATTCGCCCGAATATATCTCATAGCATAGGCGGTTCCACAAGCACCTAAAACAGTTGCCGCATCCATTAATTTCTCTTCGATCAAAACTGTTTTACCTAATTGATCAAATGCCTCAGAAACAAATGATGTTTGTTCTTGTGAAGCATTGATACTACAAATGCAGGTCATACTTTCCTGGATGGCAATAGCTGTATTCGGCATTGCTCTAAATATAGGGAATTCTTTCCCTACTATTTCTTGGATGTCTTTTATCCAAACTCCAGCAACAACACTAATAAGACAATGCTTATTTTCAACCAATTCTGGCTGTAATTGTGTTAGTACTTCTTTAAACTGAAATGGTTTAATAGCTAAAATTATCCAGTCAGCATTTTTAACTGCTTCTAAATTATTGTTACTGATAGTTACCCCCCTTTCGGCAAGAGGTTTAAGCGTTTCAATATTTCTTTTAGTAACTATAAGATTTTCAGGCAACACAAAACCACTATTAATAAGTCCTTCCGCTATTGCAGAACCCAAATTTCCTCCTCCGATAATTGCAATTTTCTTGCTCATGACTTTTTAAATTAATAAACAAATGCCGCAACTTACTTACTGGCCATTTTGCTTAGAAGTATTTTAATGTTCTTAAATAATTGCGCACATAATCATCCACTCCTGCTTCTAACGTATAGAAATGATTCGTATAACCGGCATTACGCAGCTTCTGCATATTGGCTTCTGTAAAATATTGATAGGTTTCTCGCAAATCGAGAGGCATGTCAATAAATTCTATATTGGGTTGAAGATCTAATCCTTTGAAACTAGCTGCTGCCAAATCATAAAACGATCTTGCTTTTCCAGTGCCTAAGTTATATAAACCGTTATTAGCATTTTGCCAAGATTTCGAAAGCATTAAATCAGTCATCCATTCAATTACTTTCATTAGATCTATCACGTATATAAAATCGCGTAATTGTTGTCCATCTTCAAAGTCTGGACGATGGCTTTTGAATAGTTTTACAACACCATTATTTTTGATCTGATTCACCGCATGCCAAATAACGCTGGCCATTCTTCCTTTATGGTATTCATTCGGACCGTATACATTGAAAAACTTCAACCCAGTCCAATAAACAGGCGTTTCATTTTGTTGTAATGCCCATTTATCAAATTCATTTTTACTAACCCCATATGGATTTAATGGCTGTAGTTTTTCAACAATAGCATGATCATCATTATAACCCAGTTCTCCCGCTCCATAAGTAGCCGCAGAAGAGGCATAAATTAATGGGATCTGATATGCCACCGAATAGTTCCAAATTGATTTAGAGTATTCAACATTTAATGCTTCATGAATGGCATAGTTGAATTCTGTAGTATCTGTTCTAGCCCCAAGATGTATGATGAGGTCTATTTTGGGTTTGTGCAATTCTAACCAATCAAAAAATGAATGGCGTTCTAATACTTCTACATATTTTTTGCCTTCCCAATTCTTTCGTTTCGATTCAATGCCAAAATCATCAACCAACAAAAGGTTTTCAAATCCTTTTTCGTTGAGCGATTGCACCATACAGGAGCCGATAAATCCGGCCGCACCTGTAACTACAATGGTTGCTGATTGCTGCATTTAGTTTAATAGTTTTTCGATGGCAGTATCATATTTATCCTTCCAACTTGTGATATTGCCCCATGCTTCACCATTTACATTAATATCACCAGCACTAACAGTACCTAATTCTGTAACCGTTATCCCAGCAAGGTTTGCTTGTTGTATAAGTGTAGCCAGTTTTTCTTTCCTAACAGAAACAACTACCCTACTCTGTGCTTCTCCAAACCAGAATGCATCTTTTCTTGCAGACTCTTGAGCATTCACAACAAATCCAAGATCGTTTGTAAAACCTGATTCTAATAAAGTAATTGCCAATCCACCTTCACTAATATCGTGTGCACTTTGAACAAGTCTTTCTTTGATAATCGCTGTTACAAAAGCTTGTACTTGATATTCCTGTTCCAAATCAAAATCAGGTGCAGGAGAATATTCTACCCCTTTTAATTTGTGTAAATATTCAGATGAACCGATATCATTTTTTTGATCCCCAATCAATACAATCACATCTCCCTCTTTTTTAAAGTTGAGTGTCATTCTATTTTCAAAATCGTCTAGGATTCCAACCATGCCGATTGTAGGAGTAGGATATACTGGACCATCAGGGTTTTGATTGTAGAAACTTACATTACCCCCAGTTACAGGTGTATTGAATTTTTTACAAGCATCACCCATACCTGTAACTGCTTTTACAAACTGATAATAAACTTCAGGATCATAAGGGTTACCAAAATTAAGACAGTTGGTAACTCCGATAGGCTCACCACCACTGCACACAATATTTCTAGCTGCTTCAGCAACTGCGATCATACCACCTTTATAAGGATCTGCAAAAACATATTTGCTATTACAATCAACAGTTATTGCTAATGCTTTACCAGTACCTTTTGCTAAAACAATTGAAGCGTCGCTTGGGGCATTAGTAGATGTGTTACCTGCTCCCACCATACTATCATATTGCGTATAAACCCAACGTTTAGAAGCGATGTTTGGTATTTGAACTAACTGTTCTGCAACTGCTTTGATATCATTGGTATCAGCGATGCTATTGAGATCAAATGCTTTGATCTTTTCAAAATATTTTGGTTCAGTATATTCTCTGGTATATTGAGGAGCACCACCACCAAGAACTAATTCATAAGCAGGAATTTCAGCCTCTAATTCACCATGCATATAGAACTTCAATAATCCATCACCAGTAACTTCTCCAATCTTGCTGCAGCTTAAATCCCATTTATCAAATACTGCGAGTACGGCCTCTTCTTTTCCTTTTTCAACAACGATCAACATTCTTTCTTGACTCTCACTTAATAAGAGTTCCCATGCTTTCATATTTTGTTGACGAGTAGGAACTTTATCCAAATCAATGCGCATACCAACACCACCTTTTGCACTCATCTCTGCTGTAGAACAAATGATTCCTGCAGCACCCATGTCTTGCATCCCAATGATGGCATTGGTATCAATCACTTCCAAACATGCTTCCAATAATTTCTTTTCTTGAAATGGATCACCAACCTGAACTGCTGGTAATTCTTCTGTGCTATCTGCAGTAATTTCAGCTGATGCAAAACTTGCACCACCAATTCCATCTTTACCTGTTGCACTACCTACAAAGAAAACCGGATTACCAATGCCTGCTGCAGTTGCACTAATCATCTTACTAGATTGCATGATTCCAACACTCATTGCATTAACGAGTGGATTAGTATGATAACAATCTTCAAAATAAACTTCTCCTCCTACTGTTGGTACACCAAAGCAATTGCCATAGTGTCCAATACCATGCACCACACCCGCTAACAAGCGTTGTGTTTTGGTATCCTGAATATTTCCAAATCTTAAACTATTTAACGAGGCAATGGGTCTTGCGCCCATTGTGAAAATGTCTCTTTGAATACCACCTACACCGGTTGCAGCACCCTGAAAAGGTTCAATAGCACTAGGATGATTATGACTTTCGATCTTAAAAACAACCCCGAATCCATTGCCCATATCCATTAGTCCAGCGTTTTCTTCGCCAGCAGCTACAAGCATCCTTCCACCATCACGGGGAAGTGTTTTCAACCATTTGATACTATTTTTATAACTACAGTGCTCACTCCACATACCACTAAAGGCACATAGCTCTGTGAAATTTGGGGTGCGACCTAGTTTTTGTTTAATCAGTTCGAACTCTTCTTCGGTAATTCGAAGTTGCTTGGCTGTTTTTGCTGTAATTTTCATAACAGCGCGAAGGTAAGAAAGTAGAATTAAGGGGCAAGGCTAAGTTTTCGACAAAAAAAAACCACCCGAAGGTGGCTAAAAAAATTTGTCGTTTATTAAGCTTTGATCACTTTCCCACTACCTGCAGCATGCGCTTCTATATCACTTGCAGCTCCTTTATAATATACATTTCCACTTCCACTGATATTTGCTTTCACTGATTGATTTGCAAAAATGCGCACATTTCCACTACCACTGATCCTTACTACGGCATGATCAACTTGCAAATTGGCACAATCTGCATTACCACTCCCACTGATACTCACTTCTGCTTTTTCAGCTTTACCTGAAAGTTGAATATTACCACTACCTGCAATACTCATTGAAACGGCACTAGCACTATTGAAAGCCACTTTAATATTACCTGATCCAGAAATGCTTAATTGCATTGGACCATCTGAACTAAATTTACCCTCACCCATAATATTACCACTACCAGAAAGCGAGATCGCAGATAAATTGTTCAAGACAACATAAATAACAATCTTATTATGAGATTTTAGGTTGGTATTTTTTTTACTATGAATACTTATGCGATTCCCTTCCAATTCCGTTACAATATAAGGTAGGAGGTTTTCATCCCCTTCCACTTGCACACTGCATGTATTGCCATAGGCAACCATCACATCCCAGGATCCTGAACTACTAATTTTTGAAAATTCTCCTATAGAACGGGTTTCTTTTTTCAACTGTCCGTTTCCTTCTATTTTCTCCCAATTCCATTGTGCAAATCCAGTTACACAAAAGAGTAAAGCGCAGAGCAATAAGTTTTTCTTCATGGTGGTATTTTTAGCGTTATTTATTCTGAAACGTTACTACCACATAAAAGTTACATTAATATAAAAGATATATAAAGGGATGCCAAGGGCAAAAACTTAAAAAAACCTTAAGCAAACCCAATTTTTTGAACACTTTAAATATTTAAAAATAATATAATACTTATATTTTTCAACATTTTGCCCTTTTTTTTGAGATATTTTCCACAAACAGCAAATAATTTTAAAGGATTTCTGTATTTTCGTCTTACTAAATCAAAAAAATTATGTCACTTAGATTTCAAGCAATTGGTACACTGAAAGCAGAATCCGGTGCCGGGAGTGCAGTCGGAAGTAGTAAAATCACAAGCATTTTTGGTGAAAATGTATTCACTGTAAAAACTGCAAGAGAGTTTTTAAGCGATGACGCTTATAAAAGTCTTGTAACTAGTATCAAAGGTGGCAAAAAAATTGATCGTGCAAACGCAGGCAGTATTGCAAATGGTATGCGCGCATGGGCTGAAGCAAAAGGTGTTACACACTTTACACACTGGTTTCAACCATTAACTGGAACTACTGCAGAAAAGCATGATAGTTTTTTCACTCTAAAAAGTGATGGCACAGCTATAGAAGAATTTGACGGTGCAGCTTTAATTCAGCAAGAGCCTGATGCATCTTCTTTCCCTAACGGAGGTATTCGTGCAACTTTTGAAGCACGTGGTTATACCGCTTGGGATCCATCTTCACCAGCTTTCATTATTGAAATTGGTTATGGTAAAACATTATGTATTCCTACCATCTTCGTTTCTTATACTGGTGAATCATTAGATTATAAAGCTCCCTTGTTAAAAGCTTTGGAAGCATTGAATAAATCAGCTGTTGAAGTAGCAAACTATTTCGATAAAAACGTTACAAAGATCACTGCTACCTTAGGTTGGGAGCAAGAGTATTTTGTAATTGATGAAGGTTTAGCAAATTGTCGTCCAGACTTAGTACAAGCTGGTCGTACATTATTCGGAGCTGCTCCTGCTAAAGGTCAGCAGTTAGAAGATCATTATTTCGGTTCAATCCCTGAAAGAGTTTATGCTTTCATGCGTGACTACGAAACTGAAGCATATAAATTAGGTATTCCTTTACGTACTCGTCATAATGAGGTAGCACCTGCTCAGTTTGAGTGTGCTCCAATTTTTGAAGAAGTAAATATTGCAGTTGACCATAACACATTGTTGATGGATGTGATGAGTCGTGTTGCAAAAAGACATGGCCTTCGCGTATTGTTGCATGAAAAGCCATTTGCTGGAATCAACGGTAGTGGTAAGCACAATAACTGGAGTATGGCAACTGATACCGGTGTTAACTTGTTAGCTCCTGGTAAAACTCCTAAGACTAACTTGATGTTCTTGACCTTCTTTGTAAACACCATCAAAGCGGTTCATGATTATTCAGATATATTAAGAGCATCGATTGCATCAGCAGGTAACGATCACCGTTTAGGTGCGAACGAAGCTCCTCCAGCAATCATCTCTGTATTCGTTGGTCAGTATTTAGCTAAAGTTTTATCTGATATCGAATCAAGAGTGGGCGATAAGTTTGACGAACAAGATGAAGCAATCTTGAAATTAGATTTACACCGCAGCATTCCTGAATTGTTGTTAGATAATACAGATCGTAATAGAACTTCTCCATTCGCATTCACTGGAAATAAATTTGAATTCCGTGCTGTTGGTTCTACTGCTAACTGTGCTAATCCAATGATTGCCTTGAATACCATTATGGCTGCTACTTTGAAGCAATTCAAAAAAGATGTAGATGGTATGATCGAAAAAGGAGACAAGAAAGAAATCGCGATCATGCATGTTATTCAACGTTATATTGTTGAAAGCAAAGCTGTATTGTTCGAAGGTGATGGTTATAGTGCTGAGTGGGCTAAAGAAGCTGAGAGAAGAGGTTTAGCAAACATTAAAACTACCCCTTTGGCATTCGATGCTTTGGCAACCGATAAAGCTAAACACCTATTTGAATCAAATGGTATTTACAACCATGTTGAATTAGAAGCACGTCATGAGATTGAATTAGAAAACTATTTGAAGAAAGTTCAAATTGAAGGTCGTGTAATGGGTGATCTTGCATTAAACCACATCATTCCTGCTGCGATCAAGTATCAGAATGACTTATTGAAAAACATCAATGGTTTGAAAGAAGCTGGTTTACCTGAAGCGGCTTATGCAAGTCAACTTAGCATTTTGAAACAAGTAAGTGAACACATTCAAGTGATTCATGAGAAAGTTCATGCAATGGTGGAAGCTCGTAAAATCGCTAACAATATTGAGAATACAAGAACAAAAGCAATTGCTTACGAAAGTCAAGTGAAAGCTGCTTATTTCGATACCATTCGTTACCATGTTGACAAACTGGAATCATTGGTTGATGACGAAATTTGGACCTTACCAAAATATCGTGAAATGTTGTTCTTAAGATAATTTTTGACTTGAGCAATAATAGCCCTGTCCCGATCCCGAGTTCTCGGGACGGGATGGGGTTTTTTATTTTAACAAGTACAGGCCGACAAATTAAAAGCCTTCACCGATAATCATTCTATAGAATCAGTTATTTCCTAACTTAATAGTCGTTTAAAATCTAAAAAAATATAGAAATGAAAAAAGTACTTGCTTTATTAGCTATTATTCTGGTAGCTTCTTTTAACACGATCATGGCGCAACCTCCAGGTGGTGGTCAGCAAATGGACCCTGCTCAGATGTTAGAAATGATGAAACAACGTGTTAAACCTCAGCTGATCGAAAAAACAAAGATCACTGATGCTCAGGCCGACAAAGTTTTAGAAATTCAATTAGCTTCTCAAGGTGCAATGCGTGGTATGCGCGACCTAAGCGAAGAAGAGCGTGCAGCTAAAACGAAAGAGATCAGAGACGCCAACAACAAAAAATTCAAAGACATTCCACTAACCGACGATCAGATCAAAGCCGTAAATGATTTCTACGACGAAATGCGTAAAAATCGTGGCCAACGTGGCGGAGGGAAATAAGAAAGTGAAGAGATAATAGATAAAAGTGAAGAGTGAAGGCACTCAAAAACATTAACCTCATCCCAGAGCAATATTGGATGAGGAGTTAATCCCCAAGAAAAAGCCTCTGATCCCGAGTACTCGGAACAGAGGCTTTTGTATACTATAAATTTCGGTTTTAGCTTTCCAACCTCTCTTCACTTTTATCTCTTCTCTTTTATCTTTTTACTTATTTCATCTTAAACGACTCCAAAAACTTCGTAGTAAAGTTTCCTTTTCTAAAGTCTTCGTTTTGCATCAATTGTAAATGGAATGGAATAGTTGTTTTTACTCCTTCTATCACGTACTCGCTCAGAGCACGATACATTGTATCAATTGCTTCTTCACGCGTTTGTGCTACAGTGATCAACTTACCAATCATTGAATCATAATAAGGAGGAATTACATAACCAGCATATACATGACTGTCAACACGAACGCCATGTCCGCCTGGAGTATGCAATACGGTGATCTTTCCTGGAGATGGACGAAAGTCGTTATAAGGATCTTCTGCATTGATTCTACATTCAATCGCGTGCATTTGTGGCTCATAATTTCTACCAGAAATTTTTTCGCCCATCGCAATTTTGATTTGCTCTTTGATCAAATCAAAACTTACTACTTCTTCGGTTACACAATGTTCTACTTGAATACGTGTATTCATTTCCATGAAGTAGAAATTGCGATGCTTATCTACCAAAAATTCAATCGTACCAACACTTTCGTAGTTGATAGCAGATGCAGCTTTGATAGCAGCTTCTCCCATTTTTTGACGTAACTCGGTAGTCATAAATGGAGAAGGAGATTCTTCCACTAATTTCTGATGTCTCCTTTGAATAGAACAATCACGCTCACTCAAATGGCAAACATTACCATATTGGTCGCCTGCAATTTGAATCTCAATATGTCGGGGTTCTTCCACGAATTTCTCCATGTAGATCCCATCATTTTTAAAAGATGCAGCAGCCTCTATTTTAGCAGTAGTATATGCTTTTTCAATTTCATCTTCTTTCCAAACCACACGCATTCCTTTTCCACCCCCGCCAGCTGTTGCTTTAAGGATCACAGGATAGCCTACCACTTTTGCCAATTCTTTTGCTTCTTCAATACTTTCTAACAAACCCTTTCCCCCAGGTACTACAGGAACACCAGCCTTGATCATTGTTTCTTTTGCAGTGATCTTGTCTCCCATTTTGTTGATCATTTCGGGAGTTGGACCAATAAATTTGATACCATGATCTGCACAGATCTGAGAGAATTTGGCATTTTCTGCTAAAAACCCGTAGCCAGGATGCACTGCATCGGCATTGGTGATTTCAGCGGCTGCCATAATATGTGGAATGTTAAGATAAGAATCAGCACTTTGAGGTTTCCCAATACAAACAGCTTCATCTGCAAACTTTACGTGAAGGCTGTCTTTATCAGCAGTTGAATAAACTGCAACTGTTTTGATACCCATTTCTCTACAGGTACGAATAACCCGTAAAGCTATCTCACCCCTATTGGCAATCAATATTTTTTTAAACATGAATTCAGTTTAATGAGAAAAAAAATTATGCAGGCTCAACAAGGAACAAAGGTTGGTCGTACTCTACCGGACTGGCATCGTCAACCAAAATTTTCACAATTGTTCCACTGATCTCGCTTTCAATTTCATTGAAAAGCTTCATAGCCTCAATAATACATACCACTTTACCAGGAGTTACTTCAGTACCGATTTCTGCAAAAATTGGTTTGTCGGGTGAAGGGCGACGATAAAATGTGCCAATCATCGGACTCTTGATAGTGATTAAGTTATCAGCCTTAGCAGGTGCTGGGGCAGGTGCTCCACTAGCTACTGGAGCCAAAGCTACAGCAGGAGCTGGAGCCGTAGTAAACACTTGGTGTTGAGGAGCTGCTACAGTAATTGCTGGCTCTTCTTTTTGCTTAATGGTAACCTTACCATCTTTGTCTTCAATACTGATTTCACCAATATTACTTTTATTGACGATCTTGATTAATTCGTGAATTTGCTTCAAGTCCATAAACGGGAGGTTTTTAGTAAAAAACGGTTAATTTAGGCCAAATCGGGGGGCAAAATAGCTATTTTTTAGTAAAAACAGCGATTTTCTTTAAAATGGGGACAATTAGATTTTGCCGTTCAATGCCCCTTAAAATGAGAAATGACAGCTCAAAGCTGCCATTTCTGAAATATCGATATTCTTGATTAGTCTTTTACTCTTTCTAGGTATTCTCCTGATTTTGTGTTCACACGGATCAGTTCTCCATCATTAACAAACAAAGGAACCATTACAGTAGCACCACCTTCAACAGTAGCTGCTTTTAAAGCCCTAGTTGCTGTATCACCCCTTAACCCTGGTTCACAATAGGTAATTTTCATCACAATTTTCTCTGGAAGTTCAGCCCCAATTGGAAGTTCGGTTTCGGTATTAATAAATACAAAAACTTCAGAACCATCTTTCAAAAACTGAGGTGCATCGATCATTTCTTCGCCCAAGGAAATTTGTTCGAAAGTTTCGTTGTTCATCAAATTATAACCACTCTCATCCTTATATAGATACTGAAAAGCTTTCTTTTCTACACGAATAGGATATACGGTTTCACCACTATTCCATGTTTTTTCGATGGAACGCTTATTGTCTACTCCTTTCAATTTTGCCCAAACTTTCGCTGCTGCGCGGGCTGTTTTGTTTTCACCGAATTCCACAACTGAATACAAACTTCCGTCCAGTTTCAGGATCATTCCACGGCTGATGTCGGCTGTATTTGCCATAATTATTGATTTTTATACTGATTTATGCAGGCGCAAAAGTAGGGATTGACAGCCAATTCCTAGCTATTTTTTTCTTGATTTCCCTAGGCCTCCCCATTTAAAAAATGAATTGAAATTGTTTTGGCAAAAAAAATTATTTCTAAAAAGCTGCAATTAGAAATCGAGTAGTATCTCTTATTGTACAAGCTTAGTTTATGAAATGAGCCAAAATAAGTTTTTATGTATACTAAAAACTATTGGCGAATTAAATATTACCAAAACAAATCTTCAACATATGAAAAAAGATATACGCATTCTCTTAGTACTGCTTTTTCTTTCATTTCAATCATTGGTTTCTGCCAACATTGTTATTGTAAAAGGAACTATTAAAGACAGCAGTAATTTTTATCTCGCAAACAGATTAGTTAAAATTTATAGTACCGATAGTACCAATGGAGGTTGCATTATTTCTCATAATGTATATACTAATCCAAATGGACATTATATAGACACATTAAGATGTACTTCTGGCGATATTCGCAAGCTTTATATCATTGTTGAAAATTGTGATGGCACTAAACTTACTAGAGATCCTGCAGTAACAGCTACTGGTGTTGTAGAAGTAAACTTTATTGTTTGCGCCAGGCCTAATATTCCACCACCCATCCCTGGATGCAAAGCAGTATTTGCTTTTACTACGAATGATAGTCTTGCACAATTTAATAGTAAAGAATCACATGCAGGATCAATCCCTGGAGCTGTTCATGATAGTATTATCAGTAGAACCTGGAATTTTGGCGACAGTACCGTAGTTCTTACTGGCAATAGAATTGACCCGAACCATATTTATAAAAAAGCAGGTAAATATTTAGTTACCCTTACTATCAAAACAAAAAGTGGTTGCGAGAGTTCTTATCAGCTTTTAATTGAAATAAAATTGCACGTGATTGCAACAAATTGTAAAGCTTTTTTCACAAGTATTGTAACTGATTCTATTGCAAAATTTAATAGTACTGGTTCTCAAGCAAGTGTTTATCCTGGTATAGCAGCTGATAGTATTGTAAGTAGGACTTGGTATTTTATGGATAACTATCCAAACATTGCAACCCTTACTGGAAACAGAGTTGACCCTTCTTACATATATAAACAACCTGGTACTTATCAAGTATACCTTGTGATCAAAACAAAATTGGGATGTGAAAGTAAATTCACTGCACCAGTTACCATTAAAGCACCTGCCCCACCAACAACTTGCAAAGCATCTTTTACAAAAACAATTACAGATGGTTTGGTCAAGTTTAAAAGCGCAGATTCTAAAGCAGCAAGTGATAGTGATGTGATTGTTAGTCGCTATTGGATCTTTGGTGAAACAACAAGTGTTGCTGGCGTTTTACAAGGAAATATTATCGATCCAAATCATACTTATGCGAAGCCTGGAAAATATATTGTGCTATTATATATTAAAACAAGATCAGGTTGTGAAAGCAAATATGCCGACACTATCATCATTTCGAAAGTGGTTTGTACTGCAAAAGCAAGTTTCAGTACTGAAAAAATTAGTTTGAAGAAAGTGCTCTTTAATAGCAATTTGAGTACCGTACAGCCAGGCGACAGCATCATTCAACGTACTTGGAAATTTGGTGACAATACTTACATTCAAGGAAATACAATTAAATTAGAAAGAGAATATCCAACACAAGGTATTTATACAGCCTGTCTTCAAATAGTAACTTTGAATGGATGCAAGGCAGATACCTGTAAGCAGGTAATTGTTCAGGATACAGCAAATGTTCCAACAGTTCCAAATGACTATATTAAAATCTTAGCTATCAATCCAAATCCAGTGATTTATAATTTCCGAGCTACTATTTTCAGCAGTGCCAAGGATATTGAATGTGAAATAGATGTCTATGATATCTATGGTATGCTAAAGAGTACGATGAAGAAATTATTGGCTAAAGGGAACAATATTGTAGAGGTACAAACTGCCAATCTTTATCATGGTCCGTATTTTCTTAGAGTGATTTCGAAATCAGGGAAAGACAGTAAGATTTTCTATAAGCTCTAAGAAAAAAATGGAAATAATGGGTTTTAACTCGGAATACTAGACCGTTTTAACCTATTTTTGCCGCAAATTTTAAGTAATCCATGGCAGTTTTAGTAAATAAACAGTCTAAAATCATCGTACAAGGTTTTACCGGCACAGAAGGTACATTCCACGCTACACAGATGATCGAATACGGTACCAATGTAGTTGGTGGTGTTACACCAGGTAAAGGTGGAAGCTTCCATCTTGACAAGCCCGTTTTTAATACCGTTTCTGATGCAGTTAAAGCAACAGGAGCCAATGTAAGTATCATATTTGTACCGCCAGCATTTGCTGCTGACGCAATCAAAGAAAGCGCTGAAGCTGGGATCGCCCTTGTGGTTTGTATCACAGAAGGTATTCCTGTTCAGGATATGGTGAACGTTAAGAGCTACTTAGAAACAACTCAAACACGCTTGATTGGACCAAACTGTCCGGGTGTTATCACAGCTGATGAAGCTAAAGTAGGTATCATGCCAGGCTTTATTTTTAAAGCAGGCAGAATTGGTATTGTTTCTAAAAGTGGTACACTAACCTATGAAGCGGCTGACCAAGTAGTGAAAGCTGGCTTAGGAATTAGCACTGCAATTGGTATTGGTGGCGATCCAATCATTGGAACCCCTACCAAAGAAGCTGTTGAATTATTGATGAACGATCCTGAAACCGACGGTATCATCATGATCGGTGAGATTGGTGGTAATATGGAAGCAGAAGCTGCTTATTGGATACGAGATCATAAAACAAAGCCTGTTGTTGGATTCATCGCTGGTCAAACTGCACCTCCGGGCCGCAGAATGGGTCATGCTGGAGCCATTGTAGGTGGCGCAGATGATACAGCAGCAGCTAAGATGAAGATCATGGCTGAATGTGGTATTGAAGTAGTAGCTAGCCCAGCAGATATTGGTAAAACAATGGCTGCCGCAATTGCTGCCTTGAAAAAATAAGAAATCACACAACTATATAGTCCCGGTCAGACAACTGACCGGGATTTTTGTTTTTAGCAATAACTTGAAAAGGTTTTGTTAATAGGTAAATTCGTTTATGCATTGGTTACGAAATTGCATCTAATGAGAAACCGACTTAATGGTTAACGATATGAACTTGAAAAAATCTGCATTTGGATGGGCATTATTATTTCTAGGGAATACTTTATTTGCTCAGTCTCATGATACCGCCTTTACTAAACAATGGATAGAAATTGATAGCCTGATTGGTATTGGCAAATTACCCAAATCGGCATTGTTGAAAGTGAATGAGCTATACAAACTGGCTGAGAAAAAATCAAGCAAAGTGCATCAAGTAAAAGCACTCTTGTACCGGATTTCCATTGAAAATAATATCACTGAAAATGATATCAATCGAAATACGGCTACTTTGAAAGAAGCGTTGGCAAAAAATAAAGATGCAGCTATTGAAGCCTTACTACATGTACTGATTGCAAAACAATATCAAGAATACTTCAATAACCATCGATGGCAATTATATGATCGTTCTAATACGAGTACTTTAAAAAAAGATGATATCCTTAGTTGGTCGGCCGACGACTTTTTGAAAGCCATCGAAACAGAATACCTGCTCTCTTTAAAGGATAAAGATCAACTTAAAAATACTAGCCTAGCCAATTACGATGCGATCTTGCACAAAGGAGATGCAGAACATTTACGCCCCACTTTATATGACTTAATTGCTCATGACGCCCTTGATTATTTCAAAACTGGTCAGGGTTCAAGAACCAGGCCGGTACATGACTATAGCATCCAACAGAGGGAAGCACTTGCTAACTATTCTGTTTTTGCAAATACAAAACTTATTACAAACGATAGTAGTGCGCATGCATTTAAAGCTTTGGATTTATTTCAAGAACTAATCCGTTTTCATAAGAACGATCAACAAAAAGCAGCCTTGATTTTTTTGGATCTAGATCGGATCAATTGGGTATACCAACAAGTACTTTTTGAAGACAAAAAACAATTAAAAGAAGCCTCATTACAAGCCATAGTAACAGATTTAAAAACAGATTCTGCTTCAGTATTTGCCTTATTACAAATTGCAAAAGACAAAGCTGAATTAGCAAGCAACTTTAATGCTTTTACCGATACTATCAATAGATGGAAATATCAGGAAGCCATGCAATTGATTGAACAGATTGAAAAAAGGTATGATGATCCAAGTAAAAATCCTGTAAAAAGTGCATTAGAAAATTTAAAGCAAACCATTCTTAGAAAAAGTTTGCGTACAGAATCTGAGCTGGTTAATCTTCCTGGAAAGCCTTTTAGAGCATTGGTCAATTATAAAAATGTTGACACAATTTTCATTCGCATTATTGCTTTAGCATTGGAAGGCACAAGCGACAATAATCAGCGTAAACCGATCATTTATAAACTATGCGATTCAAAGCCAGTGATCGCAAATAAACAATGGATTCCTAATACGGAAGATCATCAGAACCACAGTGTTGAGATCAAATTAGATTCATTGCCAAATGGAGAATATGTGTTGTTTACTTCTTCAGGCAAGGAATTCAATAAAGATTCTGATATTTTAAATTATCAGCCTTTTCAAGTTTCTTCCATTAGTTTGGTGCAAAACAATAACGATTTTTTTGTTTTGAATAGAGAAAGCGGGATGCCCATACCAAAAGCTTCAGCAATTGTTTATAGTAGATCCAGATTCCAATATAACGATCCATGGATTGAGGAATCAAAACTAACCACAAATGAAAATGGTTTTTTCAATCTTACAAAGGCAACCGATAGGAAGACTTATAGGTTTGATATTGAAACAAAAAATGATCGACTTAGGATCTTTAATAATAGCGAGATTGAGGCTTCGCAGGTCGATAATACAGATGAGGCAGTTTATGAAATAGAGAACGAACGAACTTTTTTTTTTACTGACAGAAGTATTTACCGACCAGGTCAAACAGTATTTTTTAAATCAATCCTAACCACTTTAGATAAAGCATCCAAAAAAACTAAAGTAGTTGGTAATGCTGCAGCTACCGTTTATTTAAAAGATGCAAACGATCAAAACATCGATTCATTAAAATTCACTACTAATGATTACGGTTCCTATAACGGCAAATTTGTGCTGCCCGAAAAAGTATTAACCGGAAAGTTTACCCTCAGTTTAAAAAATGAAGAGGAAGGTCAAACCTCGTTTTCAGTTGAAAACTATAAACGACCTACTTATTCAGCCAGCTTCGAAAAAATTAATCAGCCATACCGAATCAATGATTCCATTGAAATCAAAGGCATTGCCAAAGCCTTTGCAGGAAACTTTATTACCAATGCAAAAGTTAGTTACCATGTAGTTAGAAATGCCCGGCCACTCTATCCTTTTTTGAGGTTTAATTATTTCAGGTATAGTCCGCCGCAGGAAATTGCGGAAGGAACTTTACAAACCAATACGAAGGGAGAATTTAGTATACGATTTAAAGCACTCCCAGACCTGAGTCAGGATTCCAGTAGGTATCCTATTTTTGATTTTACGATTGATGCAACTGTTACTGACCCTTCAGGTGAAACCAGAACTGCTAAAAAGAAAATCAGTTGCGGGTATCAGTCAATCATGTTACAAGTATCCCATACTGCAATCATTAATACCAGTGAACAAACAAAGATTGGCATTTCAGCTACTAACCTAAATGAAGAGATTCAGCCAGCTGTTGTAAATATCAAATTGATCGAAATTCAAGCTCCTGGGAGATTGATTAAAAATCGATACTGGAGCCAGCCCGATCAATTTGTAATGAGCAAGGAAGATTATTTAAAACATTTTCCTTTCGATTTATACAGTAACGAAAATGAATGGAATAACTATCCTATCATGAAAACATTATTGGAAACAACGATCAACACAAAGGATAATAAAGAATGGGTCATTGAAAATGGGAAACTAAAAACGGGCTATTATCAGATCATAGCTAACACCAAAGACAATCAAGGTAATAAAGTAGAATACAAAAATTACTTGCAGGTAATTGATCCGAAAACAAATTCTCTCGCATCGGATAATATTCACTTTTTCTATGGCAACGAAAACGCGATGGAACCCAGAGATAAAGACACAATATATACTGGAACGGTTGCTAAGGAATTATTTGTTGTACGACATATTCAAAAGCCGAATCAAAAAGATGCCTATAGCTTTATTAATTTAAAAAAAGGAATGGAGCCATTTGTTTATACTGCTACTGAGCAAGACCGAGGTGGTATACATATAGAAGAACTGACTGTTTTTCAAAACAGGGTTTATATAAATCGTTTTACAAAAACAGTTCCTTTTACGAATAAAGAATTAGCCATCAAATATGCTAGTTTTAGAAATAATGCAGAACCTGGTTCGGAAGAAAAATGGGCAATTGAGATTAGTGGTCAAAAAGGCGAAAAAACAGCAGCCGAATTATTAACATCTATGTATGATGCTTCTTTAGATGAATTCATGGATCATCAATGGTATCGTCCCAATTGGTGGAACGCCGAGAATCAATTTGACAATTGGAATTATTCTACCAATGTGGGGAATCAAAATTCAAGAACTTTTTATAATAAGAATATCCCTTGGAGAACCGAAGTTGCCATCAATTATGATAGGATTCCTAAAAATTTTGCGGATTTATGGCATAATAGTTATACCAATTATCTATCGCAAAAAGGAAAGGCGCTTATTAATAAAAGTTCAACATATAATAACTCACTCGCAAATCAGGATGCGTCAGGCACATTGGATGAAGTGGTGGTGGTTGGTTATGGTAGCCAAGCCAAAAAAGAAATTCAACTCGGGTCTATGTCGACTGTCAGATTTGAGCCACCTGCAATAGTTAAAGATGAAGAAGAAAGGGTATATAACAAGATCAATAAGCATACTTCTCAAAAAAACGAATTTTCAACCGAAACCATTATTCGTAAAAATTTCAACGAAACCGCTTTCTTCTTTCCACAGTTATATGCAGATAGTACGGGCACTTATCGATTTAGTTTCACCATGCCTGATGCTGTTACCAAATGGAAGTGGATGAGCTTTGCGCATACCAAGGATCTCTCATTTGGAATACAATCAACTACAATTCAAACACAGAAGACCTTGATGGTACAATCCAATGCACCAAGGTTTATGCGAGAGGGCGATAAAATGGAATTCAGTACCCGGATTGCTAATATGAGCGATAAAGAATTAACAGGTCAGATTACACTGGAATTAGTGGATGCTACCACAAATACTTCTGTAGATGGTTGGTTTCAAAATATTTTTCCAACGCAATATTTCACAGTTGGTGCCAAGCAAACAGAAGCAGTAAAGTTTCCTATACAAATTCCTTTCAGCTATAACAAACCGTTGATCTGGCGAGTGGTTGCAAAATCTGGCAATTATAGCGACGGAGAAGAAAATGTATTGGCAGTTTTAAGCAATCGATCACTAGTTACGGAGAGCCTTCCAATATTAGTAAAAGGCGATACGACGCAACAATTTCATTTCACCAAATTGTTAAACCAAAACAGTAGCAGCCTAACCAATGAATCATTGACCGTAGAATTTAGTAGTAACCCAATCTGGTATGCGGTACAAGCACTCCCCTATTTAAAACTGGGTATGGATAATTGCGCAGAAGCGATCTTCAATAGAATTTATGCGAATAGCATTGCTGCCTATATCGTAGGTAAAAATCCAATCATCAAATCATGGTTCGAGCAATCCAAAAAAGATACGGCATCCTTATTATCAAATCTTCAAAAGAACCAGCAATTAAAACAAGTGTTATTAGAAGAAACGCCTTGGGTATTGGCCGCAAATACTGAAGCAGAAAGAAAGAAGAATTTAGCCGAACTGTTCGATCTTTTAAAACTTACAGAATCAAACCAGTCTTCTTTAGCGAAATTGCAAGAATTGCAATTGCCCAATGGTGCATTTAGTTGGTTCAAAGGTGGCTATGAAGATCCATATATCACAAACTATATATTAACAGGTATTGGAAAGCTGAAAAGTTTGGGTGCATTAACCCCAGAGCAAGTTGATCAATTCAAACCAATGCTTATCAAAGCCATTCATTATTCTGATGAAAAAATAAATTCAGACTATCAATGGATGATCAGTCATTCAAAAGGTTTGAACGTTCAACACATTAATACGGGTCAAATCCAATACCTATACATGCGGAGTTTCTTTGCAGATCTTGTAAAAAATTCAACTACTGCTTCAAACTATTATTTTAAACAAAGCAAAATAAATTGGAAACAATTTTCAGTTTATTATCAATCAATGATTGGGCTCATTCAATTAAGAAACAAGGATGAACAATTTGTAGGCAAAACTTTGCTTCCATCCATATTTGAAAATGCTGTAACAGATACACAGAAAGGCATGTATTGGAAACAAAGTGCTTGGGACTGGTATAGTTCTCCGATAGAGACTGCCGCATTGGTAATTGAATTGACTTCTGAATACAATCAAAAAAATAATTCAATAGAAAGAACAAAAACAATTGACGAGATCAAAACTTGGTTGATCTTAAATAAACAAACCAATAACTGGAAAACTAGTATCAAAACCGCCAACGCTTGCTATGCATTACTCTTAAATGGATCTGATTGGTTGAAACAACAAAAAACTGTTCAAGTAACATTGGGTAAAACAATCATTAATAGTAGTAATGAACAACCCGAATCTGGAACTGGCTATTTCGAAAAAAAGATAGATGGGTCTAAAGTAGATGCCACAATGGGTGAGGTTATTGTAACAACCAAGACAACAAATGATGGCATTCAAAAAAACAATCAACCTGCATGGGGTGCCATTTATTGGCAGTACTTTGAGGACTACGATAAAATCACAGAAGCTGCATCACCACTCAATATTCAGAAAAAATTGATGATCGAAAAAATAACCGACAAGGGCAAAGAATTAATTTCAGTTGATCTCAACAATCCTTTGAAAGTAGGTGACAAAGTGGTTATTCGAATGATTATCAAAACAGATCGTGAAATGGAATACGTTCATTTAAAAGACATGCGTGCTGCTGGCATGGAACCAGTAAATGTGCTGAGTGGCTATAAATGGCAGGATGGAATGGGCTATTATGAGAACACAACTGATATAAGTAGCAACTTTTTTATCAGTCACATGAATAAAGGAACTTATGTTTTCGAATACCCAGTGTACATCACGCATACTGGAAACTTTTCTGTAGGTATTGCAAGTATTCAATGTATGTATGCGCCAGAATTTAATAGTCACTCAGAAGGAATAAGAATCAACGTGGCTGAATAAAGTTTATATTCAGGATTCAATCCCACAGTTTGATTCAAAGATCCACCATACAGCTATTACGGATTCCGTTTAGCTTTTTTCTGATGCCAGTGTTTTGGTTTGCGCTAAGCAGTACAGATCATATCGATTGGCAAAGGGCTGTATTGGTTTTCGTTTTATTGCATGTTTTTCTTTATCCATCCAGCAATGGTTACAACAGTTATAATGATCGGGATACTGAAAGCATTGGCGGACTTGCCAATCCGATGCAGCCAACAAAACAATTGTATAAAATAACACTTGCTTTAGATCTAGTAGGTTTTGCACTTTCCTTTTTAATAAGTACAGTCTTTGCCGGATGTTTTCTCTTTTTTATTATTTGCTCTAGGTTATATAGTTGGCGGGGTTTGCGTTTAAAGAAATATCCCATTTTAGGCTATTTGCTGGTAATTAGTAATCAAGGCTCCTTAGTTTTTTTTGCGATCGCACATGGTGCTAGTAGTACTCTTACTCTGGATATTCCGTTTTTGCTAATTGTTGCTGCAGGTTTATTAATTGGCGGATTCTACCCTATCACTCAAATATACCAACACATTCAGGATCGTAAAGATGGGGTCAAAACCATTTCCATACTACTTGGCAAAAGGGGCACGTTTATATTTTGCACTGTCCTTTATCTATTAGCTTTTGTATGCCTCTTTTTGTATTATCAATCTGTTCATAGTTTACATAATTTTTGGATTGTTCAACTTTTTTTCATCCCAGTGGTTCTATATTTTATGAATTGGATGTTAGCGGTCTGGAGAAACCCAGAAAAGGCTGATTTCAAAAACACCATGCGAATGGTTTGGTTGGCAAGTACTTGCACCAATCTAGCTTTTATTACATTACTAATATTGAATCATTTTGGCTGATATCGTATCTATAGCAACTGCTTCACCAACCTTTGCACACAAGCAGGAAGATATCCTGCAATACATGCAAAAAGCCTATCAGTTAGATCATGAGGAAAAAAGAAAATTGGCTTTTCTATATCATCATAGTGGTATCGAAACAAGGCATTCTGTTATTCCTGATTATGGTATTACGCAAACAGACTGGAACTTTTTACCAAAAAATGATCAAGATGCTTTCCCTTCTATTGAGCAGCGAATGGAATTGTATAAAAAAAATGCAGCTGCTATTTCAATAGAAGCCATTAGGAAATGTATCGAACCATTTATTTCTGCTGACAAAATCACTCACTTAATTACCATTAGTTGTACGGGTATGAGTGCTCCAGGATTAGATCTAGAGATCATGGAAGCAATGCAGCTATCCCCCAACCTTTTTCGAACTTCTATTAATTTTATGGGATGCTATGCTGCCATACATGGTTTAAAATTGGCAAAATTCATTTGCGATAGCGAACCGAAAGCTCAGGTCGTATTAGTAGCAACTGAATTATGCACCTTGCATTTTCAAAAAGAATATACACTAGAAACTGCCTCCAGTAGTCTCTTATTTGCCGATGGCTCTGCAGCTGTTTTAGTAAATAATAATAGCAATTGTCAAAAAGCATTGCAAATCGAAAGCTTTCATTCACAAGTGGCCTTTCAAGGAAAAAAAGATATGGCTTGGGAAATTAGCAGTAAAGGTTTCTTAATGACATTGAGCAGTTATATCCCACAACTTATTAAAGAAGATATTGAGTTACTTATTGCTGCAGCGCTTCAGAAAAAAGGCCTTACCATCCAGGATATACCTTATTGGAGTATTCATCCTGGCGGTAAAAAGATCGTTGATGTGATCGAACAAAAATTATCGTTAACTGCCGCACAAACAAAATATGCAAGAAAAATATTAGCAGAAAATGGGAATATGTCTTCTCCCACCATACTTTTTGTATTAAAGGAAATTATGGACTCACCAATTGAATCTGGGGAGCATGTTTTTGGAATAGCATTCGGACCAGGACTAACTATGGAAACTTTTCTTTGTAAAAAGAAATAAAAGCATTGTACATGAATTTAAAAAGTCGCTCCTATCAAAAAGAATTGCTCGACGGTGAAGAAATCCCTTTTGCCGATATTGCTCAAACAATGCGGGAGCTAAATACCATTAATACTTATCTAGGCGGGCACGCCATTACCTTAGAAGGGTTTAAGCAGTTGGTAAAAGAAAAGAAAGAAATTACGGTTTGCGAAATTGGATGTGGTGGTGGAGATAACTTGGTTGCAATTGTAAAATATTGCAAAGCAAAACTGATTAAGATCCATTGTATCGGAATCGATTATAATACCGAATGCATTGCCTTTGCAAAACAAAATGAGTATTTGAAAGAAAATACAGACTTCATTTGTAGCGATTATTCGAAAGTTCATTTTGAGAACAACCCAGATATTATTTTCTCGAGTTTATTCTGCCATCATTTTACTGATGAAGAACTGATCCTTCAACTTCAATGGATGCAACTGAATGCAGGGTTAGGATTTTTTATCAACGATCTTCACCGGCATGGATTGGCTTATTTTTTAATAAAATTATTGACACAGGTATTTTCAAAATCATACTTGGTAAAGAACGATGCCTGCTTAAGTGTTGCTCGGGGATTTAAAAAAATGGATTGGCAAAAGCTATTTTCAAAAGCAGGGATCATTCATTATCAAATGAATTGGAAATGGGCTTTTAGATACTTAATTGTAAATGAACATGACCCTAAATGAAACAGGATTTTGATATAGCAGTAGTAGGCGGCGGCTTGGCTGGTTTAGCTCTGTCTATCCAGTGTGTGGATGCAGGATACCAAACAATTTTATTCGAAAAAGAAACATATCCTTTTCATAAAGTCTGTGGCGAATATATCAGTAATGAATCCCTGCCCTTTTTAGAAAAAATCGGTGTTCCCATTTCATCTTGGGGGCTGTCAAACATTAACGAGTTGAAAATATCTGCTCCTAATGGAAATGCCTACCAATTTTCGTTGCCACTTGGTGGATTTGGAGTAAGCAGATATAAACTAGATGAATACTTATATCGCATCGCATTAAGCAAAGGCGTTACAGTAATGACGGGCACAAAAGTGCATGACATTATTTTCAAAAAAGATGGGTTTGAAATCAAAACTGATGAAGGCGTTTATTACAGCAAACTTGCAGCAGGTAGTTTTGGCAAAAGGAGCAATCTTGATATTCATATGTCTCGCCCATTTGCAAAAGCAAAACCAAATGCACTGAATAATTTTATTGGTGTAAAATACCATATCCGATATCTTCATCCAATAAATCAAATAGCATTACATAATTTTAATAATGGGTACTGTGGCATTGAGGCAATTGAAAATGGAGATTGTTGTTTGTGTTATTTAACAACTGCAGAAAATCTTAAAAAATCAGGGAATAGTATTCCATCTTTGGAACAAAATATTCTTTGGAAGAATCCTTTGTTGAAAGACATTTTTCGCAACGCAGAATTCATTTATAAAAAACCGTTCACCATATCTCAAGTAAGTTTTGAAAAAAAATCGCAAATTGAGGATCATCTTCTTTGTGTAGGTGATGCTGCTGGCATGATTACTCCCCTATGTGGGAATGGCATGAGCATGGCCTTGCACGGCAGTAAAATTGCTTTTCAAAATATTGATTATTATTTCAAGAATCAGCAAGACCGTGCAGTATTAGAATCTGACTATGAGCAGCAATGGAAAAAACAATTTGCCAATAGAATTTTTGCGGGCAGAACCTTACAACGCCTATTTGGTAACGAGCATATGACGAATTATTTTTTACAGTTCATGCAAAATTTTCCTGCGCTGTCTAGTAAATTGATCAACGCTACTCACGGTAAACCATTCTAATTGTTTAGATTCAGAATATTTGACGAATTTCGCATTCATGCAAGTTGATTATATCATTGTGGGACAAGGCCTCAGTGGAACATTCCTTAGTTGGAATTTGATTTCTGCCGGCAAAACGGTATTAGTGATCGATGATGATCAGCCATCCTCATCTACAAAAGTAGCAAGTGGTGTAATAAATCCGGTTACTGGAAGAAGGATCGTGCGTACCTGGGAAATTGAAAAACTATTACCCTTTGCTTGGAATGCTTATGATGTTTTGGGAAAAGAATTAGGAGTTGAACTGGTTAGAAAGTGTAATATCTTGAACTTCCATTCTACCCCACAAATGGAACTGGCTTTTCGAGAGAGAATGCCAGAAGAAAAAGAATATTTGCGTTTACCAGAAGATCAAGAAGCATGGCGTGCTTATTTTAATTTCCCTTTTAGTATTGGAGAAATTGATCCTTGCTTGTTGATCGAATTGCATAGTATGCTGAGTGGTTGGAGAAAAAAATTAGCTGGGGCTAATGCATTACTAACAACACGTTTTGAGTGGACCGAATGTCAGATCGAACCCGATCATGTGAGGTATCAGAATCATACCGCACATAAAATAATTTTCTGTGAAGGAACAGAAGGGATCGACAATCGGTATTTCAGTTCTTTGCCCTATGCAAGAAATAAAGGTGAAGCCATTATTGCAGACATTCCTGATTTACCTAGAACCAATATCTATAAACAGGGGTTAAGCTTAGTTCCTTGGCACAACAATCTTTGGTGGATTGGATCAACCTATGAGTGGAATTTTTCTGACTTAAATCCTACTGTTGAATTTAGAAGAAATGCGCAAACCCAATTATTCCACTGGTTAAAATTGCCTTTCGAAATAGTTGATCATATTGCATCTGAGCGACCAGCGAATATGGAACGAAGACCTTTTGTTGGCTTGCATCCCATTCATCAATCTGTGGGCTTATTTAATGGCATGGGTACAAAGGGGTGCTCATTGGCTCCTTATTATGCCAAACAGTTTTCTGATTATCTGATCAATCAAACACCGATGGAGCCATTGGTAGACATCCATCGCTTTAAAAAGATTTTAAGTCGCTAATTCATCACAAAAAATTAATTTAGCTGAATCTTCCAATTTTAACTGTTAAGCATGGGCAATCTGGCTAATGAAAATGTTTTTGAGGTATCAACCAATGAGCACCCAACCTTTACTGCAATTCCTGTAGAACCCAATGAGCCCATTTATAATATTCCATTGCATTATCGCAAGATGGAAAACCTACATATTGTTTTTTGGTTATTCAAAGATGTGGCTTGGTGTATGGTTTGGAAACCACTTGGAATTGCCATGATCTTTCCAACTTTAATTGTATCAATTATCATTGCTTGGAGAACCCGTCAATACGTTTCTGAACTCTGCCATAATCTGGCTATCACCATTTGGATCACCGCAAACTCGTATTGGATGATCAGTGAATTCATTGGTTTTGATACGCATCCGCTATTTGGAGCTTTCACTATGAAACACTTAGCCATTATCCCTTTTAGTATCGGATTACTGATTTTAGGCTTTTACTATCTGATCTGGAAGCCTCGCCATAAAGAGGAACTTGAAACAATGTAGCAAATTTCGACACTTTTTTGGCTGTTTTACCATTCTTCACACATACTTTACCACTGGTATGAATGCGAGTCCCGCTAGACCCGTATCCCCTTTGAAGCAGCACTGCTATCACTATATCTTTACTGTATCAAAGTAAACGGAGCCAGTCTCCCAACCACATGAACCACTTATTAGAATTTCTATTTGCTCGTTGCAGACAGCGTGTAAAAGCCCCTGAAATTCACCGACTATAAATACTCGGCAAAATCCATCAAAAAATTTAAAGTAACCGAAAGCACTAACCAGCCTTAAGCGGGTTAACTTTAGCAACAATAAATATTTTGATGGTGGTCGAAAAACGACCCGAACATCAACCAAATTAGAAAACTGACACTTATGTATACCATGAAACCGATCGTATTAGCGATTTTGGGAGGCGCTGCCTTATTATATTTAATTTCTTGCCAAGACCCTCAGCCCAATGAGGACGTCACCAACACAGTCAACAAATCAGGTGCTATTGAAAGCTCTGTGAAAGTAGAACACATAGATAGTCTTTATGATGTTCTAGTAACCACACACGCAGTATGGGCACACGATAGTTTGATCAAAAATATTGTTTACCGCGATACCCTTCCAAACTTGGGTATCCATCATACCTATGCTGAAAATCAGGATGGCGATACAAAAGCCGTTTCAGTAAAAAAGGATTATGAAATTTATATCACCGTTAAGTAAGGAACAATGAAGAAAACAAAATATATACAACTAGTGTTGATCACGGCAGCTTTAGCAAGTTGTAATCAGGCCAAGAAACCTGATTGGGATGATAATGCAAAAATGCATATTCGAAGCGATTCAACAGCTCCTTATACCAATGTGCACCATCATAGTGGTATTGGAACAGCTTTGCTTTGGTATTATGCATTTAGACCTTATGGCAATTACAACAACGGCTTTTATCAGCGTGCTGGCTATTATTCAGGTGCGATATTTCCGAGTTCCAATATTGGTTCTAATGGATTTAAAAGTGCTGTAACTAGAGGTGGATTTGGAAGAAGCGGATTTAGTGTTTCTTCATAAAATTATTATTAGAAAAAATGAAAAGAAATCAAATATCTGCCAGAAATAACTGGCAGAATGAAGTTGAGAAATTAGGCTTTGGTTTTCATAGCACCAATGTTCCTTACTGGGACGAATCGGTTTATTATAGTTTTGAAATGCCAGAAATTTTGGCGATCGAAAAAGCTACCAATGAATTATGGGATCTATGTTTGGGTGCAGTGCAACACGTGATGGATGAAAATTTGTATAGCAAATTCAATATTCCAGAATGGGCCATTCCTATGATCGAAAAAAGTTGGACAGAAGACCATCCTGCGATTTATGGCAGGTTTGATTTGTGTTATAAGGATGGACAAATCAAGTTATTAGAATTCAATGCAGACACACCCACAAGTTTATACGAAGCTGGAATTGTACAATGGTTTTGGCTACAAGACTTTGACAAAAGCAAAGACCAATTCAATAGTGTGCATGAAAAATTGATCAACTACTGGAAGTATTTAAAAAACTATTTGAATCCCGGGGTACTTCACTTTAGTTGTTTAAAAGAAACATTAGAAGACTTAACGAATACGGAGTACTTGCGCGACTGCGCGATTCAAGCAGGCATAGAAACCAAATTAGTTTTTGTTGATGACATTGGATGGGATGAGGATGGAAAACAATTTCTAGATCTAGAAAATGAGCCCATCAATAATATTTTCAAACTCTATCCTTGGGAATGGATCTTAGCAGAATCATTTGGTAAGAATATTCCAAACGATACCAATAGAGCATTATGGATTGAGCCAGCATGGAAAATGATTTTATCTAACAAAGCTATCCTTCCAATTCTTTGGGAGCTCTATCCAGATTGCCCTTATTTATTACCTGCCTATTTTGAAGAAGGAAAGCTTACTAATTATGTGAAGAAACCGATTCTCTCAAGAGAAGGTGCCAATATCGATCTGGTGATGAAAAACATGTCGCTTGCTAAAACCGATGGCCAATATGGCAATGAAGGTTTTATCTATCAAGAGTTGTTTACACTTCCAAACTATGCAGATCATTATCCTGTGATTGGGTCTTGGGTAATTGGCCAGGAAGCTGCAGGCATGGGCATTAGAGAAGCCGACAGTTTAATTACGGATAACAAAAGCAGATTTGTTCCACACTTGATTCAGTAATAAAATATTTACCATTTCACCCTGCTTGCCAGAACAGTAATACTAAAACCTAGTAGGGCAATCAGTGTGAATGACCACCTTAAATTACTATATTCTGCAATGGTTCCGATTAAAGGCGGACCCAATAAAAATCCAATAAACCCAATGGTAGAAATTGCGGCGAGTGCTGCTCCGGGCGACATGGTCTTTGATTTACCAGCTGCACTGTAAACAAGTGGCACAACGGATGAGACACCTAAACCAACGAGCATAAATCCAATAGCCGCTGTGATGATAAAAGGAAAGATCACAGCAATTAATAATCCACTGGAGATCAAAATTCCACTTGCAATCAGCACGAGCTTAATGCCAAATTTATGTGTGATCCTATCGCTAATAAATCTGCCGCTCGCCATCATTCCCATAAAAGATAAATAACCTAATGTTACCAGCTGTACTGGTGCGGCTACAATTTTTTGAAAGTATACCCCACTCCAATCAAACATCGTTCCCTCACAAACCATGCTACCAAATGCGATCAATCCATAAATCAAAATGAAACGATCAGGCTTTGTAAAGAAGGAAGTATTCGGACCACCTTTATTGTCTCTCACAGTAAAGCGAGAAAAATAAAATACTAACCCCATATCTAAAAAGAAAATAATTAGAAAATGAATGAATGGATTTAGTTGTAATGCAATAATTAAAGTACCTATTGCAGCGCCACTAAAACCAGCCAGGCTCCATATACCATGAAAGCTGGCCATAATGGTTTTCCCATACATCTGTTCTACTGCAATGGCTTGTGTATTTACTGAGATGTTGAAAAAATTACCAAAAAGTCCAAAGAAAAATAAAGACAACGCCAATTGCCAGGGCGCTTGTACCAAACCAATCAAGACTAAAGTTGATGGATAAAAAAAGGCGGCAAATAATAAAATGGTTCTGCTACCCAACTTTGAAATTACCCATCCAGTAAAAGGCAATGCCAACATGGTACCTACCGGCATGGCAAATAGAATCAACCCCAATTGTCCATCGCTCAAACCAAGCTGGTGCTTAATATCGGGGATGCGACTAGCCCAGCTAGCGAAACAAAGGCCTGCAATAAAAAAGAAAACCGCGATTGCGATCCGGTAGTTTTTGGGGCTGATTAAACTCGAATTCATTCAATTAAAGGTATGACGAGGAGTGAAGTGACCCAAATCGGTTATATTTGCGACCCGAAACAAAGCTCAGTAATAAAGACCGGGCATTTCAAATTCAAATTAGTTTATATGTATCGTTCGCACACTTGTGGTGAATTAAGGATTAGTGATGTAGGCAAGAAAGTTACCCTAGCAGGCTGGGTTCAAACCGTTCGTAAATTTGGAGCCATCACTTTTGTGGATCTCCGTGATCGTTATGGTATTACCCAATTATTGATGGGTGAAGATTTAAATGCTGTTTTGGATGCCAATCCACTCGGCAGAGAATTTGTGTTACAAGCAGAAGGAACTGTTTCAGAGCGAAGCAATAAGAATACCCATATCGCAACAGGAGAAGTGGAAATTGCCATCAGCAGTTTCAAGATCTTAAATAAATCTGCTGTTCCTCCCTTTACTATTCAAGATGATACAGATGGTGGTGAAGATTTAAGAATGAAATATCGTTATTTGGATTTGCGCAGAAATGCTGTGAAAAAAAATATGGAACTACGATATGCAGTGAGCAGATCAGCCAGAAACTATTTACATGAAAATAATTTCATGGATATTGAAACACCATTCTTAATTAAATCTACACCAGAAGGTGCAAGAGATTTTGTGGTGCCTTCAAGAATGAATGCTGGTCAGTTTTATGCCTTACCTCAATCTCCACAAACATTCAAGCAATTGTTGATGGTGAGCGGTTACGATCGTTACTATCAAATTGTAAAATGTTTTAGAGATGAAGATCTGCGTGCTGATCGTCAGCCAGAATTTACACAGATCGATTGTGAAATGTGTTTCGTAGAGCAAGAAGATATCTTGAACATGTTTGAAGGTTTGGTAAAGCGCATTTTCAAAGACGTTAAGAATATCGATTATACTGAACTGGTTGAGCGCATGAGTTGGGAAGATGCGATGTGGCAATTCGGAAACGACAAACCAGATATTCGTTTCGGCATGAAGATCGCCAATTTGAAATCTGCTTTCTTAAAAGGTGGAAACATCTGTGCAACTGGTGAATTAATTAACGGTGCTGGTTTTGGTGTGTTTGATAATGCAGAAACTGTTTTGGCGATTGCAGCTCCAGGTTGTAGCGAATACACACGTAAACAAACAGATGAATTAACTGAGTGGGTGAAGCGTCCACAGATCGGCATGAATGGTATGGTATATATCAAGTGCAATGCTGATGGAACATATAAGAGTAGCGTAGATAAATTTTATACAGAAGATAAATTAAAAGCCATTGCTGATGCAGCGGGTGCTGTAGCTGGTGACTTGGTTTTGATTTTAGCAGGACGTGAAGAAAGAACTCGTAAAGCAACAAGTGAACTTCGTTTAGAAATGGGTAAACGCCTAGGCTTTAGAAAAGACGATGAATTTAAAATGCTTTGGGTATTAGATTTCCCATTGTTCGAATATGCTGAAGAAGACAATCGTTGGGTTGCTCGTCATCATCCGTTCACTTCTCCTAAACCAGAAGAGATCGAGATCATGATCAACAACAATCCATTGATCGAAAACGCTGACAAATATTTAGAGCATCCTTATTCAAATATCAAGGCCAATGCTTATGATATGGTTTTGAACGGAAACGAAATTGGTGGCGGATCGATTCGTATTTACCAACGTGCATTGCAAGAAAAAATGTTTGCAGCCCTTGGTATGAGCGAAGAAGAAGCCAACCATAAATTCGGATTCTTATTAGGCGCATTCGAATATGGTGCACCACCACATGGTGGATTGGCATTCGGTTTTGATCGCCTTTGTGCTATCATTGGTGGAAGTGAAAGCATCCGCGACTTTATCGCCTTCCCTAAAAACAATAGCGGACGTGATGTAATGCTCGACGCACCCGGACCAATTGATGAAAAACAATTTTCTGAGTTACAGATCAAATTAGATATTAAATAAAATTCTATACTTATTTATTTTAACGGGAAACTCGAATATTTCGAGTTTCCCGTTATTTTTTTACAAATAATCGAACTAATACATAGATATTTTCTAAGTTATTATCATTCATTCAAAAATTTTCATACTTTACATTAGTTGCTTGCTAAGCCATAATGGCTGGCATGTAACCTTATTTTTGTAACTGACCACAATTTGATGCTTATGACGGGTGAGACCCTTTTTAACCAATACCCTATTGCCTCCCATATTTGGGATGAAATGATGAGTGCTGAGGGGATTCGACAACAGTATCATTCTATTTACGAAGCAGGTCGACAATTACACTTAGACGATTTTCAACAAAAGCACAAATTGGCTTCAGAATTATTCATGAGCCAAGGGATCACATTTACAGTTTATAGTGAGAACGAAGGCATTGAAAGAATTTTTCCTTTCGATATTATTCCTCGAATTATTTCCGGTGCAGAATGGGATCATATTGAAAAAGGGATCAAGCAACGACTCACTGCTTTGAATTTATTTCTCAAGGATATTTACAATGATCAACAAATTGTAAAAGACGGAATCATACCTGCAGATCTGATTGCTTCTTGTCCGCATTTTACCCGCGAAGTTTTTGGCATTCAAGTTCCTTTTGATATTTATGTTCACATAGCTGGTATCGATTTGATCAGAGGTGACGATGGCACTTTTTATATTTTAGAAGATAACTTAAGAACACCTTCTGGAGTTTCTTATATGCTCGAGAATAGAGAAGTAACCAAACGCATATTCCCAAATTTATTGGGTGATAGCAATGTGCGTATGATCAATAATTATCCTTTGCTTTTGCATGATAATTTAGTAGCCTACGCACCAAAACAAATTGCCAATCCAACAGTAGTTTTATTAACTCCTGGAATGTATAATTCTGCTTACTTCGAACATACTTTTTTGGCTCGCCAAATGGGTATTCAATTAGTAGAAGGACGCGACCTTTTAGTGAACGATCACAAAGTGTATATGAAAACTACTGCCGGACTTCGTCAGGTAGATGTGATCTATCGCAGAATCGATGATGAGTTTTTAGATCCACTAGTTTTCAGACCTGATAGTGCTTTGGGTGTTCCAGGACTGATCAGTGCATACCGTAAAGGAAATGTGGCAATTGTAAATGCATTGGGAAATGGTGTTGCCGACGACAAAGCAGTCTACGCCTATGTTCCAGCCATGATCAAATATTACCTCAACGAAGAGATCATCCTGCCGAATATCCCTACCTATCATATGAATAATGTGGAAGAAAGAAATTATGTGTTTGAAAATATGCATAAGATGGTGGTGAAAGAAACCAACCAATCTGGTGGTTACGGAATGGTGATGGGTAATAGCGCCACTGATGAAGCGATCAAAAAAGCAAAAGAAAATATATTGGCTAATCCAAGAAATTTTATTGCACAACCCATCATTCAATTGTCGACCGTTCCTTGTTTAATTGATGGTAAACTACAACCAAGGCATGTTGATCTTAGGCCCTATGCTTTATTCGGACCAAACGGCATCAACATCGTGCCCGGAGGATTAACGCGTGTTGCACTAAGGGAGGGGTCATTGGTGGTTAACTCCTCGCAAGGTGGTGGAAGTAAAGACACTTGGGTAGTAGATTAAGCATCGCAGTGTTGAAAATAAAATTGATCAACTTGAACAATTCTAAAACATGTTAAGTAGAATCGCAGACTCACTATATTGGTTACACCGCTACATGGAAAGAGCGGATGGGATGTTACGCTTAATGAAAACAAGCTATATACTTTCATTTGATAAAGTACAGGCAAGTAGTATGACCTGGGAACCATCACTCAAAATTTTTACTTCATTACCCAATGATGAAATTGAACGTTTAAAAAAAGACAATGCAGCGGCTTTGTATTACTTGTTTTTAGAAAGCAAAAACCATAATTCATTCAAAAGTATTATAACCCGTGCCCGCGAAAATGCAAGGGGCGTTCAGGATCAGATTACTAAAGAAGTTTGGGAACAGGTGAATCAGATGTACCATCAAATTAACCAACCAGGGTTGAAAGAAAAATTGGCCGGACCAGGCGCGATCATTACAATTGATTCATTCATTCATTTTAGCGATCAATTCTGTGGAATTTCTGATTCTACCATGCCACGCGGTCAAGGTTGGAATTATATGAACCTTGGTAAGTATACTGAGCGATGCTTGTTAACAGCTGAGTTCACTCATTCGTTTTTTAAGAAACTCGATTTTAGTTTAAATGATGAGCAAGACATCATCTTTTGGCGAAGTTTATTGTTGGCACTTTCTGGATATGAGCTACACTTGAAGAATTATAGTAATCTAAATCATAATTACAACGTACTTCAACAATTAGCATTCGATAAAAATTTTCCTCGATCACTTTATTATGCATTAGATAGGGCAAACAAATATTTAACCGATATTGCAGCCTCTAATCCGGTGGAAGGTAGCATTCAGTTACTCCGCACCTATGGCAGACTTTATAGTTCTGTTAAGTTTGCGGATATTGAATTAGTAGAAAGAGAAGGGTTGGAAAAGTATTTGATTTATGTCCGAAAAGAGCTCAATGAGTTCAGCCGCGATTTAGGCAGAATTTATTTCTCTTATTCTTAAACAAAACCAAGAATGTCTGTTTTTACAATACATCACATTACAAAATACGAATACGATAGGCCAGTTAAAGAAAGCGTGAACGAAATAAAAATATTTCCTTACGCATCAGAAGATCAGGAGATTTTACAACACGATGTGATCATTACAGATCAGCCCGATGTTTTACTCTACGATGATTACTGGGGCAATAAAACCGGAAGCTTTAATTTGCTTTCACCACATAAAGTAATGGTGATCGAAAGCAAATTGAAAGTGCGCACGTCCAAAGATCCGAACCTAGTATTTTCAATTCCATCATACACAAATGAACTAGTTGCTGTAATTGATAAAGACTTGCATTTATTGGAACTGGCAAGGACTTCAGAATCAAAATCTCTCGAAACCATGCGTGGTTATAACGAAAGTTTTTATAGTCCTTCAAAACCCATCGCAGACATAGTTAAAGATTGTTGTCAATTTATTTTTACAGAATTCACTTATATCAAAGGCATCACCAATATTGAAACTACAGTTGATGAAATAGTAGAACATAAATCAGGTGTGTGTCAGGATTTTGCTCACGTGATGTTAGAGTTGTTGCGAATGATGGGCATTCCTTCCAGATATGTGAGTGGTTATATTTGTCCGAATAAAAACGGCATGCGTGGTGAAGGCGCCACACACGCCTGGGTTGAAGCATTCATTCCTCATTATGGATGGGTGGGCATCGACCCTACTAATAATGTTTGGGCCACCAATAACCACGTTAAATTAGCAGTTGGCCGTGATTTCAATGACTGTACACCTGCAAAGGGAACATTCAAAGGGCCTGCCCGCCAATCGCTCTCTGTTTATGTATCCGTGGGTTATGAAGACGGACAAGTTTTTGAAGAAATTACGGATGTGCAGCTTCAAAAACAAGCAGGGTCTGAAGGTGCTGAGCTAATTATCGATAACTTCGCCGGACAACAACAACAGCAACAACAACAGTAGCCCTATTTAGCCATGAAAGAATTGTCGTTTTTCAGAGTCATTACATATATCCTCATTCCCTTTGCTTCCATTTTTGGCATTATGGACCTTTTTATGATTCCTAGTGCATTAGGAAGTCCTTCCCTTTTATTTTCAGTTTTTTTATTGGCTACATTCTGCATTTATGTTTTTGCAAGCTTGATCTTTTTGGTACGTCATATCGATCCAAAAAAACATGCAAAACATTCTTTAAAAGATTGGGTCAAGGTAAATGCATATGCAAGCCTTTTTCTGGGGGTTCAATTTTTGATTTCTGCAGTTGGAATATTTTATATGCAGGAACATGATTTGAGTGAGTATATCGATAAATTTTTAGGTAGTCAGCCAAATATGCCCAGCAATCTCAACACGGCATTATTTATCAAAGTGATGCGAGGGGTGGCCTATTTTCTATTTTTCTTTTCTTTCCTATTATTGGTGCATATCACAATGGCACTTCGGTTACTCAAACAATATGAGTACCTTTTTACTGAAGAGCAAGCAAATCAGGAATAAGATCAATCCTTTGGATACCTCCTTTTTTAGTACTTTAGAATAGTGAATGCATCTACACCTTTAGCAGAAAGAATTCGGCCAAATACTTTGGACGATCTGATTGGTCAAGAACACTTGACAGGTAGTGGATCTATACTCAGGACCGCCATTGAAAACGGTCGTATTCCTTCCATGATTTTATGGGGTCCTCCTGGCGTTGGAAAAACAACCATTGCCAATATCATTGCACACACTATGCAAGTGCCCTACTTTCAACTAAGTGCTATTAGCAGTGGGGTGAAAGATGTTCGGGAAGTGATTGAATCTGCAAAGGAACATGTTGGAGCAGTTTTATTTATTGATGAGATCCATCGATTTAATAAGGGTCAGCAAGATGCACTACTTGGTGCTGTAGAAAAAGGGATCATCACATTAATCGGTGCTACAACAGAGAACCCTTCTTTTGAAGTGAATAGTGCGTTACTAAGTAGGTGTCAGGTCTATGTATTGAAGGCATTGACAGAAGAAGGCTTGGTTAAATTATTGCACCATGCATTAGAGAAAGATGAAACATTGTTGGGTATAAAACCCATATTAAAAGAAACAGAAGCGCTGATCAGACTGTCGGGTGGAGATGCAAGAAAATTATTAAACCTTTTAGAGTTAGTAGTTAGTTCGTTCCCAAATAATGATACAGCAAAAGCTATCACTGATGCTTTTGTTATGAAAGTTGCTCAGAATAAAATTGCACTGTACGATAAACAGGGAGAGCAACACTATGATATTATATCGGCCTTTATCAAAAGCATGCGCGGTAGTGATCCGAATGGTGCGGTGTATTGGTTAGCGCGAATGATTGAAGGTGGAGAAGATGTAAAATTCATTGCGCGAAGGATGGTCATTTTTTCGAGCGAAGACATCGGCAATGCCAATCCCAATGCGCTGTTGATGGCCACCACCACTTTTGATGCAGTTACTAAGATAGGCTATCCAGAGAGTAGAATCATACTTACGCAATGTGCTACTTACTTAGCTTCCTCACCAAAAAGTAATACCGCAGTAGTAGCCATCATGGATGCACAAAAAGCAGTACAACAATATGGTGATCAGCCAGTACCATTACATATTCGAAATGCTCCAACAAAATTGATGAAAGACCTCGACTACGGAAAGAATTATCAGTATTCACACTTAGGAGAAGGAAATTTTATAGAGCAAGAATATTTACCAGCGCCATTAGTAGGAACTAAGTTTTATAACCCAGGAAACAATCAAAGAGAAAATGAGATTCGTAAATTTCTAAAGGATAAATGGAAAGGAAAGTATAAATATTAAGTGACTGTCGAATAATTGACGTATATTTTAAACACCCCTTAAAAAAAATGATATGAAAAGAATCCTAGCTGCAATTACCTTAGTTGTTTCTACATCTATTTTTTTCTCTTGCAAAGACAACACCTCAAATAACACAAATAAATTGGCCAATCAGGTTAATCGAAATAGTATAACTGACACTGGCATTAAAATCGGTAAGCAAATTTGGTCTTCGTTTAATCTTGAAGTGACAAAATTTAAAAATGGCGATGAAATATTTTATGCGAAATCTGTGGAAGAATGGAAAAAAGCAGGGAGCGAAAAAAAACCAGCTTGGTGTTATTATAATGATGATTCTTTAAACGGAGAAAAATATGGCAAATTATATAATTGGTATGCTGTTAATGATGTAAGAGGATTGGCTCCTAATGGATGGCATATCCCAACTAATATAGAATGTGAGGATTTAATGTTTTTTTTAAATGGAAAAGAAACAGCAGGTAAAAAAATGAAATCAAAAACAGATTGGATGGCAGAGGGGTCAATTGCCAATGACAATAGCAGTGGCTTTAACGCTTTACCTGCAGGGTCAAGAGATATGGATGGAGTATCTGCTGGAATAGCATCTAATAGTTCTTGGTGGACCGCCAATGAAGAAAAAGATGTTGAGGGATTAGATGCTAATTATTTTTCAGTTGATTTTTCTACTAACGATGCCCTTATCTACATTAAAGAAAGAAAAAGTAATGGCTTTTCAGTCCGCTGTATCAAGAATGAAAAATAATAAAATAAAAAAGAGGCCGTCTCATTAATAAATGGGACGGTTTTTTTATGACTGATATTTTTAGATATAATAATCTTGGATTTTATTTATAGGATTTGTCCTTGGGAGGTTAGATTTTGAGTTAAGGGGTTTAAAAAGCCCACTTAGGC
>JAPLEO010000051.1 GCA_026391125.1 Bacteroidota bacterium
GCTTTTGCAATTGTGGTGTTAGCTGCAATATATCCTAAGCGCCATCCAGTCATTGCAAAACCTTTACTCAATCCGTTCACAATCACCACACGATCTTTTAGATCATCAAATTGTGCAATGCTCTCGTGCTTACCTTCGAAATTGATATATTCATAAATCTCATCTGAAAGTATGATGAGATTTGGATGTTTACGAAATACTTCTGCTAACCCTTCTAATTCTGCTTTTGAATAAACTGCACCAGACGGATTACATGGTGAAGAGAACATGAACACTTTACTCTTTGGAGTGATAGCTGCTTCCAATTCTGCAGGTGTACATTTAAAACCATTTTCAACAGTTGTTCTGATCTCTACAACTTTACCTCTAGCAATTTTCACTAACTCAGAATAAGTAACCCAGTATGGGGTAGGTATGATGACTTCTTCACCCTCATCAACCAATGCCAAAATGGTATTAGCTAAACTTTGTTTTGCGCCTGTTGAAGTAATAATATTTTCAGGTTTATAATCAAGATTGTTATCCCTTTTTAATTTGGTACATACCGCTTCTCTTAGATCTAAGAATCCTGCTACTGGGGTATAATGACTCCAGTTATCGTTGATCGCTTTAATTGCAGCGTCTTTAATATGCTGTGGTGTATCAAAATCTGGCTCACCTAAGCTTAAATCGATCACATCAATTCCTTGAGCTCTTAATTCGCGGCCCAATTTGGCCATTTTTAAAGTTTCTGGTTCTGCAAACCTGTCTAGTAAAGAAGAAAGTTCCATAATTATAAATTGATAAATGCTGATTAATTTGGAGTGCGAAGTTCGGAAAAACTATCCAAACATCAGTGGGTTAAATCTGTAAATCATCTAATTTTCAACCCAATTCTTTGAATAATATCTAATATCAATTTTTGGGTCTAGATAGTTCAAACTTTAAAATAGATTCACCTAAGTGCTTAAAAAAGGGGTATCCAATCTCATCGTAATCATAATGGTCGTCGTTATAAATTCCATCACGGTTACAGGATATGGTAGCACTTAATAAAAACTCAACATGATGTTCCTGATCAACGATATAAGCGATATCGGTTAAGAATCCGTATGCGTCTCCCACTTTATTGAATATTTTGATGTTTTCTGGGACTGAAACTTTCTCTGAGCCAAAGAGCAAAAACTTACAATAGGTATCCCAGTAAGCACTACTATCATATTGCGGAAAATTACTCTCCCTAGGAAAGGCACTCATCCATTTCGACACAAAATTTCTGTCATCCTCTGTGAGACGAAATCTTTTAGAAGATGGAAACGCCTTCGGAAACAGAACGGATTGTAGAATATGATGGAGGTCTTGTAAATAGACCCTGTTCTTATCAGAAAAATCAAAAGGTTGCTCAATTAATGTTCCGTTCTTTAAATATCCTTTACCCATAAAAACAGAAAGCTTAGGATAGGTTGCATTGCTATACTGTTGATCCTGCTGATAAACAACCGTATTGGTACTATCGTAGAATTTAATGGGATTAGTGTATTTGTTTTCTTCTTTACTTAATGATACATTTAAACGATGGCGAATGATCGCATCAGGATAACCTTTTGCTGCAAGCTTTTTTTGAATGGCTTCTTGACCCACAAATTCGTACAATCGATTAAATGCATCATTATCGCTAACCAAAAAAATTTGCTTGATATAATTCTCAATGGTAGCTCTACTATCCACTGAATTTGGTTGTGTGTAAACGGCAGATTGACCAGAATAACCACTATCTGTTACCATGGTGGTGTTTTTATTTAAACCCTTTATTTGTAAGTCGTTCAACTTTTCCAACGCTAAAAAAGCAATGGGCATTTTTACAGTACTTGCAGGATAGAAATAGTGTTGGTCATTTAGGTTATAATGAAATTCTTTAAAGCTTGGTTCGCCTTTTTTATTTCTGTCAATTCTTGTATAGACGATTTGAATATTGAAACTGTCTTTTTTCTCCATTAATTCTTTAAAATAAATGGGATCTTGATTCAGGAGATTAGTCAGAAATGAATCATCTGCAGCATGCTGCTTATTTTTTGGAGATTGTGCAAAAACTCCAATTTGTATTAGGCATAAGGCAAAAACTATTCCTAAAAATTTCATATTCAAATATATTAAGCCTAGAGCTAACTGTTTTTACTTTTATTGATTAATTTTTAATTTTAAAGCAGTTACATCTCTTACATTTGAATAAGAAATCTGCTATACTATGCCGCACGAATCTATTTCGGTTTTTGATATGTTTAAAATCGGAGTTGGTCCCTCAAGTTCCCACACACTCGGACCATGGAGAGCTGCATTGGCGTGTATTGAGAAAATCAAATCAGATGCCAGCATTTCAGATGTAAAATCAATCAAAGTTTTTCTGTATGGTTCATTAGCAAAAACAGGAAGGGGACACGGAACAGATATTGCTGTGTTGATGGGTTTAGGTGGCGAAGATCCAGTTACTATTGATGTGAATTCGATAGACTCGAAAATCAAATCTATTCAATTAAATAAGCAACTATTAATTGAAGGCAAGCATTCCATAGCTTTTGATTATGAACTAGATATACATTTTTTAGTAAAAGACTGTTTGAGTTTTCATCCTAACGGCATGTCTTTTTTAGTGGAGTTGAATAATGGCAACAATTGGTGCGACACTTATTTTTCTATTGGTGGTGGCTTTATCGTGAAAGAAAATCAAGTACTGAATAAAAAAGATCAGATCGATCTTCCATTTCCTATTAATACGGCAGATGACCTACTACATTGGTGTATGCAGGGATTAAGTATTAGTGATGTGGTTTTGGAGAATGAATCTACCTGGCGCACTGAACAGGTAACCAGAGAGGGGGTTTTGCAAATCTGGAATGCCATGAAAGAATGCATTTATAGAGGTTGCAAGACGGATGGGGAGTTGCCAGGAGGTTTAGAAGTTCATAGAAGAGCAGCAGCTTTAAATAAGCGATTAATAAAAAATCAATCTTATTCAAATTTCGAATCTTGGTTGGGATTGATCAAAGATGGGGGGCATAATTTCAATTATATCCTTGATTGGGTTAGTTGTTTTGCATTAGCAGTTAATGAAGAGAATGCATCATTTGGAAGGGTAGTTACTGCACCAACAAATGGAGCGGCTGGTGTGATTCCCGCAGTACTACTTTATTATATTGCATTCTGTGATGGATATTCAGATGAAAAGATCATTCGATTTTTATTGACTGCTTCTGAAGTGGGAAGCATCTTTAAAAAAGGTGCAACAATCTCAGCTGCAATGGGTGGTTGTCAGGCCGAAATAGGCGTATCTTCAGCAATGGCAGCAGCAGCACTGACAGAATCAATGGGAGGTACGCAGCGACAGTGTTTAATGGCAGCAGAAATTGCGATGGAACATCATCTTGGATTAACGTGTGATCCGATAGGTGGATTGGTTCAAGTTCCTTGCATCGAGCGCAATACGATGGGTGCCATCAAAGCCATAACGGCTTCTCAATTAGCATTACAAAGTTCCCCTGATTTTGCGAAAGTAAGTTTAGACAAGGTCATCAAAACGATGTGGGATACTGCACTTGACATGAATAGTAAATACAAAGAAACAGCAGATGGTGGGTTGGCAATCAATATACCCATCAGCTTACCTGAATGCTGATGGATATATTTTGACCAATGTATTAGTTCAACAAAGGATTCGATTCAATTTCAGACAATTCAATATGCGAATAGTCGCGAATCTCATTGTATAAAGTGCCTCTTTCAACTGGCTGACGATTTACTAGTTTGATCAACGTAACTAATTGTGCTGTATTCATAGCCGGACTCTGTTCTTCACTTCCCGCCATTGAATAAATTTTTGTGGTATCATCAATAGTACCATCAATATCATTTACACCAAAGCTTAGAGAAAGCTGTGCATTTTGTCGGCCTAACATTGGCCAATAAGATTTGATGTGCGGGAAATTGTCGAGATACAAGCGAGATACAGCATACATCTTCATGTCTTCAATGATAGATGATTCTTCTACATAGCTCATATCATTGTCTTTGTTGCGAAACTTAAGTGGGATGAAGGTATTAAAACCTCCAGTCTTGTCTTGAAGTTGACGTAGTCTTTCCATATGATCGATGCGATGCCAGTATTTTTCTACATGTCCATATAGTAATGTAGCATTACTATGCATACCTAATTTATGAGCAGCTTCATGAATGGCAAGCCATCCATCAGCATCCACTTTATCTTCACAAATTTTAGTACGAATTTCTGGATGAAAAATTTCAGCGCCTCCACCAGGTAAAGAGTCTAAGCCAGCTTCGTGTGCCAATTTCATACCTTCTTCGGTAGTTAATTTGGCTTTGCGGAACATATAGTCTAATTCTACTGGTGTGAATGCTTTGATGTGTAATTCTGGGCGATGGGCTTTAATAGATTTCAACAATTCAATGAAGAATTCCATATCCATTTTTGGATGAACGCCTCCCACAATATGTACTTCTGTTACGGGCTTTCCATCATAGCTTTTAACAATATCCATCATTTGAGGTATACTCAATTCCCAACCTTCTTCACGATGAGCATATAATTTAGAATAAGCACAGAATTTACAGCTGAATACACAAAGGTTGGTTGGTTCTATATGAAAGTTGCGATTGAAATAGGTTTTGTTGCCATGCTTTTTTTCACGAACCCAATTTGCTAAAGCACCTAAATAGGAGAGAGAGCCCTTTTCGAATAAAACAACGCCTTCATCAAAACTGATGCGTTCTTGTTTTAAAATTTTATTCCCGATCGCTTTTAACTGTTCATCTTTTGCATTAGCTACCAAAGCTTCAATACCAGTTTCGTGATTCATCATGCCTTAAAAATTTTAGCAAAAATAAACCAAAATAACTAGCATAAAATGCTAAAAGTCATTCAATTTTTCAAATTGAAATCTTTAAGGAGTTGAAAAAAGCAATTGATGAATTAAGACATCAAAATGCCAGCGATACTTGCAGACAAATAAGAAGCTAAAGTGCCACACAGCAAGGCTTTCAAGCCGAGCTTTGCTAAATCTGCTCTTCTTGTTGGAGCTAATTCGCCAATACCACCTATTTGCATACCAACGCTGCTAAAATTTGCAAAGCCACAAATGGCAATGCTCACGATCAATAAGCCTTTTTCAGATACGATCGGTACTGCTTTGGAGGTTAGATTATTAAAGGCCACGAATTCGTTAATGGTGAGTTTTTGACCCAATAAAGTAGCTGCATTTGCAACATCTACATTTGGAACACCCATGGCCCAGGTCATCGGATAAAAGAGCTTACTGAAAACGGCATCCAAGGTTAATCCTGGATAGATCAAACCCATCCCCCAGTTGATAAATGCGATCAATGCAATAAATCCAATCAACATGGCAATAACGTTGATCGAAATTTTCATTCCATCACTAGCACCATGAGAAATGGCATCAATGATATTACTATACGGACTTTTAACTTCCAATTTCACTTTACCCATTGTTTGTGACTCCTCAGTTTCTGGGAACACAATTTTCGATATAACCAATGCTCCTGGAGCTGCCATTAAACTTGCTGTTAAAAGATATTCCGCTTTTGCACCCATGTTAGCATATACAATTAAGATTCCGCCGGCAATACAAGCCAATGATCCACTCATGCTGGCTAGTAATTCACTTTTTGTCATGGAGCTCAAATACGGACGAATCATTACCTGTGCTTCAACCTGTCCAACAAAAGCACTCGCTACATTACTCAAAGCTTCTGCACCACTCACACGCATCACAAAATTCATCGCTTTAGCTATGATTGAAACAATGATCTGCATCACACCAAAATGATATAAAATGGCAACCAACACACAAACCAAAATGATCGTAGCTGTTACGCTAAATGCAAACACAAATCCACCTTGTCCAAAATTCTGAACACCTGTTGGTGCTGCCACCATAATTCCACCATATACAAATGAAACACCTTCTCTAGCAAACTTTTCGATCTTCTCCATACCATGACCTAATTGTTGGAAAAACCAGGTTACTGGAGGCACTTTCAGCACTAAAACGGCAATTGTTATTTGCAGAATAATCCCGCTAATAACTAATCGATAATTGATCCTTCTTTTGTTGTTTGAAAACAAAAAGGCAATCATTAAAATCAAGATAATTCCTAATAAACCGTGAAAGCGTTCCATAGATAAACAATTAGCTAAATGAATCAGCTGGGAAGATAACGAAATAATAATAATGAAAGCTGCTACAAACAAAAAGAGGCTCCCTAGGAAGCCTCTTTTATTAATTTTTTGCGACTATTATAAGTGCGCCTGAATTTTTTTGTCCAATACACTCTTTGGTACTGCACCAATTTGCTTATCAACGATCTTGCCTCCTTTAATAAACAAGATTGCTGGAATTGAAGTGATACCATAAGTAACACTTAAGTTTGGATTGTGGTCAACATTCACTTTACCCACATTTACTTTGCCTGCATATTCTTTTGATAACTCTTCTACAACAGGTCCGATTGCGCGACATGGTCCACACCACTCAGCCCAGAAATCGATCATAGTTAATTTATCGCTGTCTAACACAGTGCTCTGAAAATTTGCATCGGTTAATTCTAAAGCCATTTTTATAGTTTTTATTATTTGTAATGATTGTATACTGTCAAATATAAATCCAAAGACCCGTTTATGCTGTTTTGACTTTTCCACCATTGTGATTAAGACTTTGCTGCAGTATTGAACTGACAGCAGGTCAGTTTACAATCCCCACATGTACGTCTAAATCTGGATTGTTGAGTAAATACCCTGCCATGTCTTCATTCATCAAAAAGCTCTTTTCCATGCTATATAAGCTCACTTTTAGGTTTTCCTTAGGTTCATATAAATTGATTCGCAATGAAGTTTTGCCTGGATTGTCTTTCATGTTCTTTTCAATAAAATTGACCAATTCCTTGGTTACGGCAGATGGTTTTAACGTAATATCAATGCTTCTAGTGAGTGTTTGTTTTACTGTTTCAAGCAATGACATAGAATGTATTTTAAACTCAAACTCAGTAGGTCGATTATATTTTGCTCTGAATGTACCGTTGAGTAAAACGTTCTGTCCTTTTTCTAGATAGTTCTGAAATTTGATATAATCTTCACTCCACAATAAAAACTCTGTTTTCCCTGTATAATCTTCAATACTAAATGATCCAAAGTTTTTGCCTGTTTTTGTAACCCGATGTTGTACATCAATAATTAATCCAGCAACTTTCAATGATTTGCCCGGATTTGGTTGCAAGTGAAGCGTATCTCTAATTTCATTAAAGTCGTTGATACGGGTGATCCCATAATATTTTAATTCAAATTGGAAATGGTCAAGAGGATGACCACTCATGTACATACCAGTCACTTCCTTTTCATAATCAAGTAATTCAGTAAGTGTCCAAGGCTCGCAAATTGCAATTTTAGGAATAGGCACTTCCATTGCTGCAGACATGTTTCCAAATAAGGTATTGCTATTGCCAATATTATTGGCTTGCTTAGCCTGTCCATAAGTCACAATCTTTTCTAAACCAGAAAGTTTATCTCCATCGGCCACTTTAAAATATTGAGCTCTGTGATAAGCAGTAAAACAATCAAATGCACCAGAATAAGCCAGTGATTCAAGCGATTTCTTGTTCACACTTTTCTGAATTACTCTTGAACTAAAATCGAACATGTCTTTATAGAATCCGTTCTTTTCTCTTTCTGCAATAATATATTCTACTGCGGCTTCTCCAACGCCTTTAATACCACCCATGCCAAAACGGATCTCACCTTTTGAGTTCACTGCGAATCCTTTCAACGATTCGTTGATATCTGGTCCCAATACTTTAATCCCCATCCGCTTACACTCTTCCATAAAGAAGGTGATCTTTTCAATCCCACCTGCGTGATTTAATACTGCAGACATGTATTCACCAGGATAATGCGCTTTTAAATAAGCCGTTTCATAAGCTACATAAGCATAGCAAGTGCTATGTGATTTATTGAATGCGTATTGGGCGAATGCTTCCCAGTCGGTCCATATTTTTTCTAGTTTATCAACCGCATGTCCTTTTGCAATGGCACCCTCTAAAAATGAACTCTTCATTTTATCAAGGGTATATCTATCTTTCTTACCCATTGCTTTACGCAATACATCGGCCATACCCTTTGTGAAACCACCTATCTTTTGAGACAAAAGCATTACCTGTTCTTGATATACAGTAATGCCGTAAGTATCAGCAAGATATTCTTCCATATCTGCTAGGTCATACGTGATGGCTTCTCTTCCGTGTTTACGATCAATAAAGTTGGGAATGTATGCGATAGGTCCTGGTCGATACAAAGCATTCATCGCAATCAAATCAGCAAACTTATCTGGTTTTAATTCGCGCAGATATTTTTGCATCCCAATACTTTCAAACTGGAATGTAGCATTGGTTTCACCACGTTGATATAGTAAGAAAGTTTTTTCATCATCTAATGGAATCGTGTCAAGATCAATTTCTATCTTATGATTTTGTTTGATCAATTCCAAAGCTGTTTTTAAAATGGAAAGGGTTTTTAAACCCAAGAAGTCCATCTTAATGACGCCTGCTTCTTCGATCGTACTTCCTTCAATTTGTGTTACCCAAAGTGGAGAGTCCTTCGCAATTGCTACAGGAATTAAATCGGTTAAATCTCTTGGTGCAATGATGATTCCTGCAGCATGAATTCCTGTATTTCTAACAGACCCTTCTAATCTTTCTGCCTCTTTTAAAACCTGTGCACGAATATCTGTTCCAGCATAAATTTCTCTGAGTTTTTTAATATTCTCAAGATCCTCTTGCTGATATCCTTCTTTCTCTTCAAAAGATTTTTGGTGCAATTTTTCACCTTCTTTAACTGTGAAAGGCGCATGTAAAACCCGACGTAATTCTGTACCTGGTTTATCAGGCACTAATTTCGCAAGCATATTGCTCTCTACTAAAGGAAGGTCCATCACACGAGCAACATCTTTGATACTCATTTTGGCAGCCATCGTACCATAAGTAATGATCTGCGCTACCTGAGTCTTACCATATTTATCCACCACATAATCGATCACTTTCTGACGGCCTTCATCATCAAAGTCCGTATCAATATCGGGCATGCTCTTACGATCAGGATTTAGAAACCTTTCGAAAAGCAGGTTGTATTTAATGGGGTCAATATTGGTGATGCCAATACAATAAGCAACTACACTACCCGCGGCAGATCCTCTTCCAGGGCCAACGAAAACGCCCATCTGTCTTCCAGCTTTGATAAAGTCGCTCACAATTAAAAAGTAACCAGCAAATCCCATAGTACGAATCGTAAACAACTCAAAGTCTAATCGTTCTTGGATCTCTGGCGTTATTTCGTTGTATCTTTTATGAGCACCCTCCATCGTTAAGTGCTGCAAAAACTCCCACTGATTCATGTTTGAATCCTTGTGAATTTGAAAGGATTCAGGAATAGGGAAGGCGGGTAATAAAATATCTTTTTTAAGATTTAGAACTTCCACCTTATCAACGATTGCATTGGTGTTATCAAGTGATTCAGGGATGTCTTTGAACAACTTGCTCATTTCATCAGTGGTCTTGAAATAAAATTGATCGTTCGGAAATTTAAATCGTCGATTCTTTAATTGGATCTCGTCGTTTACAAAATCATCAAAGCCAGGTGTAGATTGTTTTTCACCAGTATTAATGCATAAAAGAATATCGTGTGCATTGTAATCGTCACGCTCGGTATAATGACTATCATTGGTAGCAATAACAGGTACATTGTATTTTTTTGCAAACTTCATCAAGGTATTGTTGATGAGTTCTTGCTCCTTGATATTATGACGTTGGATTTCTATATAGTAGTCCTCACCAAAAAGGTCAAGCCACCATTTGAATTCCTGCTCAGCTTTTTCTTCACCCTCGTTTAAAATTGTTTGTGGTACATAAGCACCCAAACAACAGGTAGTAGCAATAATTCCTTCGTGGTATTGCTCAATGAGTTTTTTATCAACCCGTGGATATTTACTGTACAATCCTTCAATGAAACCCATCGATGTGAGCTTCACTAAATTCTGATAACCTTGTGCATTTTTGGCTAATAGTACCTGATGGTATCTTTTATCTTTTTGTTCTTTCGTAAAGGTTTTAATAAATCGATCTGCCACAACGTAGAATTCGCATCCTACAATTGGCTTCACAAGTGGGGCAAGAATATCTTTTCCTTCTGCGTCTTTTCCAATTACTTTGGTTTTTTTCCAAGCCTGACTAACAAATTCAAAAGCCCCAAACATATTCCCGTGATCTGTAATGGCAACTGCAGGCATATTGTCTTTTGCCGCTTTGTCAAACAGACTTCCAATATTAGCAGCGCCATCAAGTAAAGAATATTGTGTGTGTACGTGTAAATGAGAGAATGACGACATGCAGTGCTAATTATGATTGTGAAAGGCAGTTTAAATAGTTATTTTCTATTTAGGGCAGCATTCCAACTGTTTGATTTGTTCAAATATCGTTACAAAAGCAGTTTTTTACTCGGAAAAATTTCCACAATATTTGGGAACAAAATAGTTGGTTGTAGTTATCCACAATGACAGTTTATCGTTTCATTTTAAGGTTATTTCCGCAGGTATTTTGCCTTTTAAAATGTGCAACTTATATTGCAGCGCTAGTAATGAAAAAATCGCAACTTATTCTTTTTATTGGTTTGATCTCAGTTTTTGCCAGCTGTAGATCATTCAGGCAGCTATCTTCAAAAGATAATAATAGTGCTGTATCCGTCAAAAAGAAGTCGAAATCTGGTAAAAAAACTGAATTTATCGACAATATTGAAGTTACACCCGGTACAGTTGTTACTTCTAAACAGAAATCTTCCACAGCCAGAACCAAGATCAACGCAGGTGAAACTAAGAGTCCAACAACAAGAGATCCCTTATTCAATGCTCAAAATGCCAGTTATCTGCAATTAAAGTATTCAGTAATCATTGGTGTGTCAGTTGATAGATTAGAGAATATTGCTTTATTAGATGAAATCGATAAATGGTGGGGAACAAGGTATTGTATGGGGGGAAGTACAGAAAACTGCTTAGACTGCTCTGCATTTACGCAGATTTTGTTGAGGGATGTTTACAATACTAACCTTCCTAGAACAGCGCAAGAGCAATACAATGCTTCGGCTAAATTAGATGATCATCAATTACAAGAGGGGGATCTAGTGTTTTTTCATACTTCTGGACGCGGGAGAAAAAGTATCACCCATGTAGGTGTGTATTTGCAAAATAATAAATTCGTACACGCCGCAACTAGTGGAGGCGTGATGATCAGTGACTTAAATGAAAAATATTGGCAGCCAAAATTTAGAGGTGGTGGTAGATTGCGTTAATGACTAGGTGCTTTTTTTAAATCGATCTTGTATTTGTACAACTAGCTGCCCTGCATCTGGTGTTAATTTCCAATAGATGATGCTAATGCTGAATAGGGTTGAAAAAAATAGGGTTCTAATAATAATTCCCAACCAGCCCACGATTTGATCAAATAGTAAATAACTGATGCCATAAATTACAAATCCTAAAAGGAGGGCATAAATTGTTTTAGAATTAAAGGGTTGCATTTTAAATTTCCTTCTTAAAAATTCAAAACGGATATAGTTGTACAAACTAAATGCAGCTAACTCTGCAAACGCGGATCCAATGATCCCATAATTTTTGATTAGAAAATAGGTGAGGGGTAATCTACATGCCAACAAGATAATACCACTATAAAAATCAAATTTCCAATAAGTAGATGTGTTGATCACCATATTATTCAATCCTGTACCAGCATCAATGATCCTGACCATTCCTAGAATAAAAATTACGCCCATTCCGCCTTCATATTCTTTTTGTATATGAAGTACTTGAATACCTTGATATACATTCAGCCAGATATTCCCAAAAATAAAAAGTGCAATTAATAATAGATTGATACAAGAGCGTTGATAGATCCTTTCTATTTCAACCATGTTCTTATCTTTCCAAGCTCTTGATAAAACACCTGCTGAAATAGACTGAATACTTCTTTGTGGCACTTGTACCAAGTTCGCTGCATATTGTGCAAGACCGAAAACCGCTACTACAGCGAGGCCCATGAATTTTGCAATGATAAAACTATCAATGGTTGCTGCCACTGAAGCAATCAATGTTCCTCCAAAAATCAAAGATTGCATTCCGATGATTTTCTTTTTAAATTTTTTTGTCACTCGGCTCATCTTGAATGGAAAATGTAATCGCTTGGTGCGATATAAATAGATGGCAAGTATTAAAAAAATGGCTAGATATAAAAAAGCAAAAATTTTGATGAAGGAATCGAATGTGATCCATTTGAAATAAAATAATAAGATCAAGATGAGTGTGAATATTCGCAAACCTGTTTCTTTTAAAAAATTTGAGATGACCGTTTTTTGGATCCCCCAACAAAAACCTTCGATCACAGAAAAGAATAACATCCCCATTGCAAATGGGAACATCCAATAGTAATAGTCTACGATCAATTTTGATCGAACAGAAAATTGCTTTACAAAAAGTGGTTCAAAATAGAAGCCGGCAATTAATATTAAAATAAAACCAAAAAGCGCTGTGACCATGGCCCAGCTCATTAAATCAATTTCGTGTTCTTCTAAATTGTCTTTATAATAAGGATAGAATTTATATATAATAGGGATGATACCTAGGCTACTAAAGGCATACATATTTTGCGCATAATCAAAAAAGATTCGCGTTAATCCAAATTGCTCAGCAGTAAAAGCCCCGTGCTGATTGCCGATTTTTGTATAAAAGAAAATATTGATTGCTCCGATAAAAAATCCGAAATACACCAGTAAGCTGGAAATGATTGTTTGTTTTCGGATACTCCCCATTGTTAATCTATTATGATATCAAGGTTTGATATTTCTTTCACTTTGATATAATATTTGAATTCAATTGCAGCTGGATTAAAGAATCCTAACTCTGCTTCAGTAACATCGATCGAATGCCAAATATTTTTCTGGGGAAATAATTTCTTTTTATCGGTGTCTGTTTTTAAAGTGATTGGTAAATTAAAACCATCAATACAATTAGACCAACGGTAGTTTAATTTTTTCTTGTCTTTTTGGTAATATAATTCCAATTCTGGAATAGCAGTTTTCCTCAGATATTGATCAAACACAAAAGAATAATCAAACCCCACAGACTTACTGATATACGTTTCTATATCAGCTGACATAACCGTTTGATGATAGAATACTTCATTCATACCTCTTAGGGTTTTTCGAAACAAACTATCATCATCTATACTATTTCGAATGGTTTGTATCAGGTTAGAACCTTTATAATACATATCATTGCCACCTTCAGCATTAACGCCGTATTTGCCAATAATAGGAGCGCGATTACTAATGTTTTTTCTGATCCCAAAATTGTATTCGAAGCCAGCTTGTTTGCCACTCAGCCATTGCGTATAAAGCGTTTCTGTGAAATTGGTGAACCCCTCATGAATCCACATGTCGGCCATATCTTTGGTGGTGATATTATTCCCAAACCATTCGTGGCCACTTTCGTGAATAATAATAAAATCCCATTTTAAACCCCATCCAGTACCGGAAAGGTCTCTGCCTAAATAACCGTTCTTGAATTTATTTCCATAAGTAACAGCACTCTGATGTTCCATACCTAAATAAGGCACTTCAATTAATTTGTAGCCATCTTCATAAAATGGATACTTACCTAGCCAAAACTCAAAACAGTGTAACATGGATTTAGCTTGCTGAAACTGAACTTTTGCTTGCTCAAAATGATTGGGCAACACATAAAAATTCATAGGCAAGATTCCTGCTTCGCCATTGATCGTATCTGAAAATGTTTGATACTTGGCAATATTCATCGAAAGACTATAATTATTGATCGGGTTCTTGACTTCCCAGATCCAGGTTGTTTGATGTGAATTTGGAAGATTAATGACTTTGGTTAAACGACCATTTGATACGTCCATTAAGCTATCTGGGGTAGTTATGGATATCCTTGCTCCATTGTCGGGCTCATCACTTTGATGATCTTTACATGGCCACCAAATACTGGCTCCCAAACCCTGACAACTGGTACTAATAAACGGATTGCCCAAACTATCCTTACTCCAGGTTACTCCGCCATCCCAGGGTGGATTTTTAGCTTCTTGTGGGCGCCCTTGGTAATAAAGACGGATGGTTTTTTCTGCCCCAATTTTTAGTTTATTCGGGAAGTGTATCCAATAAACATTGCCTTCCCTTTCAAATGTTAAACCAATAGATTTTTTCTTGTCGAGATCAAAAGCACTATCAATGGTAAGTGGTTGTTGCAAATCAATTTGCATCGTTTGATTTTTCTGCAAAACCAGGTAACTGATATCTACATATCCATTGATCGTTTTATTAGATAGGTTGGGGGTTACATGAAGGTCATAGTATTTAATATCCCACCAGGCACGCTCAGGCCCAATACTGCCTCTTAAAGTATCAGCTCTGGTATACTTTTTCTCTGCTCTTTGTGCATTTAATGACAGTAAGTGCATGAATGCAAATAAGCCTACTAGTAAGAATTTTGGCTGCATCAGAATAAATTAAATTGTCTTAAGCGTTTAAGAATCCTAGTTGTGCTTCAATTTGTTTTTAAATACCTTTTCAAACTTTTCAAGTTTGGGCTGTATTACAAACCTGCAATAACCTTGATTTTGATTGTCGTTATAATAGTTCTGATGATATTGTTCTGCGGGGTAGAAATTTTTGAAAAGCTCAATCCCGGTAACAATTGGCTTAGGGTAAGCGCCAGACTTATCTAATTCGGTCTTATAATGAGTAGCGATATCTCTTTCCTTATCAGTCTTATAAAATATCACAGACCTATATTGTGGCCCCTCATCATTTCCCTGTCTGTTAAAAGATGATGGATCATGTGTTTTGAAAAACACTTCCAATAATTCGTCATAACTGATCTGTTTTGGGTCGTAAATGATCTGACATAATTCCACATGACCTGTATTTTTATCACAAACTTGCTCATAAGTGGGGTTCTCCACATGGCCTCCACCATACCCGCTGATTACCTTGTAAACGCCTTTTAGGCGCTGAAAAAAGGCTTCTGTACACCAAAAGCAGCCTTCGCCAAAAGTTGCCGTATCTGTTAATATTCCCTTAGGGATGGGCTCTGAATTCATTTTTGCTAGGGTTTTAGGCTTTTGAGAGCAAGCACTTAATGTTATGATAATCAATAAATTAAGTACGATTATGGATTTGATAATGGGTTTCATGGTCACAAGATACGAAACAGAGAAACAGTAGCTTTTATGGACATGTATTTTAACAAAGAAATTATTTTTAAATATTTTTTGCTATTTATATACTATTAATACTACTTTTACGTTCGGCAATCCGCCACGTACTTTTATGATGCTACAATTAGGTTATACTAAACAAGTAAGTTATCGTCTGGAGAATCTTTTGATGATTGTCCCAGCGATTGTTTTACTATTAGCAAATATAATCATACAGACAGCAGACTTAGATACACATTATTCTAGTACTTATTTTTCCTTTTCTTTTGGTAATGTTTCTTTTTTTTCTTGGGGATTGTTGATTATTCCGTTTATTCTGCATTTGTTTTTAAAACAACAGAATATAGGAAATCAGTCTTTTATTGCATTGCACATAATTTTATCTCTAATATTAATTGTAGTGATATTGTTTACCTATCAGGTATATTCTCCAACTAATATTGTTTCGAATAGGGCATTTTGGAGAATTGCTTTTCAGCGTCAATGGATGGAAGCTACTTTTTATACCTATGCTTTACTGTTTGCTCAGTTTATGCTTCAGGTTATTTTTAGCATTTATGCGCTGGTTAAATTATTACCATAGTTTATTGAATCATATTTTTGAAAAGCATTCTTCGGAATGCTTTTTTTATGTCCATATGGTAATGTCCTACCGAAAATGATAACTATGTTTAAACATTAATTATTTTATTTATAAGTATTCATATAATTAATTAAAGTTGCATTAGATTTTGAGAAATTTAGGTTGATATTCAATGAATTAAATGAAATAATATTTTTTGGAAGTTTAGCAACCATTTTACAACTACTGTCGTCTACTAATAAAAGAATCTAATAAATCGAAAGTTTGGAATTGCTTCATACACTACTTAAAAGCTGCTTAAAAGATGACAGAAAGAGTCAGCAATTGTTGTATGAAAAATTTTACAAATTTGCACTTAAGATAGCATTCAGGTACATCGATGATTATAATGAAGCATTAACAATTACCAATGATTCATTTATTAAGTTGTTTAAAAATTTAAAACAATTTGATCTAACCTTCGACAATCAAAATTTGGAGCCTCGTTTTTTTGGTTGGTTAAAAAAGATAGTGATTAATACATCACTAGATTATCTGAAAAAAGAAAATCGTCAAATATCGTATGAAAATATTGACAATTCTCAGATTTGGGAATTAACAGAAGCCACTGAAACGGCAGATTCTAAACTATTGTATAAAGAATTGATCGGGTTCCTAAAAGAATTACCTCCGTCTTATAATAGAGTTTTCAACTTATATGTTATAGATGGTTATAATCACTCAGAAATAGCAGAACTATTAAATATTTCAATTGGGACTTCAAAATCAAACCTTTTCAAAGCAAAGGAGATTCTACAAAAAAGAGTAGCTGAATTCTTTGAAACAAAAAAAGTATGAGTAAGAATAGAGAAAACGAATTTGAAAACCTCTTCAAAAGAGCAGCGGAAAACTATCCGATCAACAGTAGTAATGCTGATTGGAATGTTGTTTTGGCTGGTCTTGAAGCAGAAAAAAAAGATAAAAGGGGCTTCTTTTTCTTAAACAAAAAGTATGTTTTATTCTCAGTAATCATATTAGCAGTTGCGATTTTCTCCTCATTAATTACCGGGTTAATTGTTAGGAATTCTTCTTCTAATAAAAAAATCAATAATCTTGAAAATGTTTCTAGAATAAATATTCAGCAAAACAATACAACTGAAAAAAAGATTGCAGCTGAAGTTTATGAAAAAGTAATGCATGAGATTTCAGACAAACAGAATACGTCAAAGGAAAAAAGTAATAAACAGCCGAATAAATCCTCAAAAAGCAACCAATTTTTATTACAAACAAGTGCATTTGGATTGCCTATTACAAAGACAAAAGAGCAGGCTTCAAGCTCTAAAGAAATCAAAAACAATCAAATAAAAAATATTGCCCCCCTATCAATTGAAACAAACAAGTCAATTTCAGTTAACACAAAAAATGGATCAGTAGTTATATCGAATATATCTACTGATTCAGCTGAAACAATTAAAAAAGAGAATCCCAATAATTTAAATTCAAATAATCAAGTAAATACAAATTCTAAAATTTCAAGTATTAAAGTACCCAATAACTCAAAATATTTTTATGGTGGTATTTTATATGCTAAAGATAAAAGTTCCATAAAATTAGAGCCAAATAGAGGAACAGGATATAGTGTAGCATTTATTGTTGGATATCATTTTAATAAAAAATGGAGTATTGAATCTGGGCTGCATATCGAGAAAAAAGAACTATATACTACAGGCGATAATTTTGACAAATCTATTTTACATGCAGCTGGAAACATAGTATGGATTGAATCAGAAGCGAAATTATTAGAAATTCCAATTACAATAAAGAGGGATTTATTTCAAAAAAAGAAACACAGTTTATTTACAACCCTTGGATTGTCATCTTTTATAGTAAATAAAGAAACCATTGAATATGAAGAAGAAGTAGGGGGTGTGTTTCAAAATGAATCAGTAGTTTTTAATAATAATACTAGTAATATATTTTCAACAATTAATTTCAGTCTGGGTTATCAATATAAAGTTGGCAAAATTGGAAACATAAGAGTTGAACCTTATTTCAATATTCCAATCGGAGTAATTGGGAATAGTAAGTCTCCCGTCTATAGCAAAGGGGTTTTTATTGGTTGGACTTTTGATTTCCACAATTATTCGTCAAAGCATTAATCAATTTTAATTTAACATTTAAAGTCACTGATTTTTTTTAGGATAAACATCCTACTGATAGAATTATGTCTAACCATTCAACTTAAAAATATATACATGAAGAAAGGGTTGCTAAAATTTTCGATGATTGTCAGTTTCATTTCTGTTTGTACAATTTCGTGCGTTCATGAAATACCCATTTCATCCAATTCTACAGGAACAGGTGGTGCTGGAACTGCTGGAACAAGTAGTTGTGATACCAGCAAATTCTTGTACAGTACTACTATTGCGCCGTTATTGTTAACGAATTGTGTTACCTGTCATAGTGCTGGGAATCCTAATAATGGAGGCATTGATTTGTCGAATTTTGCAAATGCGCAAGCCTTTGCATTAAATGGAAGATTGTA
>JAPLEO010000074.1 GCA_026391125.1 Bacteroidota bacterium
AGATGATGGAGAAAAATGATGCTGAAAATGGTTGCGCTATTGTGATGGAAACCAAAACAGGAAAGATCAAAGCCATTGCAAACCTTGGTAGAAAACCAGGTGGCGGATATTGGGAAGGTTATAACTATGCAATCACTGCAAATGAACCTGGCTCTACTTTTAAGCTTGCTACTTTGATGGCATTGCTGGAAGATAAAAAAGTGACGCTGAATGATATGGTTGATCTGGAAGGTGGCGTTTGGAAAGTTGCTGGTCAAACAGTATTTGATTCTGAACAGAAAGGACAAAAAGTGGTTTCTGTTAAGCAAGCTTTTGAATTGAGTTCAAATGTGGGTATGGCAAAATTAGCATCGAATGCTTACAGCAATCATCCTACGCAGTTTATCAATGACCTCATCAAAATGCGCATGGATACTATTACTGGGATTGATCTTGTGGGAGAAGGGAAGCCCACTATTTACAAACCTGGTCATAGAATATGGGGGCCTACCACATTGCCTTGGATGGCTTTTGGTTATAACTTGAAAGTATCGCCATTGCAAACTTTGGCATTGTATAATGCTGTTGCGAATCAGGGAAAAATGATGCGTCCTTATTTGGTTTCTGCGATCAAAGAAGAAGGCCTCTTATTGAAAAACATTGACCCATTTGTGGTGAACGAAAAAATTTGTAGCGACGAAACTTTAAAGATGCTACAATCTTGTTTAGAAGGTGTTTGCATAGAAGGTACTGCTAAAGAATTATTCAAGAATAATTTGTTCCCCGTTGCCGGAAAAACTGGTACTGCACTTGTAGCTAACGACAATAAAGGGTATGCAGAAAAGATTTATCAATCTTCTTTCGCTGGATATTTTCCTGCAGATAATCCGCAATACACTTGTGTTGTGGTGATCAAAAATAAACCCCACGCTGCGGTGTTTTATGGTGCTGCTGTTGCTGGTCCAGTTTTCAAAGAAATATCCGAAAGATTGTATAGCACTTATGTAAAAGGAAATAAAAGCGGGTTTTTGATTCCAGGAAAAGTAGATAGCAGCTTGGTTCAATACAGTGGTTATAGAAAAGATATTACTCGCGTGATGCAATCATTAAAAATGCAGATGAGCGATTCGAGTAATAATGCATCCTATACCAATGTATCTGGTGATCAAAAATCTTTGATCGCTACTTCCAAAACATTTGATGATAAAACAATGCCTGAGTTGAAAGGACTTGGGTTGAAAGATGCAGTTTATATCTGTGAGAATATGGGTTTGAAATTAAATGTAAAAGGCAAGGGGAAAGTGGATGGTCAGTCGATTGTGGCTGGACAAACAATTGTGAGAGGTCAATTAGTAGAAATAGAACTGAATTAATACAACAGCATGGCAAATTTGCAAAACATATTATACAAAGTTCATCTGAAAGCAGTGCATGGTAGCACAGCATTGGATGTGACTGCCATTGAAATAGATTCACGCAAAATTAAAGCGGGGGCGTTGTTTGTTGCCATTAAAGGGGAACATTCAGATGGACATAGTTTTATCACCAAGGCAATTGAATTGGGGGCCATTGCAATTGTTTGTGAAGAATTGCCTTCGAAAATGTTGAAGTCGGTTACTTATTTACAAGTATCCAATTCTCATGAAGCTGTTGCTTACATGGCGCATGAGTTTTATGGTTCACCTAGCGAAAAAGTTAAGTTGGTAGGTGTTACTGGAACGAATGGCAAGACAACTATTGCAACTGTTCTATTTAAACTATTTACCCAATTGGGTTATACCTGTGGTTTGGTAAGTACAGTGCAAAATCAAATTGCTGAAACCATCATTCCATCTACACATACAACACCAGATGCAGTGAGCCTGAATGTATTGTTGAAACAAATGGTGGATGCAGGATGTACGCATGTGTTTATGGAATGTAGTAGTCACGCCATTCATCAACACCGTATCACTGGGTTGAATTTTGCAGGTGCACTGTTTAGCAATATCACACACGATCATTTAGACTATCACAAAACATTTGAAGAATACATCCGAGTAAAGAAACAATTCTTCGACGGTTTAAAAAGTACTGCTTTCGCAATTACCAATTTAGATGATAAACGTGGTGCGGTGATGGTACAGAATTCAGTTGCTCGTCAGTTTACCTACAGTTTAAAAACGATGGCATCGTTTAAAGGAAAGATCCTTGAAAATGGTTTGTCTGGTTTGGTGATGATGGTGAACGATAAAGAAGTACACTTTCGATTGATTGGCGAATTCAATGCTTATAATATTCTTGCGATTTATGGTGCAGCCATTTGTTTGGGTGAAGAATCTGAAAAAATTCTGACTGTAATGAGCATGCTTACCAGTGCAGAAGGAAGATTTGATTATGTGATCAGCAAAAACAAGATCATCGGCATCGTTGATTATGCGCATACACCTGATGCATTAGAAAATGTGTTAGCAACGATCAAAAAATTGAGAAAGGGTTACGAGCAAGTAATTACGGTTGTTGGATGTGGTGGTGATAGAGATAAAACCAAGCGCCCAATTATGGCTGATGTAGCTGCTGGTTGGAGCGATAAGTTGATCCTCACTAGTGATAATCCCCGCACAGAAGATCCGGAAACAATTTTGCGCGAAATGGAAGCTGGATTGAACAGTGCTGCAAAAAGAAAAACCATCACCATCGCTGATCGGAGAGAAGCCATCATGCAAGCAGTGAAATTGGCAAAGCCAGAAGACATTATTCTGGTTGCTGGAAAAGGACATGAGAAGTATCAAGACATCAACGGAGTAAAACATCATTTCGACGATAAAGAAATTTTGAACGAACTATTTAAAGCATTAGATAAATAAGCGAACCATGTTGTATTATCTTTTTAACTGGCTTAACAAGACTTACCATATTTCCGGAGCAGGACTCTTTCAGTTCCTGTCTTTTAGAATTGCGATGGCAGTTGTGTTTTCGTTATTGATTGCAACAGTATATGGTAAACGCATCATTAACCTGCTTAAGAAAAAACAAATTGGTGAAACTGTTCGCGAGTTGGGTTTACAAGGCGAACAACAGAAAAAAGGTACACCAACCATGGGTGGTATCATTATTCTGATCAGCATTTTAATTCCTACTATTTTATTTGCGAACCTCGATAAAGTATATATCCGTTTGATGCTGTTATGTACTGTTTGGTTGGGGATCATTGGTTTCTTAGATGACTATTTCAAGATCAGAGCAAGAAAAGAAGCGGTGAATAAAGGGGAAGCGTATAAGAAAAAAGATAGCGATGGACTAGCGAGCATTTCAAAAGTGATTGGCCAGGTTGGACTAGGAGCGATCATTGGATTAACTCTTTACTTCAGCAATGCAGTTACAGTTGAGCGAGAAATATTTTCAACAGGAACAGCACAATTGCAAAAGGGTGAGCGTTTAGCAAAAGACTCCAAAATTATTTATAGAACATTGGATGGAACAGAAAAGCGTTTTGTAAAAGTTCAAACGCCCATCACCACAATTCCTTTTGTAAAAAATCACGAATTCAACTATAGCAAATTGATTTCATGGATGGGACCTGGTGCTGAAAAATTTACTTGGCTGGTGTACATGCTGATAGTGATTTTTATAGTAACTGCGGTATCGAATGGTGCAAATTTAACAGATGGCTTAGATGGATTGGCTGCTGGAGTGAGTGCCATTATTGGCGCAGGTATTGGCGTATTTGTATACATCAGTGGTAACTATGTATTTGCCGATTACTTCGATGTGATGTATATCCCTAATCTTGGTGAACTGAGCATATTTGTGGGAGCATTTGTTGGAGGATGTATTGGCTTCTTGTGGTACAATGCATTTCCTGCGCAGGTATTCATGGGAGATACTGGCAGCCTTGCTTTAGGTGGCATTATTGCTTCATTAGCATTTATTGTTCGTAAAGAATTATTGATCCCCATTTTCTGTGGCATCTTCTTAATTGAAAATTTAAGTGTCATCATTCAAGTGGGCTATTTCAAATACACCAAGAAAAAATATGGAGAGGGTAAACGCGTATTCTTAATGAGTCCGGTGCACCACCATTATCAAAAGAAAGGATTTCATGAAAATAAGATAGCGTTTCGGTTTTGGGTGATTACGATTCTCTTAGTTGTTGCGAGTCTTGTGACACTTAAAATAAGATAAAAGATAAAAGATAAAAGTGAAGAGAGGAGGAAGAAGAAGTGAGGAGTGAGGAGTGAGGAGTGAGGAGTGAGGAGTGGAAGAAGAAGTGAAGAGATAAAAGATAAAAGAGGAGGAAGAAGAAGAAGTGAGAAGTGAGGAGTGAGGAGTGAGGAGTGAGGAATGGAAGAAGAAGTGAAAAGTGAGAAGTGAAAAGTGAAAAATGGAGCATCAAGGTTTAAAGTTGAAAGAAATATAATTATGAGCACAACCAACATGCAACACAGATTAGTCATCCTTGGATCCGGCGAGAGCGGGGTGGGTGCTGCTTTGTTGGGTAAGCAAAACGGGTACGAAGTGTTTGTGAGTGATGGGGGGAAGATCAAAGACATCTATAAAAGCGAATTAACTCAGAACGGTATTCCTTTTGAAGAAGGTATGCATTCAGAGGCGTTGATCTTGAATGCTAATGAAGTGGTGAAGAGTCCGGGTATTCCTGAGAAAGCAGAGATGGTGAAAAAAATTCGTGCAAAAGGAATTCAGGTGATCGGTGAAATAGAGTTGGCTTATCGGTTCAAAGGCAATAGCAAGATCATTGCAATCACTGGTAGTAATGGTAAGAGTACCACTACTTCATTGATCTATCATATCTGTGTAACTGCAGGATTGAGTGCAGCATTGGTGGGCAATATTGGATACAGTTTTGCCAAACAAATTGCAGAAGATCCGAAAGATTGGTACATCGCTGAGTTGAGTTCTTTTCAATTGGATGATATCATCACATTCAGACCAGATGTTTCAATGCTTTTGAATATTACGGAAGATCATTTAGACCGATACGATTACAAGTTTGAAAATTATATCAATAGCAAATTCCGGATCATAGAAAATCAGACAATGAACGACTACTTCATTTATTGTGCTGATGACCCGGTCATAGAACAAAAACTAACAACCCTTATACTACCTACTAACCCATTACCATTCTCTATGAAACAAGAACTAAAAAAAGGCGGCTACATCAAAGGCGATCAGATGATGCTAAGAATCCAAGAAGAAAGAGTAAGCATGAGTATTTATGATTTTGCTTTAAAAGGCAAACACAACAATTACAACACTATGGCAGCAGGAATCGCAGCCGCAACGATCGGCATCCGCAAAGAAAAAATCAGAGAAGCCGTGAAAAATTTTCATAGCCTCGAGCACCGCATGGAATTTGTAGCCATGGTGCGTGGTGTTGAATTCATCAACGACAGTAAGGCAACCAATGTAAATAGTACATGGTATGCATTGGAGAGTATGAATAAGCCAACTGTGTTGATCTTGGGTGGGACTGATAAGGGTAATGATTATACGTTGTTAGCAGAATTGGTAAAAGAAAAAGTGAAGGCAATTGTTTGTATGGGTGTAGACAATAAAAAGATCATAGAGGCTTTTAAAAACACTGCGCCATTGATTATTGAAACTGACTGTGCTAAAAAAGCGGTGAACACTGCTTTTAAATTAGCAACGAAGGGTGATGTGGTTTTGTTGAGTCCGGCTTGCGCTAGCTTCGACTTATTTAAAAATTATGAAGACAGGGGCATTCAATTCAAAGATGCCGTTAAAGAATTATAATAATTTCTAGCTAGTACATTTTTGATGAAGGAAACAACTGATACGCTCTTTTCACAAATCCCAAGCATCGACGGTATGCGTGGGCAGATTGTGAACAGAACCCGAGGAGATAAATATATCTGGGGTATTGTAATTCTATTGTCGCTTGTTTCTATTTTGGTAGTATATAGTGCAACAGGTTCGCTAGCCTATAAAATGAGCAAAGGGAATACCAGCTTTTACTTGTTTAAGCAGGTATCTTTTTCAATGATCGGATTTTTATTGATTTATTTTTTGCATCGAGTTAACTATACTTTCTTTTCTAAAGTTGCTACGATCTTATTTTGGATCTCAATTCCTTTGCTGATATATACGTTGGCATTTGGTACAAAGATCAACAATGGTAGCCGTTGGATCACTTTGCCCATCATTAATATGACTTTGCAAACAAGTGATCTAGCCAAACTCTCATTGTTTATGTACATCAGTAAACTATTGAGCAAGAAACAGGAAGTGATCAAAGATTTTAAAAAAGGATTCTGGCCAGTCTTTTGGCCAGTGTTGGTTATCTGCGGATTGATCATGCCGGCCAATTTATCGAACGCCTTACTAACAGGTGCCACAGCCATGTTGTTGATGTTTATTGGTAGGGTGAGTATTAAACATCTTTTGTTAGTAGTGTTAATTGCAGCCATACCGGTGAGCATGATCATTTTTATTGCGGTATATACTTACGATGGAAATCAAAAAGAGGAG
>JAPLEO010000107.1:0-79297 GCA_026391125.1 Bacteroidota bacterium
AAATAATATGGTAAATATCATTTGGTTGATTTTAGTTGTATTCGCACTCTGGTTTATTTATATTTTAGTTACCGATTTTTTAGCACATAAAGAGGATCTGGAAGATGTTAGTTGGGTCAAAACAGGACTGATTGGTTTTGTAGTTAATTTTTTTGATGTGTTAGGAATTGGAGCGTTTGCTCCTCAGACTGCCCTTTTAAAATTCACGAAGCAAACTTCGGATAAGTTGATCCCTGGCACCATGAATGTTGCCAACACGCTACCAGTTTTAATACAAGCTATCATTTTCATCAAGGTGATTGAAGTTGAGCCCACTACAATGGTTGTAATGTTCTTAGCTGCAATGGGCGGAGCATTTGTAGGGGCTGATATTGTAGCAAAGCTTTCTGAGAATAAAATTAGATTAACAATGAGCATCGCATTGATCATAACTGCTGGATTTATGATTGCTAATAAATTACACTTGATTCAGGGAGATGGAGTTGCTATAGGAATTCATGGGTGGAAACTATTTTTGGCGGGTAGTGTAAATTTCATTTTAGGTGCAATGATGACTGCTGGAGTTGGATTGTATGCCCCTTGCATGGCATTAGTTTTTATATTAGGATTATCGCCTCAAGTAGCTTTTCCAATTATGATGGGATCTTGTGCATTTTTAATGCCATTAGCATCTTATAAATTTATTAAAACAGGCGCTTATAATAAAAAAGCTGCTATGGGTATGGCCATACCTAGCATAGTTGCAGTTCTCATTGCTGCTTTTATTGTAAAATCTTTGCCTTTAGATACACTTAGATGGTTGGTGATTTTCATAATTTTATACACTTCCATTACTATGTTTCTAAGTGCGATAAAAAATAAATAAAAATGAAAAAACAATTACTGTTTGTTGTACAATTTTCATTCATCATTTCTCTATTTGCACAAGAAAAAATCGACCCTGCAAAATATTTATGGTATTCTGCCCCTGCTAAAAAGTGGGATGAAGCTATCCCCATCGGTAATGGTAGATTAGGTGCGATGGTATTTGGAAAGTATAGTGAAGAAAGAATTCAATTAAATGAGAGTACTTATTGGTCGGGCGGACCCTACAGCACTGTAGTGAAGAACGGATATAAAGTACTACCTCAAATTCAACAGGATGTTTTTAAAGGGAATTATCTAGACGCTCATAATTTGTTTGGAAGAAACTTAATGGGTTATCCAGTTGAACAACAAAAATATCAAAGCTTAGCTAACTTGATTTTATTCTTCCCTGATCAGGATTCAGTTAGTAATTATAAAAGAGATTTAGATCTTAGCACTGGTATCAGTTCTGTTACTTATAACGCACATGGAGTAAATTTTAAGAGAGAAGTATTTGCATCTGAGCCTAATCAGCTAATCGTTATCAGATTCACCGCAGATAAAAAAGCTAGTTTATTTGTAAAAGCAAACCTTCGAGGTGTTCGCAATCAAACTCATTCTAATTATGCTACCGATTATTTTAGAATGGATGCTAATGGAAATGATGGATTGAAACTCACTGGAAAATCTGCAGATTACATGGGAATCAAAGGGCAATTAAAATATGAAGCCCAAATTAAAGCAGTTGCAGCAGGAGGTACAACCCATACCCATGGAGTTGATTTGATCATTGAAAAAGCTGATACCATCACCTTATATTTTTCTGCTGCTACTAATTTTATTAATTATAAAGATGTTAGTGGTGATGTCTCAAAAAAAACAAACCAATATTTGGATGCAATAAAAAATAAATCGTACGAAACTATTTACGCTGCTACTTTAAAGGATTATAAAAAATATTTTGATCGTGTATCCTTAAGCCTTTCGAGTAATCCTCAATCTTATCTTCCTACCAATCAAAGAATTGAAAAAGTACAAATTAACCCCGATCCATCCATGGCGGCTTTGAGTTATAATTTTGGAAGGTATTTAATGATTGCATGCTCCAGAGAAAATGGCCAACCGGCTAATTTGCAGGGATTGTGGAACGATGATATGAACCCTTCCTGGGATGCAAAATACACGACCAATATTAATACTGAAATGAATTATTGGCCGGTAGAGTCAAGCAATTTGTCAGAGTCTGCATTGCCTCTAATTAAAATGGTTAAAGAATTACAAGATCAGGGCAGTCAGGTTGCAAAGGAGCACTATGGGGCAAGGGGTTGGGTGATGCATCAAAACACTGACATATGGCGTGTTACAGCACCAATGGATGGCCCTACTTGGGGTACTTTTACCGTTGGTGGAGCATGGCTTTGTACCCATTTATGGGAGCATTATTTATATACGCAAGACAAAGCATATTTAAAAGAAATCTATCCTGTAATAAAAGGTTCGATACAATTTTTCATGGATTTTTTGGTTCCACATCCTAATGGTAAATGGCTTGTAACAAATCCTTCTACTTCGCCCGAAAATTTTCCAGATGGAGGAGGTAATAAACCTTACTTTGATGAAGTAACTGCAGGTTTTAGAGAAGGCACTACTATCTGTGCAGGTTCTTCGATCGACATGCAGATCTTATATGATCTATTTGGTTATTTCAATGAGGCATCTTCTTTATTATCTATCGATGATGCCTTTAATGGGAAAGTAAAATTAGCAAGAACAAAATTAGTGCCTCCTCAGATCGGTGCCGATGGATCTTTGCAAGAATGGACAGAAGATTGGAAATCACTTGAAAAAAATCATCGTCATTTTTCACACATGTATGGCTTATACCCTGGTAAAATATTAACTCAAATAAATTCACCAGCATTTATTGAAGCCTATAAAAAAGTTCTAAACGAAAGAGGTGATGGCGCCATGGGATTTTCTCGCGCATGGAAAATGGCACTTTGGGCTAGGCTTTTTGATGGTGAACGTTCTTATAAAATTTATCAAGGTTATTTAAAAGATCAATCCTGTAGTTCTCTATTTGCATTATGTGGTAAAGCACCACAAGTGGATGGGACTTTTGGAGTTACCGCGGCCATTACTGAAATGCTGATTCAATCTCATAGTGGATATATACAATTCTTGCCCGCCTTACCTACCAATTGGGCAGATGGAAATTTTAATGGGGTTTGCACTAGAGGAGCTTTTGAAATTAATTTTTCTTGGAAGACCAATAAAATACAAAAGTTAGAAATTAAATCCAAGGCTGGAATAAACTGTACGATAAAAATGGATCAAAATATTAAGATCTTAAACAAAGGGCAAATCGTGCCATTTAAAAAAATAAATAACGATCTATTTGAATTTAAAACAATCAAAGGGCAGGTTTATCAAGTGGAACTGATTTAAAATATTAATATTTCAAAGTATGTCAAATTACCCAAGTATTTTTAATGATGTTATTGGCCCAGTAATGAGGGGGCCATCTAGTTCTCATTGTGCTGCATCACTTCGTATCGCTCGCATTTGCCGCGACTTGATGGAGGGTAATATTAAAGATATTTTAATTGAATTTGATCCCAATGGATCATTGGCTACTACACATAAAAGTCAAGGATCTGATATGGGTTTATTTGGTGGATTTTTAGGATGGGAAGCATATGATGAGCGATTGCCCGAATCTGAAAAATATTTAGCAACAGCTGGTATTAATCATGTAATTCAAATTTCTGAATTAGAAGAGAAACACCCGAACACTTACAAAATAACTTTAACCAACGAAATAGAATCTAGAGAATTGATCGCTATCTCAACGGGTGGGGGGATGATCGAGGTTATTTATATAGACGGAAATAAAGTTTCAATTGCTGGTGATTATTATGAAACACTGATTTATTGCACCGACTTTAATCATATTATTTCCTATTTGAAATCAACCATTTCATTCGACGATATCATAGTTCATGAAGGAGCAAAGTCGTTCATCGAAATAAAATCGCAAAATAGTATTCCTGAAATCATCTGTAAAGAAATTGCTCAGTTGAATACTGTAAGTGCCATAAAAAGTATTCAGCCGGTACTTCCAATCATGGCAAGACACAATTTATCTGTGCCTTTCATTACTTGCAATGAAATGATGGAATATAACAAGGATAAAAATAAAGCGCTTTGGGAGTTGGCTGTAGAGTATGAAAGTATCCGAGGTGATATTAGTCCAGAAGCAGTTATGGATAAAATGAGAGCCATTATTCGGATTATGGGAAATGCTATTGAGACAGGTTTAAAAGGCACTACTTATCATGATCGGATCTTAGGAAGTCAATCACCTCAGTTTAAAAAAAGCTTGGAATCAAATCAATTAATTGGAGGTGATGTTCTAAATAAAACGATCATGTATGTATCTGCCATCATGGAGGTGAAAAGTTCGATGGGTGTTATTGTTGCTGCTCCAACTGCTGGCTCTTGTGGAGGATTACCTGGAGTTGTTTTTGGAACTGCTCATTGTATTAATAATACGGAAGAAGCTATCACCAAAGCAATGCTTTCAGCAGGCCTCATTGGTGTATTTATAGCTGCTCATGCCACTTTCGCTGCTGAAGTGGGTGGTTGTATGGCAGAAACGGGTTCAGGTGGAGGGATGGCTGCTGCAGCATTAGTAGAAATGAATGGTGGTAGTTTAGAGCAGTCTATTGCAGCTGCTTCTTTGGCCTTGCAAAATTCATTGGGTATTATTTGTGATCCAATAGGAAATAGAGTGGAAGCGCCCTGTCTGGGTAGAAATGTTATGGCGGCTTCGAATGCCCTCTCCTGTGCGAATATGGCATTATCGAACTACGAACATTTAATTCCGTTGGATGAAGTAATTGAAACCATGAAGGAAGTTGGGGATCAGATTCACCATACTTTAAGATGTACTAATCTAGGTGGATTGTCTATTACAAATACCGCAAAAAAAATTGAAAAATTACTGGAAGAAAATCCTCCTATCTTTTTCAAAAGTTGTTAGATAAATTGGAAATCATTTGATTTATAAAAGCTGTCTCAATTCTGTATTGCAATTTTCGATTGGCGGAAATAATTGTGGAGCTTTTCCCCAATTTTTTCCCATTAATGCTCCTCATTTTAGAAAGATTCCCTCAAATGCAGCGTTTTGTTCTAATTAGCTGCCAAATATTTGACCAAAAATTAAAATTCATGACCAATATTGGGGCAAAAAATGTTTTTTGAAGCAGCAAATACCTTATTTTTATTGCTTCATTATTAACAAGACTTTATTGATTTGGATAATTTTGATGATGAATAAACGTTGTTCTAACTACTAAAACTAAACTAACATGAGAAAAATCTTGTCTAGTCTCCTTGTTGCAATGCTATGTTTTGCCATTGCAGGCCAGGCTCAAAACCTGACCATTACCGGCAGGGTAACGGATGAAAAAGGGGTTCCTATTCCCTCGGCATCTGTTGTATCGAAAAGTAAAAAAGATAAGGGGATTGCTGCTGATGAGCAGGGAAATTTCAAGATCAGCGCTACTAAAGGAGATGTTTTAATCATCTCCAGTGTGAACTTTGTTACCAAAGAGGTAACTGTTGGTTCAAGTACTACATTAAACGTTACACTTGTTGCTTCAAGTTCAAATTTGAACGAAGTAGTGGTAACTGCGATGGGTATTAAACGTTCTACCAAAGCTTTAGGATATGCCGTTTCTAATGTTGATGCAAACACTGTTTTGCAAAAATCTGAGCCGGATGTATTTAAAAACCTTGCTGGTAAAGTGCCAGGGGTAGATATCAGATCTGGTCAAGGTGCTCCAGGTGCTGCAACTCGTATTCAAATTAGAGGGGTTTCTTCATTTAATGGTGGAGAGCCTTTGATCGTTGTGGATGGTATACCATACAGTAATAACCTTGTAAATACTTCTAACCCTTTTAGTGGTGGTGGTACTTATGGTTCTGGCTTTGGTGACCTTGATCCGAACGATATCGAATCATTCAACATCTTAAAAGGAGCTGCCGCTGCATCATTGTATGGTTCAAGAGCTGCCAATGGTGTTGTTTTGATTACAACTAAATCAGGTAATCCTAAAAAAGGAAAAAAATCTTTGAATGTTACTTATAAAGGTGGTTATAGCCAAGAAACTATCGCTAACCTTCCAGACTTCCAGAATACTTATGGTGCTGGTGCTAACTTTAGAGTTCAGGGTTCAAATGGTTCTTGGGGTGGTAAATTTGGTAAAGGCGTAAATTATGATGGTTCCGGTAACGTTCTTCGTTCTTCAGCTTCAGGAATTGATTCTATTCCAGCTACCACATGGGCTACAATGTTTAATTCTTATCCTGAATTATTCCCTAACGGTCGTATGGCTTATAAAGCAAATCCAGATAACGTATCTTCTTTGTTCACCACAGGTAACCTATTTGAAAATTCTGTAGGTATGAGCGGTGGCGAAGGAAATACGCTTTTCAACGTTACACTTTCTAGAGTTGATCAAAAAGGTTATATCACTAACACTAGTTATGTAAAAAATAACGTGAGTGTGGGTGGTCAAACTCAAATTGGAAAGTTAACTATTGGATCTAGCATATCCTATGCTAGAACAAAGCAGATCGGTGGTTTCATCGGTCAGGCTCAAAGCTTTATCTCTCAGTGGGGTCGTACATTTACAATGGCTAGAAACTGGGATATCACCGGTTGGCCTTCACAAAATAGAGCAGGTGCACAAATCGGATTTAATGATGGTCAGTACACAAACCCAGTTTGGGCTGCTTATCATAACGTAATCACATCAATCGATGATCGTATCGTTGCAACTTTAAGAGCTTCTTACAAGTTCAATAACGTATTTAGAATTGATTATACTGCGGGTGTTAACTCTTATGCACTTTACAGAGATCAGATCATTGACAAATCTTCTTTAGGAGGTACTGACAATGCTCTTGGTAATATGACAGAGGTAATCAGCAGAAATCAGGAGATCCAATCTACTTTAGTTGCGATGTATACTCCAAGACTTTCTAAAGACTGGACTTTGGATATAAAAGTGGGTAATGATATCAACCTAAGAGATTCAAGAGGTCAGCAAGTTTACGGTGTGAACTTCGTAATTCCTGGTTTATATAATTTAACTAATACTTCTACTCAGAAATTCCAAAGTGATGAAGTTTCAAAAAGAAGATTAGTAGGTTTCTTCGGTGATGCGTCTTTAGGATACAAAAACTTTGCATTCCTAAACGTTACAGGAAGAACAGATTTAACTTCTACACTTCCTTATAAAAATGCATCTTACTTCTATCCAGGTATTTCTGGATCATTGATCTGGACTGAGGCATTGAACCTTAAATCTTCTGTAATAGATTACGGTAAGATCCGCGCAGGTTTTGCGAGAGTGGGTAACGATGCGTCTCCTGGTAATGGAGAAGCTATCTTCGGATTGAACTCTGCAGGTTTCTTAGGTCAGTCTCAAGCATATAGAGGTGGTTCTAACTACGATCCAAATCTAACTCCTGAGTTTACCAAAGAATTAGAGTTAGGTACAGAAATGCGTTTCTTTAACCGTAGAGCAGGATTTGAGGTTACTTGGTATGATAAAAGATCTACTGGATTGATTTATGCAATTAGCTTGCCTACAACTACTGGATTCAATTCATTCTATACTAACCTAGGTGAAATTCGTAATACAGGTTGGGAAGTTTCTTTGGATTTAAAACCAGTTGTTGCTAAGAACTTCCAGTGGGATGTGAGAGCGATCTTTACTAAAAACATCAACACTGTAGAAAAATTGGTAACTGGTCTTACAAGAGATCAAATTGGTGGATATAACTGGATCGAAGCTGGTATGCCTTATGGTTATATCAGAGGTGGACATTCAGCTCGTACTCCTGATGGTAAATTGTTGATCAATACTGCATCAGGTATGCCTTATGTAGATCCAAATGATGATATGGTTGGTGATCCAAATGCGAAATTCAAATTTGGTCTTACTAATACATTCACTTTCAAAGGAATTCAATTAAATATACTTTGGGATATGACCAAAGGTGGTAACTTCTATTCTGAAACTATCAACAGTATGTTGGGTAGAGGTGTTACAATGGATACCAAAGACAGAGAAATTAGCCACGTAATTGAAGGTGTTTATGCTAGTCCAACTCCAGTTCTTGGAGCAGATGGTAGAAACCACTATGTTCCTTTAGTTGTAAATGGTAATGCGGTTCCTAACCAAACTAAGGTTACTACCAATGACTTATTCTTCACTAACGGTACAGGAGGAAGCTTCGCTACCAATGGCGCATTTGAATATGCGGTATTCGATGGTACTGTTTACAGATTGAGAGAAGTAACCTTGTCTTATAGCTTAGCTCCAAGTATTGCGAGCAAACTAAGAGTTTCTGGTGTTACATTTTCTTTAAGCGGACGTAATCTTTGGTTCTTAGCGCCGAATGTGCCTAAGTATACACACTTCGACCCAGATATGAACTCTGCTGTTGGCGGAGGTACTGCACAGGGTGTTGAAACTGGAGGTGCACCAAGTACAAAAAGATACGGGTTTAACATAAACGTAACTTTCTAATAACCACAAGTAAATTTTCAATTATGAGAAGGAAAAAATATTTTATATACTCTTTTACAGCTTTGGCACTGTTTGCAGTTGCGATATCTGGCTGTAAAAAGTTTCTTGATGTAAACAAAAATTTAAACAGTCCTACTGCGGTTCCAGTATCACTTCTATTAAGTGGTGCAGAGCGTTCTATCGCTGGTAATATTGCCCTAGGAACTGGTTTAGGCAGTACCATGTCTGTTTATACCCACCAAACTACGGGCCGTGTAGGTGCTGATAGATATGGTGCTGGTGAATCAGGATGGGATCGCTTGTATACTGCCATTTCTAACCTTGATGTAATCATCAAACAAGGAACAGCTGAAACCCGTTATACTTATTCGGGGATTGCTAAAATTTTGAAAGCATATACTTTCAGTATTTTGGTTGATGTTTATGGCGATGTGCCATATTCTGAATTTGACAGGTTTGGTGAAGGTATCAAGCAACCTAAATTTGATAAAGGATCTGATATCTATCCTCAGTTATTTAAATTGATTGATGATGGTATCGCTGATATCAATAACACAGCTCCTAATGCTTCTAAGCCAGCAGGTGATGATTATATCTACAAAGGAAATACCACTAACTGGATTAAAGCTGCGAATACACTTAAATTAAAGTTGTATACACAAATCAGACTGGTACAAGATGTGAAAACACAGGTACAAGCCCTATTAGCTAGCCCAGCTACTTTGATTAATTCTCAGGCTGAAAGTTTCATGTTGCCTTATGGCCCTTATGGAACTACTGATGACAGACACCCAGCTTATGGCGATTACAACGCTACTCAGCGTGGTGGACAGTTGTTTAGCCCATGGTTATATGAGATCATGAAAGGAAGAAATACGAATATTTTCTTTAATATTCCTGATCCAAGGATTCCTTATTATGTGTATAATCAAAAATCTGCATCTGGAACTCCTGAAAACTGTACTGAATACCGTGACGGTGGTTTTATCACTATCATATTCGGTTCACAAGGACCATGTAGAGATGGATCTAACTCTGCTACCTATTCTTTGTTAGGTTTATATCCTGCAGGTGGTCGTTATGAAGATGGTGGTGCAAAAACCATTACTTCTTTAGGTGCGATCAATGCTGGTACAGGGGCACTTCCTCACCAATTCATCACTTATGCAGATCGTTTGTATCTAGAAGCTGAATTGATCAATGCTGGTGTAGCTACTGGTACTGCCAGCACAGTGTTTAGCAGTGCTTTAGATGAGTCTTTCAATCAGATGGATTATATCATCACCAACTTTATTAAACCAGGTTCTGCTGGTGCAGCTCAAGTTGTTCCAGCTATTGCAACACTTCCTGCAACCACCACCTACAAAACTGCAGTAGTAACTGCTTTCAATGCTGGTAATGCTGCTAAGCAATTAGAGATTATCATGACTGAAAAATGGATCAATAGAATTGAGAATCCAGTTGATAGTTATACTGATTATAGAAGAACTAAATATCCTGTATTGTTTGCTCCAACGCCAATTGGCTCTGTTGCAACTGTACAAGGTCCAGATGGTAAGATTACACCGGTATTCTGTGACAGACAATATCCTTGGACTTTGCCGTTTAGCAGCAATGAAATTTCTTTAAATTCAAGTGCTCCGCCGCAAAAAGTTCCTGAATCTTATAAAGTATTTTGGCAACCTTAATAGATATTAGTTCGTAGCTATATTTATTATTATTAAAATAAACAGATTATGAAAATTAGAAAAATCAGCATATTATCGGCCCTTTCCCTTGGACTTGTTATTGCTTTTGCAGGCTGTAAGAAGGACGATGGGGCAGTTAGGTCGAGTGTAACTATCAACGATATTCCTGCTATTACTACTTCAGTAGATGCATCAGGATCTCAGGCAATTGACCTATTAAACCTTTCAGCTTTTTCTGGAAAATTCAATGTCGCCTTGTATTTTGCAGGCGCCGCTTCTCCTACAAAAGTTGACATCGTTGTTAGAAAAAATGGAAGTAACGCAAACGTAAAAGTGTATCAAGCAGGTGTTACTACTTTGCCAGCTAGCTATACTGTTACTAGTGCAAACTTGCAAACCCTATTTGGAACAGCTGTATCATTGGGTGATAGCTATGACTTTGCACCAGATATTTATATTGGTGACAAGAAGTTTGAAGCATTCCCTGCTATCGCAGGTTCTGGCTCTGGCGCTGGTCCGGTTGCAATGCCTGGCTTTAGTGACTTTGCACGTTTCTCAGCTATTTGTGCTTACGATCCAGCAATCTATGTTGGAGACTTTAAAGTAGTTTCTGACGGATTTGGAGACTTTAGCCCGGGTGAGATTGTACCAATCACTAAAATTGATAATACACATATCTCATTCATTGATCCTTATGTAACAAGTCCTTTGCCTATTACTGTTACAGTTAACCCGCTTAACAATCAGCTTTCTATTACTAAACAAAAAATAGGAAATGCATTTACTTGGGCGCTTGGTTATACCAATCCTAATATGGCAATGGCTGCTACTGCATCTAGTTTTGCTGCTCCTTGTAGCAAAACATTGACTATGTCAATTACGTATACAGTAGATCAGGGTTCATTTGGAGCTTATACTTTGGTATTAAAGAAACCATAATTGGTTCTCGTTTAATAGAATTATTTAAAAAAAGCCCTAAAGTGTTCATTCACTTTGGGGCTTTTTTTATGATATTATTTTAAGTACTTTAAGACTTTAAAACAGGGCTAACATGCATTCTGATAGGGAACATTTTTAATGCATTACAAATACTAAATTAAAAAATTGTATGAATCTTTTTATGGTATTGATTGGTTGTAAGCCTTCTGGCCGACATACAGAACAGCACGATGTTTTTTATCAATCTAGGAGGGTATAAAAAAAATGAATTCGAAGAGTTCCATTATAAGATGGTTGTTGCATCAGAAGAAAAATCATCAGCCATCAACCTAGCCAAGCAAACTGCTTTTTTTAAGCACACACATTTTGATGGAGCTAATTCGCATATTGATGATAAATATGGTATTGATGTGGATGATCTTTATCAAATCGAAGATATACTAGATCCTACATCAAAATCAATGTTTCAAATTGTACTTTCAAAACCCACAACAGTTCAAGAAAATGCAATGCATTTGGGATATTTTAAACTAAGCACATTATAATTTAATAGAAGACATTCCTCCATCAACATGCATGATTTGTCCTGTAATCCATGCAGCTTGATCACTTAATAAAAAGCAAGCCATAGAAGCTAGATCTTCTGCAGTACCGATTTTTTTTAAAGGGTGACGTTGTGCATTTGCAGTAATTTTTTCTTCTGTATTAAGAAGCGTTGCAGCTAAGGGGGTATTGGTTATGGATGGTGCAATACAGTTAACCCTAATTTTCGGCGCTAACTCAGCTGCTAATGCTTTTGTAAGTCCTTCGATCGCCCCTTTTGACGCAGCAACAATCGAATGGAAATTGAAACCAGTTTGCACCGCTACTGTTGAAAAAAGAACAATTGATGCGGCAGGAGATTTTTTTAATTTAGGTAATAATTGCTGTATGATCTTAACAGCCCCAATCACCTGTAACTGATAGTCTTGCAGGAATTCATCAGCACTTATTCTTGCAAAAGGTTTTAATAAAATACTCCCTGGGCAATATACCAAGCCATCTATTTGATCTGGTAGGAAATTTATTTCCTGTTGATTTGCAAGCACGTCTAGATAGAAGTAATATATCTTATCGTTCGACTCTTTAATATTTTTATTATAGGAAGCATAAATTGCGTTATTTGATTTTGCTAATTCGTTCGTGATTGCTTCCCCAATCCCAGAGGAGCCTCCAATGATTATAATGTTTTTCATATCAATGATTATAACAATAGTATGGTGTTATAGTTGACTTGTTTAAGGTTTAAGTTTAAATAAGTCAATTTGATCAACATTTTTTTTGTTCAATTTAATAAAACATAGATAAATAGTTCTACAAACTATCTTAATGTCATAGCTCTATTTAATATTGCAGTTAGCCCTCTTCCTTTTATCATAGCAACCCTCATTCTTTACCTGAACCGGACATTCAAAAAAATGGATCTCTTAAGATCTAGAAAAAGATGATCATTGATTAATTTGATGTTTATTCAAAACTAAATTCATATCTTTTTAGGGCGGTATCAATTTTAATAAAAATAATGCCAATATGAGGAAGTTAATATTCTGTTTATTGTCGTTTGTTTTATTTCAAACAGAGATTGAATCTCAAACAACACTTAGCCAAATTGAACTTTCACCTGACTCATTGGTGATAGAATCTTTTAAAGCAAATAATGGTTCCACCACAAAATTGAATCAGTCTATTTCGCTAATAAGTTTTGTATTAAATGGCAAAACTATATTTTCGAAGAATTCATATGAGTTTCAGCAAAAACTTGCAATTCAGATTACTTCATTTAAGCAAACAGATTTTGGAATATCAGCCATTATCAATTTTAATAATATTGGGAGAGATACTTTGCAATTAGAAAACGTAGTTCCATTTGGAATTGACGATCATCAGGTATATATTACTGGAAAAGGAAAACACGAACTTTCAAGAACACATTTATTTATACCGAATAAAAATCCAGTTAATGTAATTGTTCCAGATAATAGTTGGGATCTGGGATTCTGTACATTATCAAAACAGTTTGAAAATAAACAGGTAACTGGCTTGACTAGACGAAATAGGGCATCTATAAAGAAGGGTAGTCGAACAAGGTTTGAAACCAAATTATACCCAGGTGGATCAGTGGAATATAATTTGTATGTAGAATTGGTAGATGGAGATTGGCATGATGCTTTAAAAGAAGTATTTCAAAACAGAATGCTTTATGATCTTGCAAAGTTCGACAATAGTTTATTTGAAAGAAAGGATCTTGAGTGGGTACGGCATGCTTATGTGAGTACGATAATCATGAATTGGAGTAGTGAATATTATAATAACCAAGACAGAAAATTTCATTTAAATGAGTATATCACTAAAGGGAAGCAATTATATGGAGGAGATGATTTTATTGCTATTTGGCCAACATGGCCCACACTAGGGCTTGATCAAAGAAATCAATTTGATCTATTTAGAGATCTTCCAGGAGGCTTGAATAAAATCAAAGAGATAGCCAATCAATCAAGAGCAACTGGAACACGATTATTTGTGTGCTATAATCCTTGGGATGAAAGTACTAGAGGTGAAAATCATTTTGAAGGAATTACCAATCTTATTGCAGGAACTTCTGCAGACGGAGTTGTGTTAGACACGAAGGGAGAGTCGAGCCGCGAATTGCAAGCTGCAGCAGATAAAGTAAAGCCTGGTGTAGTGATGTACAGTGAAGGAATGGCAGTACCAAAGGATATGACGGGAATCGTTTCTGGAAGGGTGCATAATGCATTGTACTATCCCCCAATGTTGAATTTGAATAAATTGATAAAGCCTGAGTTCGCTATTTTTCGTGTTGCAGAAATTTTTAAAGAACCGATACAAAGAGAATTTGCCACTGCTTTTTTTAATGGATATGGTACTGAATTAAATATTATGGAGCCTGGCAGACCAAGTTGGGTAGATGAACAATATAAATACTTAGGTAGAACTAGTAGAATCCTTCGAGAGAATACCAACAACTTTGTGGGACATGGTTTTCAACCATTAATTGAAACCTCAGCTGAAAATATTTGGGTGAATGCATGGTCTCTCCCTGAGAAAAATGTGTATACGATCTATAGTTTAATTGCTGAGGGGTATAAAGATTATCTTTTTAAAATAATCCCTAAAAACGGATTTCACTTTGTAGACCTTTGGCATCATCGATTATTAGAACCTAAAAAAATGAATGATTCATTTTGGATCGAAGCTGAAACAAATTCTTTTCATAAAAAGTATTTAGGAACTAATAATGAAGGAGAAGTTGATTGTATAGCCCAAATGCCTACTCTGATTACTTCACAAAGAGATGGAGATCTGCTGACTATTCAAACGCCCATAGTAGGAAATGAGATGCGAATCTGGGCAGGTATGCCTGCGTATGACAAAAAACCAGTTTTACTAAAACCTGGGAAAAACGAAATCTCTTTGTTGAGAAATTTCGGAAACTATGAAGGAGACTTTATTATTCAATTATTTGATCAAGGAATTCTATTAGACGAAACTATTGCAACATTAAATGTTTCTGAACCTAGAAGAATTTCAATTTCTCAAAAAACAAAACCGGTTAAGTCAACTCCAATTGGAATGGTTATCATACCGGAAGGTTCCATTCATTTCAAATCAATTCATGGGGATGATTTTATTCCTTATCCTAAACAAGAGGAAGATAGTACTAGAAATATGCCTTCGTTTTACATGGATAAATTCCCTGTAACCAATGAACAGTATCTTCTCTTTATAAAATCGTCTGGATATAAGCCAACGGATACAGTTAATTATTTGAAGCATTGGATCAATGGACGCATACCATTTGGATTAGAAAAGTATCCAATCGTTAACGTCAGTTTTGAAGATGCAAAAGCATTTGCAAATTGGGCTGGTAAAAGACTACCAACTGAAATGGAATGGCAATATGCCGCACAAACAAAAGAAGGAAACGAATGGCCTTGGAAACAATTGGTACCTGTTAAAAGAAAAGAGGAAGTGATCACACAAACATTAACGGTAAGTTCTATTGAAGGAATTGATTCCTCATTATGCAATATTGGAAATGGTTCATTATATCCTGTTGGCAAATACGAAAAGGGTGCAAATCCCTACGGATTACAGGATCTTACAGGTTGTGTTTGGCAACTCACGAATGACCTTTATCAGTGCGGTAATTACCAATATATTATGTTGAAGGGTGGCTCGTATTTTAAACCCTCAAGCAGTTGGTGGTATGTACAAAGCGGTCCAAGGGAATTGAGCTATAGACAATTCTTATTAAGGGTAAGTCAGGGTTTTGAGCGCAATGCAACTGTTGGTTTTAGATGTGTTGAGGATCGTTAATAATTTAAGATAGACAAGAACCATACTTCATGTAGGTAAAATAAAAATGCCCCATTAAGTGTCTAACTTTTTTTGGGCAGTCCATTAAGGGGCATTTTTATTAAGAAGTAGTTGAAGATTATTTTTTATGGCTTATTTGAAAAATTCTAGATAGGTTAAATCCTAAACGCACGTCAAATTTTTCCCAGCTGCCAGTAGTTTCAGTAATGAAAGCTCTTTCGTTCATACCAGCTGAATTGGAAACGTGCAATTGAAATACGTGACCACCTGTTTCAATGTCTACCCCTATTGATAATGGATTATAGTTGAGTGGAACATTTGCAGCATCTTTTTGAATGCCATTGATCAGATAGTAATAATCCCAGGTAAATGCTGTGCGCTTATTCATTTTTAATCTACCTCCAAAGCCAATCGCATACACATCGTTTGGCTGATTTGCCAACGGAACAATATTATTATGAACAATGGTAGGCGATACCTGCAAAGTAATTCCTTCACTGAATTTTCTTCCTATGATCATTTGTCCGTAGTAAGCAATTCTCGAAGTAAAATAGTTATGCGCTGTTGGGTCTGCATATGGAAGTGTATTTAAAGTCATCCCACCCACAAACGCAATGGTGGCAGGAAATGCATGGGTGCCAGTTGATTGGCGGATAGGTGCCAATTTGATATACCCATCAAATTCTTTTTTAAAGGTACTTCTGCCAACTCCAAATTGTAAATAACGTGTCAAGCCAAAATCAAATCCTAGACGCATACTTGCCTGGTCTAATCCTCCAAAATTGTTGGGCTGATTTAATTGCCCAAAGCGATGCAAAATTCTAAAGTCCATAGTGCCAGGAGAAAGAAACTCCATGGAGTGTCCGTTAATAACTCTGATAGATTTAAAAGCATTTTTAACTACTTCTTTTTTCGGTTTATCTGTATCTACTAAGTCTAATAGGTCTTGAGCTTTAGCTGCATCAGCCATCAGAAGCATTGATAGCAGGGCGATATAATATAATTTCGAATGTTGCATGATTAATTATTCGGGGGATGAAACTACTTTGTTATTTAGCAAGAGGGTCAAGTGTACAGTCAACATTAATCTTTGCAAATTTTGCTACTTTATCAGCGACTAATTGTGGGATTGCAATTTTGAAATCTTCGAATTGTGCGTTGAAATTTGCAGTAACCTGAACTTTCCCAGCTTTAATAATAATTTTTCCTTCAGTTTCTATGTCCTTTGTTTGACCGTGCATGTCTAATTTGCCTTTCACTTTTGCTGGGTATACACCATCCTTTGAATAGTTGATAGATTCATTATTAGTAATGTTGCCTTTGAAGGTTGTTTTATTGAACTTATCACTCTCCACATAATTTTCATTAAAGTGTTCCATCATTAGGGCTCTTTCAAATTCAAATCCTTTCATCAAAACAGAGAATTGAAGTTCACCTGTTTTTGAGTCAATAACACAGATACTATTCTTGTTGACTCCGTCAATATTTTCAGGAGATTTTGGTGCGGTTGCATCAAAATTAATTTTACCGGTTTTTGTAAAAAATTTTTGAGCGTTACTAACTGAGGCAATTGATAAAACAGCGATTAATAAGATTGATATTTTCATTTTTATGGTTTTAGGGCTTTATTATTTTATTTTTTTATAGCGATACTGCGATTGAGAATAACGTCTGAACCAAGGCCAAGATCATCAGCATTAAATCCAGTACAAATGCCTTTAATAGTAATAGAAGATCCAATCACAAGGTCGTGTGCCTCCTTGTTGAAACTACTATCAATACTGCATCTTACGGAATTCATATTTACAGAAGATCCTAATATGATTGTGTGAAAACCATTTTCATCTGTATCAATCTTTTTAATGTTCCCTGAGAGTTCCATTATTTTACCGAGGTATTTTTTATTACTCGCATTTTGATCTTGTGAAAATTCTTTGATAAGTTCAGTTTCTGACATTACAAAAGCTGGTTTCGCATCTGCGAGATCTACGTTCTTTCGATTATATTCATTGTAAGCGTATAAACCTACTCCAATGGTTAACAATACAACAATGAAAATTATTCTGTAGATTATTTTCTTTCTTTTCATGATTATTTTTTTAGTTGTTTAAGCATCCGTTTGTAATCCATTTTTTGATAACTGCCTGATCACAGCTAGACATTAAGCCGCCGCCTTGTGGCATTGGAATATAGCCAGATGCATGGCTGATACTTCCATAAAGCTTTCCATTCAAGCCAATGATTTTATCATTTGCATAATTCGACATATTAATGTTTCCTGACCCACCGGTAGCACTATGACAACTATAGCACTGAGCGCGAAGTATGGGCGCTACTCTTGCACTATAGGAGATAACTCCTGTAGTATCGCAGGTTGCTCCAGCATTTGATGGATAGAGTAATTCGGCTTTATCGTAATAACATGCATTGATAAAGATCAGGGTGCCAAAAATGAGCATTAGATATACAATTCTTTTCCTGTTCATAGTTTAATTATTTAGAGATCCTGCGTCGATCCATTTTTTGATCTGAATGATTTGACAAGCTGGCATCTGCGCTAAATTTTTAGGCATGGCAGAGTAACCTGGTGTGTGATTGATGGAGCCATAGAGTCTGCCGTTTGTAGCGTATACTTTTACTTGCGCATAAGTTGAAAGGTCGATACCTCCACCACTTGATGCGGCACTTGCAGTGCTGTGGCAACCAACACAATTTGTTGTAAGTAAAGGTGCTACTGCTTTAGCATAGGTATATGTAGTTGTATCGCAACTGGTACAGAAATTCTGTTTTGCTCCTTGGTTGATCCAAGTTTGTAGTTGTGCCATTTGAGCAGTTGTATATCTTGGAATAGTACCACGAGGCATACTACCGCTTTTCACTATTGTATATAAAGTACTTCCGGCTGCATTTCCTGCTTTAACATATTTCATGATGTTCGCATAAGTAACCAGTGTTACACCACTAGCTTTGGTAATTGCATCGTGACATCCACTCATAGAGCAAGTTGATCCAATTAGAGGAGCGATGGTATTTTGGAAATAAACGGTATCCGGACTACAATTGGAAGTTGAAGCGGGTGGTGTTGTAGGTGGTGGTGTTGTTCCGCCTAGATCATTTTTAGCACCTGCAGCAATCCATTTTCTAAATTGTGTGATATTACAAGCTGATAATTGAGACATTCCTTTTGGCATCGCTGAATATCCTGCAGTATGTGCAATAGAACCATATAGTCTACCATTTAAAGCAAACGCTTGTGCATTTGCAAAAGTTGATAAATCAATTCCTCCACTATTAGGATTTCCTGGACTATGGCAGGTAACGCAATTAGCTTGTAATAAAGGAGCAATGGTTGTGCTATATAAGAAATTTGCAGTGTCGCATACTACAGATACAGGAGGCGTTGTTGGTCCAGTTGCCGTATCATTTTTTGCACCAGCTGCGATCCATTTTTTTACTTGAGTAATTTGACAAGTACTAAATTGTGCACCACCTTTTGGCATTGGAGAAAAACCAGCACTATGGTTAATGGATCCGAAGAACCTACCATTAGTTACATAAGGTAATAGCTTTGCATAATTTGAAAGGTCAATTCCTGCACCAGAAGAACTGGCAGTAGTAGCACCATGACAACTAACGCAAAACGACTGTATTAAAGGATTAATAACAGTGCTGTAATTAAAGGAACTGGTATCGCAGGCTTTGCTTCCTGCTCCTCCTGTGCCAGGGTCGTTTCCACCTGAACCAGGTGTAGTTGGGCTAAATGGGATTTCGTGTACGCATGATATGGCAACTATTACAGTAACCATAAAAATGGGAATAGCTCGGGACAGTAGCTTGTTCATGTTGGTAGTTTAAAGTGTAAGTGTTGGGTAGATTTCTGTCCATCGGCTAATGTATGTTTAGAAAATATCGTGCCAAATACCAGAAGGTTTAATTTCCTTTTTTCGTTTAACAATAATTTGTGCTATTAATAAAAATGTTTATGTAAATCACTTTTGCAATTGTAATAACATGAATATTAATTTAAAATAATCGGCTGTGAAATCTCCTACAGATCAATCATAGTAAGGATTTCAGGGGTAGTTGCAAAAGATTCATTGTGGAGTTAAATACAATCAGATCGAGATAGTAGTATCCCAATCGTTAGATGTATTTTATTATAAGAGCATGTTGTTTTAAAAAATGTTGCCTAAGTAAAATATTTTTTTTCATAATTATTAATGTTATCAACATTGATGTTGCAACAATAAAAAAGGGAGCGTTTTAAGTCTCCCTTTTTTATGTATTATTTTGAATAAATATTGGCTGTGTTTCGATAGCCAGATCCTGTATTACTATACCAGTCTGTATAAAGTGTTCCGCCAGAATTTGCCCAATCTAAAAAGTGCAAATAGGCTTTTGATATATCAACGCCTTCAATCGGATAACTAAATCCAGTAAGGAAGCTTAATGCCCATGGGTGATTATCTTTAGTAACATAATAGATGTTGGAAGAAATTTTAGTAGCATCTTGTAATGTTCCTAGTAAATTTTTATCTGCAAGATCCGTTGGAACTGCACCTGGTAAATGAACTTCGTGCGTTCTTCTTTGATTGCTAATTGCAAATGGATTAAAAGGAGCGTTACCAAAACTTGCTTTTGAGATCGGACTAGTAAATTCTACATAAATGTGTGCTGTATCGCCTGTCATTTTTGCTTTTGACATATCGGTATTTAATATGGACGCATTTCCTCCATTTCTAATAAGATTTGAATGATTGTCGAAAGGTATGATCACAGCATTTATTTGTGAGGCTTCTGTACCATTAGCATTTAATTTGATGTAGTTATTATTTAGGCTTTGACCAGTTACTGATTTCACTGCAGAAGGACTAAAAGGAAAAGCTACTCCAAAACCATTATAATAGGTAGCGCCTGCTGCTACTGGAACATAGTCTGCGTAGAACTCAACAATATTATTTTGTGCGTTACTAATGATCTTGTAATGATAATTTACTACTAAATCGTTGATATCGTAATCTCCTGTAACTGGCCACTGATCTTCGTAAGCTAGGGTTCCATAAGTTTTTTCAGCTGGAAAATAATTAATGTAGGCCCTTGTTGGATCTGAAGGGAAAGCATCATTTGCATCCGATACACCGTCTTTATCTGTATCTATTGGCGTATCGGCTACTGAAACACCAACATTAGAAATAGCAGTAAGAGGATTTGATGTTGCGTATACAATTACATCATTAAAATCTTGATCACAACTTGTAGATTCTCTGTTGATGTCTTCAAATCCAATCATGTAAGTATTATTGTATTGTAATAATACGGTATGCTTTTTTAGGTCTGGATTAGCTTCAGGATTCATATAGCTATCAGTAAAATAGGCACCACCTGCATAATAGTTCACGGAAGTTCCATTCCAGCCATCTGCAAATATTACTAAGCCAATTGTAGTGCCTGCATCAAAAGTCCCAAGTTTAACTTTATCACCTGAAATCAAGCTTCCACTACTTCCAACCAAACTGCAATTCGGAAAAACGAAATGTATCGAATCAATTTCTTGCATCGATTTTGGTGGATTATTTGTTGGGTATTTATAATAGCCGATAGAGTTTCTATATCCAGCGCCTTCGTAGGTAAAGGTTAACCAGACATCGGCTTTTTCTGTTATAACAATATCTGAAGCTGCGCCAGCGCTGATATATTGAGGATGCAAATTGGCAACGCTTTTGGCTTCTGGTAAAGAAGTGTTGATGCTTTTCAACATGTCGGCGCTGATCACATCTGCTGGAGATGCTAAGTAGTTAGGACGGCCTTGGCCATCTGTTGTGCCCATTGGCACAAATTTCACCTTCGTTGTACCTGTATATCCCATCGCTTTATTCATGATAGCTGAACGAGTTGCAGCAGAGGAAAGATTTTTGCCTACACTTAGTGTGCCTACAATATTGCCAGAATATCCGTTTGAGCCTCCGATAGTGCATGATGCTGAAGTTCCAACGATCAACACTTTTGCTAAACGCACTAATCCGATATAGGCAGGATCAACAACTAGCGTATCGAATGAGCTTGGAATAATAATGCTTGTTGAGAAGTTTCCAGATGCGTCTGTAACTCCTTTATATAATAACTGATCAACAACACCGGCATTGATACTATAAATATTTAAAGGCACTTCTGATAATGGTTTGTTATCATTGGTTAGGGTTGCGATACTTATATTGACTGTCTTGCTGGTATTGTAAGTAAAACCGTCAGGAGCAATCTTGCTTACTGGAGGTGCTGGAGGAGGCGTAACTGAACCGTTACCTGAATCCACTGCTTTGTTACATGCAAAAAGAAGAAAGGAAGCTGCAAAAAGAGAAAAATAATACTTTTTCATAACCATTGATTTTTAACGAATCTTTCAAAATATTTAGGCTATTTATGTGCCAGAAACTTTTTTTAGTAAGACATTGATTATCAATCAATAATAATTTCTAAAAATGAGTAAGTTTCTACAATTTGGAAAAAATGTTCAATGTGGGAGTTTTGAACCTTGAGTCGTACTGTAGAAGCTAACGTAAAGCTAGCTAAGAGTATTTCAGCAAAAAGTAGTAAAATCTAATAATATTAAGTAGTAAAACGTTTGTTTTTATACTCAGTAAATTTAATCATTTATTTTAGCATTTCACTTCATTTTCTAAGTCAATAGAATGTATAAAAAGCAATATGGGTTTATCTTATTAATTATAGTTTTTATCTTTTCGGGATCACTGATATTTGAAAATTGTACGCCAACAACAAAATCAGCTACTATACTCGCAGATAGTACAGCATTTGTAGGTTCAGTGACTTGTAAATCTTGTCACGCAAAAGAATATCAGGATTGGAAAATATCAGACCATTTTAAAGCAATGGAACTACCAAACGATTCTACAGTTTTGGGAAATTTTAATGAGCAGGTTTTAAAGGCTGATGGAGTAAGCAGTAAGTTTTTCAAAAAGGATGGTAATTATTATATCAATACCCAGGGCGATGATGGATTGAATCACGACTTTTTGGTGAAATACACTTTTGGATATTTTCCCTTACAACAATATTTAATTGAATTTCCTGGTGGAAGGCTGCAAAGCACAAGGGCAAGTTGGGATAGCAGGGATAAAAAATGGTTCCACCAATATGCTAATCAAAATATTCCATCACACGATTGGTTGCATTGGACTGGCAATGGACAAAATTGGAATACTATGTGTGCTTCCTGTCATAGTACCAATCTTCAAAAAAATTATGACATCGAGAAAGATGTCTACAAAACAAGTTTTCATGAAATTAATGTGAGTTGTGAAAGTTGTCATGGAGCTGGCAAGTCGCATATCGATTATATCAATACTGATTTTAAAAGCGGTAAAAAGATTGCGGGATCAATGATCAAAATTTCGAAGAGTACTGATCAAATTTCGCAGGTTAATAATTGTGCTCCTTGTCATGCTAGAGCAAGTTCCATCTCTACCGATGCATTTAATGCAACCGTGCACAGCAAAGAGATCATGGATCATTTAATTCCAGAAATTCCTAGCACAGAACATTATTTTGCAGATGGTCAAGCTAACGATGAAGATTATATCTATACATCATTTACAGAGAGTAAAATGTTTGCAAGAGGTGTGCAGTGTAGTAATTGTCATAACCCTCATACTGGTAAACTTATATTAACTGGTAATGCGGCATGTGTAAAATGTCATACCAAGAATTACGATTCGCCAACGCATACTTTTCATCAGGTTGGTACAGCTGGAGCAGAGTGTAAGAATTGCCATATGCCAGGTAAAGTTTATATGGGTAATGATATCCGTTATGATCATACTTTTAGGGTTCCTCGTCCAGACCTATCAGTCAAATATGCAACCCCGAATGCCTGCAATAATTGCCATACGAATAAGCCCGCTAAATGGTCGGCCGATGCCATCGTAAAATGGTATGGACCAAATAGAAAATACCATTTTGCTGAAGACTTGATTCCAGGATCTGATGAAAGAAATGTGAATGCACCCAAAAACTTGATTAAAATATTGAACGATACTTCAAGTCCGGCAATCATACAAGCCACTGCTGCCAATTATTTGCGCAATTATCAATCAACGGAATCATTAAGTGCATTATTAAAATGTTTGAATCATGTGGATGCGCAAGTACGATATCGGGCGTTAAGAAGTTTGGCTAACTTTTCTGAAAATACATGGATGAATAATGTGGCGCCATTGTTGCATGATCCTGTAAAAGCTGTAAGGATTGCGGCTGCTGATTTGTTTACTATTTTACCTAACGACAAAATTCCTGCAGATATATTTGATTCCTTTAGTAAAGCAAAGCAAGAATTAGAAAATTATTTGACATTTCAAGCCGATTTTTCTGTTGGAAATATCATGTTAGGAGATTATTTTCTAAAGCAAAAAAATTATGTGAATGCGGAGCAATATTATTTACGCGGATTAAAAAAAGATCAGGCAATGAATTATGCTCGATTGAATTTATCGGCTGTGTATAATGCTCAAAACAAAAATGCGGAATCTTTAAATATTTTGTTGGAAGCAAAAAAAATTGACCCTAAGAATGATCGGATTTATTATAATTTAGGATTATTGTACAACGAGTTAAATGATAGCAAGGAATCGGAAAACAGTTTTTCAAAAGCAATTGAATTAAATTCTCCTAATCCTCGAGTATATTATAATTATGGGATTCTCTTGCAACAAAAATCTCAAATCGCCAAAGCGGAATCTGTTTTTTTAAAGGGGTTAAAAATGGATGCGGCTAGTCCGGAATTAAATTATGTGCTTGCCGTATTATATGTGCAGACTAATCAAAGGGGGAAAGCCATTGCGCCTATTTCATTTTTAAAAACGAACTATCCTAACAATCCAGATTATCAGCAATTATTTAAAGCGGTGGGATTATAAAATTTACTCGGGGCAGTCGAACCTGCTCATTATTTTTCTTTTATTGAAAGGATGCATGCTCAACATCAAATAGCCACCACCATTTAAATCTTTGGGAGATTTGAACCAAGCGATATTGTGCATTCCCATGGTTAATGGACCAAGCTTTACTGCTGCTCCAACCCATAGTTTGCCTTGAGTAGTATATTGGATTGGCATATAAAATCCCCATGTAATTGTTTCCCAGCGAGGAGTTATGGTAATGAGGTTTGTTTCTCTGGTAAATATTTTGGTATAAGAAGCGGTAGAATAAAAATTCATATTTAATTGGCCATTAACGCCAAAATTGTTTCCCAAATTTCGATCTACATTTAAGATTAATCTTGTTGGTTTACTGATTGTGAAAGTACTTGCAGCAGAATCGCCAGAGGTGAATAGTGTAGCTAATGAATCACGGAATTCACTAACCGAACCCATGTTACCGATATTTTTAAATTTATCGGAAATTGTTACATCCGTTAAATTATTGATAGGGTCATAATAATCTCCCGAATAAATGCTCGTGTTAAACTTGTTTTTTCCAAGATCCATGACACTCAGTCCAAATTTCCAAGCGTAATTCGTGGGGGTATGTGGTGAAGCGTCAGAATTTATTGCATCATATAATGTGTATTCAATACCTAGATTAAGCGATATTCCAGTAGCACTATTTTTCAAAACCTGTTTTACAGTGCTAGCTAAGCTACTATAACTAAGGTCGTAGTTATTACTATACAAAAATCCAACGCCTCCCTGTGTAACCAAAAAGCCAGTGTCTGAATTAGAATTAATAAACTCTTGAAAAATCATTTTTTTACTCCTACCGTAAAAACCGGAAAGAGCTTTACCGATATTTAAAGAAATGCCTCCTGTTAACCTTGACCGGTCGTTTTCTTGCAATACCTGCGAGTAGTTTAGATTCATTTCGATCCACCCGCTGTGGGTCATAAATTGTTCAAGATAAGGTGTTGTTCGATTTGCGCGGAAAAATCCATAAGCTGTTGTTATAGTATCGCTAGCATACATGGGTGCAGACTTGCTATGATTATACATTCTTCCTCTGAACCCAATCCCAAAAGCGTGCTTTTCATCGATCTTGTACAAAAAATTAAAGAGGTTTGCATCTAAATTTTGGTGTCCGTAATAACTATTCGACCCCTCCTTAAAACTGAGTGTTGCATTTCCTGGATGTAAGTACGAAAAATTGGCTAGACTTATATTATTGGTGGCTAAGGTCGTTTGCAGTGATAGGATATTGAGGTCCCATTTATAAACTGAGTTAACTCCCGAGGCAGGGTTATTCAAAAGTCCAACTGCACCTGCATAAGCCGATCCATTTGTTGCGTGATAATTCTGGGCTTGTAAATAGCAACAGTAAAGGTTCAAAAATCCAAAAAGAAAGCATGCTCTAAAAAGGTTCATTTTGCTATCGGCTTAAATCTGGGTGACAAACTGTTGATTAGACACAAAAAAACGGTTATTTGCTACCAGAATACTATGTTTTTTTTTTAATATTCCAATATTTCAATATTAAACGAAAATCGGCAAAAAAAATTGGTTTATACTGCAAAGGATTTAATATGTTATTACGTCTAATCATTAACTAACAAAGTTTTGAACGAACAGGAGTTGATTGGTTTATTGCGAAAAGGGGATGAGGGTGCCTTTAAATTGCTGGTTGAAAGTCAGCAGGATAGGGTGTTCAATACTGTTTTGGGCATGATTCAAGATATTTCTGAAGCAGAGGATATTGCGCAAGAGGTATTCATTCAAGTTTTTCGTTCAATTGAAGGATTTAAGGGAGATTCGAAATTGTCTACTTGGATCTATCGTATCGCCATCACTAAATCATTAGATTGGTTGAGAAAGAAAAAAGTGAGTGATAGATTTAGGCGAATTAGAAATGTGATGGGTATAGAAGAAAAAGAAATACTACCTGTTGATTTCGTGCATCCAGGAATTCAATTGGAGCAAAAGGAATCTGCAAGGAGTTTGTTTAGGGCAATAGCATTATTACCTAGTAATCAAAAGACTGCGATCAACCTGATTAAAGTGGAAGGATTGAATTATGAGGAAGTAAGTATGATCATGAAAATTTCTGTGAAAGCAGTAGAGTCGCTAATGCATCGCGCAAAAGAAAATCTTCGAAAAACGTTAAAAAATGATTTACAAATAAAAGATTAACTATGGAACCAACTTTACACAATAAAATTGATTCGGCTTTGAATAGCTTGGATGATTTGCAAAAAGCAAGTGCTCCAAATTTTTTCTATACACGATTACAAGCAAGAATGGAGCGAGAACAAAATGTGGCAGTGTTTGGATGGTTTAATTTTGCAAAGCCAGCATTATTGATCGTGACACTCAGTTTGTTTTTAATGATGAACACATTCATGATCACAAAATTGATTCAACAAAAGTCAGTCGCATCCATATCTGGAAAGCCTTCTCTGCAAAGCTTTGCGAGTGAATACGATTTAAATAATTCAGTTAATTATTGATACACTACGTATGAATACAGTATTAAGAAGTAGGCTTTTAAATACAGTAGTTTTATTACTATTGGTTTTTAATCTGCTAGCTATTGGAATTTTCTGGTGGCAAAAATGGAAAGATGCTCCACCTAATCAAAAAAATGAAGGAGCTTCTGCTTTTCTAATAGAGCAGTTGCAATTCGACAGTGCACAGTTAATTGCTTTTAAACAATTGCAACAGGTTCACCAACAAAAAATCAGGAATGCAAAAGATTCCATGCGCATGGCAAAGGACCGATTTTTTGATTTGATTGATCAGGACTCAGCTAGTGAAGCTGCATTAAAATTGGCATCTACAAATGCAGCTGAAAAACAAATTCAATTAGATAGAATTACATTCCAATTTTTTAAAGATGTTCAAGCTTTGTGTAATGCTGAACAAAAAGTAAAGTTTAAGCAGGTAATCAGAGAAGCATTACGAATCATGGGTAGGCCTGGTCCGCCGCCACACAATGGAAGTATGTTTGAAAATAATCGTCCAGATGATCGTAGACCAGATGGACCACCTCCGCCGGAAGACGAATCTAATCACAATAGACGGCCACCCCCTCCAAGAGATTAATTTTTTAGACAGCTTAGTACATATTGCTAAGCTGTTTTTTTTTGAGTGCTGCGCAAATATTCCTGACTAGTCCTAAAAAAGGTTGACTGGTGGTATCGTACGGGTTTTACTTTACACTTTTTTCAGGACTAGACACTTTAAAAAAAGACCCCTGTAGAAACAGGGGTCGTCTTCGATTGCTTGCCATATAAGAAAAGAGATAATTCGTTTTTTAGTCAATCGGGATTCCCCGTTTCATTGACATTACAAATATAGGTGATTAATTTATATTCATAGTAATAAAAACAATAATTCAACATATTTATTTATTATTTATGTAAAAAAAAGATAAATCTTTAAATAATATTTACATATAAATAAATATAATATAATAAAACATTAAAAAAATAACAAAGATGGAATTGATTTTCAGAATAAATGATTGATTATTAGATAGTTTTGCCGGGATAGACCTTTAGTGCCTTTTCAAGACTGTCCATCGCATTATTTATATCATTTATATTTAATACATATGCTAAGCGTACTTCTTGCTTTCCCAAACCTTCTGTACCATAAAATCCAGTAGCCGGGGCGAGCATTACAGTTTCGCCATTTGAATCGAAACTTTCCAATAACCACTGACAAAATACGTCCGCATCATCAATCGGCAATTTAGCCATAGCATAAAAAGCACCACCAGGATTGGGGCAGAAAACACCTTCCATCGCATTGAGTCGTTTTACAATTAAGTCTCTGCGCGATTTATATTCAGCTTTGGTGGTATCAAAATAGTCGGCAGGAAGATCAATGGCTGCTTCACCAGCTATTTGGGCGAAGCTTGGCGGACTAAGCCTTGCCTGAGCAAATTTCATAACAGCTTCCATTAGTGATGCATTCTTGCAGACAAATGCGCCAATTCTACCACCGCAGGCACTGTATCGTTTACTGATGGTATCCATGATCACAACATGTTCATCAACGCCGGTTAAATGCATGGCACTTATTTGTTTGCCTTCATAACAAAACTCACGATAAGCTTCGTCTGAAAACAAATACAGATTGTATTTAAGAATGATGGCTTTTAATTGCTCCATTTCTTCTTTACTATATAAATAGCCTGTTGGATTATTAGGATTGCAAATAACGATTGCCTTCGTTTTAGAAGTAATCTTTGCTTCAAAATCTGCAATAGTAGGTAGCGCAAATCCGTTTTCGATACTGCAGGTTATTGGCACTACTTTTACCCCAGCTGCAACAGCGAATCCATTATAATTGGCATAGAAGGGTTCTGGAATGATTACTTCATCGCCCGCATCTAAACAAGCTAGAAAGCCAAATTGAATTGCTTCACTACCACCTGTGGTGATGATGATTTGATTGTGATTTACGTGAATGCCAACTGACTCATAATAAGAAACAAGTTTCTTACGATAACTCTCATTACCCGCACTATGACTATATTCCAAGACCTTAAAATCACTATTTCTTACAGCGTCTAACACCATTTTAGGCGTCTCAATATCAGGTTGCCCAATATTCAGGTGATACACTTTGATACCTCTTTTTTTTGCTGCCTCAGCAAATGGAACCAGTTTTCTAATTGGAGAAGCCGGCATTGCCAGGCCACGTTGACTTATCGTTAGCATGGCGCAAAGATAATAGAAGAAGTGAAGAGATAAAAGATAAGAGTGAAGAATGGAGGAAGAAGAAAGTGAGGAGTGGAGGAATAAGTGAAAAGATAAAAGTGAAAAGTGAAAAATGGAGGAGCACTCGTTTATGCTACCATCATCATAAGAAATACGTTAACCCCGGCTTTCAAGCTGGGGTGGTAGGCTGGTACCAAATATTAAATTAAAAGGCCCTTGATCTCTCAAAGGCCTTTCTTAAAGTTTATTTATGGAAATAAATTTATGCTTTTGGCTTATCCGTTTTGGGTTTATCTACCAATACCTCTCCTTCAACTGTTAGGATATAAGGATAATTACTAGTGGTAAACTTTACATTTACTGATTTCTTAAATACCCCATCTAGTGCTGCATTGTAGGTTACCTTAATAGTACCAGTTTTTCCCTTTGCTATTGCTCCTTGCGGGTACTCAGGAGTAGTACAACCACAATCTGCATTTGCAAATTCGATCACCACCGGTTTCTCAGAAACGTTCTTGAACTCGAATACAAAACTCACAGGTTTCCCCTTTTTTACTTTGCCAAATTGATGGGTTTTGGTTTTGAATTCAATACCAGTTTGGGCAAATACGAATTGTCCGAATAAAATACCCAACACTAAGAGAAATGCTTTCATAGTTATAATTATGATTAATTGTTTGATTTGATCTTATGTGTCTCAGCGGTATTTGGTGCAGCTGCAGGTGCATCCTGAATACCCTCTCCACTAAAAGTGAATTTCTTAGTTAAACCACCAGTAAAATAAACATCGGTATAACGGGTAAATGCGCCAATGGCACTACTGTTGAAACGTATGGTCATTTTAACGGTTTGACCTGGTCCGAATTTTTCATTAGGCTTAAAGCTTGGTGTTGTACAGCCACAACCAGGTTGTGCATTCAGAATCGACAAGCTGTCTTTGCCTATATTTTTCATTTCAACTACATATTCTACAGGTTTACCATAGGTGATTTTGCCAAAATTATAGGTGTCGTTTTTGAATTCGATCTGTGTACTCACATCTTTTGCTGGCGCTGTGGTAACTTGAGTTTGGCTAAATCCAACTAATCCTACCATTAAAACCACTGCGGTAACAAATACCTTTTTCATAATCTATTATTTTGCCTTAAAAGTAATGAAACTAATATTTCTAAACAGGAGATTAAGTAATTTTTAAGAGAATATAGAAAAAAACAGAGCAAAGACCTTAATTTGTTGCTTGGTTGAGGTTAAAAATATGTGCTAGAAAAAAACTAATTTCTGTTAGTCTATTCGTTTACTAGTGTTAATTTTGTTATATGGAACTAGAAACTTCTTTAGAGCAAACCAGTGAGATGCTTTCATTTGAAGGCTTTCGTAAAACTGTATTGGAAGATTATCGATTTGCTGTTGTTAGCAGAGAAACAAGTCTTCTTGGTAGAAGAGAAGTATTAACAGGGAAAGCCAAATTTGGCATTTTTGGAGATGGTAAGGAAGTGGCACAGGTAGCTATGGCTAAATTTTTTCAGCCTGGCGATTTTAGAAGTGGTTATTATCGTGATCAGACCTTTATGTTAGCTACAGGCTTATCTACTGTTGAGCAGTATTTTGCTCAGCTTTATGCAGATATAAAAAATGATCCATTTAGTGCAGGAAGACAAATGAGTTCGCATTTTGCTACTCGTTTTGTGGATGAGAATGGCAATTGGTTGGACCTCGCTAATCGCAAAAATGTTTCCTCTGATATAGCACCAACTGCTGGTCAAATGCCTCGCGCACTTGGACTTGCTTTTGCCTCTAAATGTTTTAGACAATCGCAGGATCTTAGAAAGTTGGATGCTCTAAGTCATAATGGAAATGAAATTAGTTTCTGCACTATCGGTGATGCAAGCACTACGGAAGGTCATTTCTTAGAAACGATCAATGCTGCAGGTGTATTGCAAGTGCCATTAGCAGTTTTTGTATGGGATGATGGATATGGAATTTCAGTACCCACAAATTTTCAAACAACAAAGGGTTCTATCTCAGAAGCATTAAAAGGGTTTGAGAAAAAAGCCGACACAAATGGAATTAGGATCTATAAATTAAAAGCCTGGGATTACGCAGGTATGTGCGAAGTATTTGAAGAGGCATTACAACGCGTTCGTGAATCGCATGTGCCTGTATTATTTCATATCGAAGAAGTTACTCAACCGCAGGGCCATTCTACAAGTGGCAGTCAGGAGCGTTATAAAAGTGCAGATAGATTAGAGTGGGAGCGTGAGTGGGATTGTATCAAAAAAATGCGTCAGTGGGTAATTGAAAACAATCTTGGATCAGAAGAAGAATTAGTAATCATAGAAGCAGATGCGAAAGAACATGTAAGAGAGCAAAAAAATGCGGCTTGGGAAAAATATATTTCGCCTATTAAAGAAATTGCGAATCGTGCTGCTTCACTCATTCAATCTACTGTTGTTAACGATATGGAAGTGTATCAACAACTGCAGAAAATGGCAGCCGATCTAATTTCCAATAAAGAACCACTTCGCAGAGATGTGATGCGTTCTTTAGCATTGACAATGGAAATGGCTCCTTTCTCTCCCACAAAGCAGGAGTTGAAAGCCTATTATGAGTATTTGCTCACTGAAAATAATTATCAATACAATAGCCACTTATACAATGAAGGTCCAAAAAGTGCTTTAAAAGTAGAACAAGTAAAACCCCTTGTTTCTTTTGATGCTCCGATGGTGAATGGCTATGAAATTTTGAATAAATATTTTGATGCACTATTTACATCAAACCCTAAAGTGTTTGCATTTGGAGAAGACGTTGGGCATATTGGTGATGTGAATCAAGGCTTTGCTGGTTTGCAAGACAAGCATGGTGGAGATAGGATCTTAGATACTGGTATCAGAGAGCTTACGATAGTTGGACAAGCAATTGGCTTATCGCTTCGTGGTCTACGTCCGATCGCTGAAATACAATACCTCGATTATTTATTATACGGATTACAGCCCTTAAGTGATGATGTGGCAACCACTCATTTCAGAACAAAAGGCATGCAAAGTGTTCCGCTTATAATTAGAACAAGGGGACACCGTTTAGAAGGAATCTGGCATAGTGGTTCTCCTTTAGGTATGGTGATCAATGCGCTACGAGGATTATATGTTTGTGTACCAAGAAATATGGCACAATCTGTTGGAATGTATAATACACTTCTGCAAGGGAATGATCCGGCAATTGTGATCGAGTGTTTGAATGGCTATCGATTAAAAGAAAAAATGCCGGCTAATTTATTAGAGTATACAACACCATTGGGTATTCCTGAAACAATCAGAGAGGGTGAAGACATCACCATTGTTTCGTATGGTTCTGTTTTGCGAATCATTCAAGATGCGGCAGAACGTTTAGAAAAAGAGAATATCAGTTGCGAAATCATTGATGTGCAAACCTTATTGCCATTCGATATCAATCATTTAATAGTTGAATCACTCAAGAAAACCAATCGCATCGTATTTATAGATGAAGATGTTCCTGGTGGTGCATCAGCCTATATGTATAATCAAGTCATGGAAAAACAAGGTGGCTATAGTTGGTTAGATGTGAATCCTAGAACCATTACTAGTAAGCCAAACAGGCCTGGTTATGGAAGTGATGGAGACTATTTCAGTAAGCCTAATGCAGAAGAAATCATTACTGTGATTCGCGAAATGATGAGTGAATAAAATCAAAAATCAAAAATCAAAAATAAAAAATCAAAAATAAAAGCCATTCATTGAGTGGCTTTTTTATTCGATTCTTGACCCCGGAGGTAGCATCATACAAGTGTCTTTTTTTCCAAACCAACGATACCTATTTTTTGCAATGAATTTATAAAGCGCATCTCTAATAAATGGAGGTATGATGATGGCACCATAAAATAGTGGCCAGATCCCAGAAAGATATTTTGCAATTTTTAAAGCGCCAGTAGAGTAGGTATAGGCAACGCCGTTTTCAATTAAAACTACGGTATCAATTTCAGTGGTAGATAGTCCATTCGCGGCTAAACTCTGCATTCCAAATTCGCTTTGTAAAGAAGCGTATTTAAAACCCTTTTTTTTATCTCGCTTTAAAATAAACTGCACCGCACTGCTGCATAAATTGCAATAGCCATCAAACAGTATGATATGGGTCTGTGTTTTTTCTATTTCATTTGTCATAAAAAAAGCCGCCCAGAAAAATCGGGACGGCTATAAAGTTAGGTAACTATGGTAAAAAATCAAACTATCCCATATTATGGAACACTTTGTTTACGTCTTCATCTTGTTCTAAGCGCTCAATTAGCTTACTAATATCTTCAGCTTGTTCATCAGTTACGGGAACGGTGGTTGTTGGAATCCACTCTAATTCAGAACTAATGGTACTCAAGCCTTTTTCTTCTAAAGCTTTTTGAAGGTTTCCGAAATCTGCAAATGCACAACGCAATACAATAATTGCATTACCATTATCATCGGTACTATCGCCTAATTCATCTAATCCAAAATCGATCAATTCCAATTCAAGGTCGTCCATATTTAACCCTTCTGGATTTAATTTGAATACTCCCATCTTTTTAAATTGGAAACTCACAGATCCACTATTTCCTAAAGCACCATGGCCTTTATTGAAATGGCTTTTTACGTTCGCAACAGTACGCACGTGGTTATCAGTAGCTGTTTCTACTAAAAGAGCAACTCCATGAGGCGCGTAACCTTCGTATAGGATCTCTTCGTAGTTACTGGTATCCTTACCCATTGCACGCTTGATGGCAGCCTCTACACGATCTTTAGGCATGCCCACACTCTTGGCGTTTTGAAAACAACGACGAAGCGCAGGATTGGTTGCAATATCTGGTCCACTTGCTTTAACCGCAATCACGATTTCTTTGCCAATTCTTGTAAACTGCTTCGCCATTCTGTCCCAACGTGCAAACATGGTGGCTTTACGTACTTCAAAAATCCTTCCCATAATGATATATTAATTAGTACTTGTAAAAGGTGGGCAAAGTTAACGGTTACAATGTTTATGGCCAACGATGGGCCAAAAAAAAGCGCCCCAACATATATTGGAGCGCTTTTTCAGTAGTATAATAAAACTAGTGTTTCTCGAAATCGGATGCTTTTGGTAAAACATCCCCAGGGTTATGGAGTTTGCTGTGTTTTCTGCTATAAGCAAAGTACACTACAAGGCCAATTGCCATCCATGCGAATGCCGCTTTAAGTGTTGTGCCATCTAATGCATAGATCATTGCCAAACAAATAATTGCTCCAAGAATTGGAACCAATGGCACCAATGGAGTTTTGAAAGATCTTTCCATTTCAGGGGATTTAACTCTCAAAATCCAAATACCTAAACTCACCAATACAAAGGCAAATAGAGTTCCAAATGAAGTTAAATCTCCAGCAACGTTTCCTGGTACGAATGCAGCAAATGCACCTACAAAAACGAATAAAATGATATTTGATTTGTATGGAGTTCTGAATTTAGGATGTAGTTCAGAGAATATTTTAGGCAACAAACCATCGTTTGCCATAGAATAGAATACGCGGCTCTGGCCCATCAACATTACCAAAATAACAGAAGAAAATCCTGCTAAAATTGCAACAGTAACTGCAGTTGCTAGCCAGCCATAACCTGTCATATAAGTAGAGATTGCATAAGCAACAGAAGCCTCACGGCCTTTCAATGGATCAACAAAGTCTTGCCAGTTAGCAACGCCTGTTAAAACGTGTCCAAATAATATATACAAAATGGTACATACTACAAGTGATCCAAGAATCCCAATCGGCATATCCCTCTTTGGATTTTTTGCTTCTTGAGCTGCAGTGGAAACTGCATCAAATCCAATAAATGCAAAGAATACGATGGCTGCACCACCTAAAACGCCACCCCATCCATGTTTAAATGGACCTGAATAATCTGCAATCACAATTCCTGCAGCATCTTTTAAAGGAGGTTGATTTGCGGGAATGAAGTAGGGTGTATGATTTTCTGGTTTAATAAAATGCCATCCCAAAATAATAAATAGTATTACGATCGCCACTTTAATAAATACGATAATGGCATTTACAATGGCAGATTCTTGAGTGCCCTTAATTAATAATAAGGTTAGTAAAAGTAGGATTACCAGTGCTGGGGCATTAAGGATACCGTGATGCAGTATTCCGGCAGAATCTGTAACATGTTCAAAAGGAGAGTGGCTCCATTCATAAGGGATGCCTCCCCCCAACAGCTTGTTTAAATATTCACTCCAAGCAATTGAAACAGTAGCTGCACCTAATGCATATTCCATAATTAATGCCCATCCAATGATCCATGCAACGGTCTCGCCCATAGTAACATAAGAATAAGCATAAGCACTTCCAGAGATAGGAATCATCGCTGCAAATTCTGCATAGCACAAACCAGCAAATGCACAACCAATGGCCGCAACAATAAAAGAAAGGGTTACAGCAGGGCCAGCAGCTTGACCAGCAGCGGCAGCTGTTCTAACAAATAAGCCAGCTCCAATAATGGCGCCAACACCTAGTGCAACAAGGTTTCCAGCACCTAAAGTGCGTTTTAAACCTTTATCGCCTTCCTCAGATTGAGCCAACATTGCAGCTAAATCTTTTTTTCTGAATAAACTCATAGTACAGTTAGTTAGTTTCTTTGAAATAAATTAAAGACTTGGCAAAATAATCATTTATTGATTTCAAGCGCGAAAACTTTTATAAAATCTATACTGATGTGAATAATAGCCTTTTCATCATAAATCTTATATTGCACGACTAATTGGCGGCATCTATGCAAAAATCTAACAGGCTTACATTATATATTATAATATCTATGGTCGCGGGTGTTCTATTAGGATACCTAATTCATGAAAATTCTAGCCCTGCTTTTGTAGAGTCTTTTTCGAAAAACATTAAGTTATTAACTACTGTTTTCTTACGACTAGTGCAAATGATCATTGCTCCGTTGGTGTTCTCCACTTTAGTGGTGGGGATCGCGAAACTGGGCGACTTACAATCTGTTGGAAGAGTTGGTGGTAAAGCTTTGCTTTGGTTTATCACTGCTTCCTTGACCAGTCTTTTATTGGGCATGCTTTTGGTTAATTTATTGCAACCAGGAGTTGGGATGGATCTTGCCAATGCAGATGTTTCTGGTGCAAAAGACTTGGTGGGTAAAACACAGGAGTTTAGTTTGATCAAATTTGTAGAGCACGTTTTCCCGAAAAGTGTTTTTGAAGCAATGGCCAATAATGAGATCCTTCAGTTGGTGATCTTCAGTATATTTTTCGGAATAGCTACTGCTGCTTTGGGCGATAAGGGAAAAATTGTTGTGAAAGGCTTAGACTCTGTGGCACATATCATTTTAAAGATGGTGGGCTATGTGATGAATTTTGCGCCGCTTGGTGTATTTGGTGCCATCTCAGCAGTGATAGCTACAAAGGGCCTAAGTGTTTTTATTTTCTACGGGAAATACCTACTTTATTTTATTTCAGGTATCGCACTATTATGGTTGATACTAATTATCGTGGGGTTTATTATTCTTGGAAAAAGGATGCCACAATTATTAAAAGCAATTTTTCCACCACTCATAATAGCATTCAGCACAACTAGTAGTGAAGCAGTATTTCCAAAACTTACAGAGGAATTAGAAAAATTTGGATGTAAGGATAAGATAGTTGCATTTATTCTACCATTAGGATATTCATTTAATCTAGATGGAAGTATGATGTATATGACATTTGCAAGTATTGCTATTGCACAAGCATACAATATACATCTTGATATTGGCACACAGTTCACCATGCTAATAGTACTAATGCTTACTAGTAAAGGTATTGCAGGTGTACCAAGGGCTTCGTTGGTTGTTGTTACTGCCACTTGTGCCATGTTTCATATTCCACCTGAAGGAATTGCTTTAATCTTACCGATCGATCATTTCTGTGATATGTTCAGAACCGCAACAAATGTTTTGGGTAATGCCCTTGCTACAGCCGTTGTAAGCAAATGGGAAAATTCATTAGAAAATCCTGCAAATACAATTTAAGCTGTGCATATGTATTACTCATTATTGTTAGATGCTTTTCACTGGACTCAGCTTTTACAACCTCAATTTTATATTGAACATGGAGGTTTGTGGTTGATCTTATTTGTAATATTTGCTGAAACAGGATTGTTTGCGGGATTCTTTTTGCCAGGTGATAGTCTTTTGTTTGTGGCTGGTATTTATAGTACCAATCTTGCTAATGAAGTATTTCCTACAGGAAATGAGATCACCGATTTAATAGTATTACTGGTGTTAATTTCTTCTGCTGGAATTTTGGGTAACTCTTTGGGTTATTGGTTTGGAAATAAAGTTGGTCCGGCTATGTATAACTGGAAAGAAAATTTATTATTCAAAAGACATTATTTAGAACAAGCACACGATTTTTACGAGAAACACGGTGGTGGAGCCATCATTGCTGCAAGATTCATTCCTATTGTTAGAACATTTGCGCCGATAGTTGCTGGCATTGTGCAGATGAATAAAAGTCGCTTTTTTTTATTCAACATCATCGGCTCAATATCTTGGGTTTTTAGTATGCTAGTAGGTGGTCACTTTTTGCAAAAGTGGATCCTTTCTGAATTTGGATTTGATTTAAAATTACATCTTGAGATTATTGTATTAGCAATTGTATTGGTTACTACTGCACCAGTTATATTCAAATTGATTTTCAATAAAAAGAAAACAGATTAAATAAAATAGGATGACTGAAAAAAAATTCGGCATACTGTCGCTTCCAGTTATTGTTGCGGCTCTTGGCTATTTTGTAGACATCTACGACTTGCTACTTTTTACGATCGTAAAAAAAACGAGCATGTTGGGTGTAGGCGCAACAGATGCATCTCTTTTATCTGATAGTACTAAAGTAATTAACTGGCAAATGATCGGTCTGTTAATCGGTGGAATAGTTTGGGGTGTTTTAGGTGATAAAAAAGGAAGACTCAGTGTATTGTTTGGTTCTATCATTCTATATTCTGTTGCAAATATTATTACAGGGTTTGTACAAACTGTTGATCAATATGCAGCCTGTAGGTTTATGGCCGGATTAGGATTGGCTGGTGAACTTGGGGCTGGAATTACACTTGTGAGCGAAATTTTACCGAAGAATAAAAGAGGAGTTGGCACTTCTCTAGTAGCGGGTATTGGCTTGTTTGGAGCTGTGTTTGCCTATTTTACGTATCAGTTAACACAAGATTGGAGACTATGTTATAAGATTGGTGGTGGATTGGGAGTTGGTTTATTATTATTGCGCGTAAGCGTTGCGGAGAGTGGTATGTTTAAAGACCTTGCGCAAGATGCCAATGTTAGCAGGGGTAACTTTTTTATGTTCTTTAATAATAAAAAAAGATTTAAAAAGTATGTGATGGCTGTATTGATAGGCTTGCCTACTTGGTATGTCATAGGTATTTTAGTAAACCAAAGCGATCGTTTTGGAAAATCGATGTTTGGTAGTGTTACAATTGATTCGGGTAGATCGATCATGTTTGCCTATGCTGCAATTGCAACAGGAGATATTTTAATTGGGTTTATCAGTCAGTTTTTTAAAAGCAGAAAAAAGGCATTGCTTTTATTTTATTCATTTACAATTATTTCTTTGTTCTTTTTCTTTAGTCCGGTTAACAATTCTGATAGTAGCATGTATGCCATTTGTGCCGCACTTGGTTTTAGCACAGGATTTTGGGCCATTTTTGTAACAATGGGTGCAGAACAATTCGGAACCAATTTAAGAGCTACTGCTGCTACTACCATTCCAAATGTTGTTAGAGGAATACTGCCGTTGATTAATCTTTTATTTCTAGATATTTTTCAAAAGACCTGGGGTTGGGATTTGATAAAAAGCGGTGTTGTTACCGGGGTTATAGTTATGACCATCACTATGATCGCTTTTTATTTCACGGAGGAAACTTTTAGTAAGGATCTGAATTATTTAGAGGCGGAAGAAATGCTCCCATAAAGCTTTGGCTATGTTTTAAATTTGTTGCATGAAATTTTTGGTTATTCGTTTTTCATCTATTGGAGATATAGTTCTTACAACTCCAGCCATTCGATGCCTAAAGCAACAAGTGGAAAACGCAGAAGTGCATTTTCTTACTAAAGAGAATTTTAAAACAGTAACGGAAGGCAATCCATATATTGATAAGTTTTTCTATTTCAAAAATGATCTCTCTTCATTGATCAATGAATTAAAACTCGAGCACTACGATTTTGTAATTGATTTGCACGATAATTTTAGAACCAAAAGAATTGGCTGGGCTTTGAATGCCAAAGTGCTTACTTATAATAAAGAAAGGGTTGAAAAATTTCTATTAACAAAACTACATATCAATAGAATGGCTGGCCGTCATATAGTGGATCGTTGCATCGATACACTTGCCCCATTAGGAGTTGTAAATGATGGAAAAGGAATGGATTACTTTATTCCGGAACGATGCGAAATTAAAATGGAGGATTTACCTGTTCCACATATGGTTGGATATGTGGCAATTGTAATTGGGGCTTCCTATTTCACAAAGAAACTGCCCATACATCAATTACAAGCTTTATGCATGCAATTGGATTATCCAATCATCCTTGTAGGTGGGAAAGAGGACGCAAAAGAAGCTGAAGCTATTGCAGCAGTTGACCCTATTCGAATTTACAATGCTTGTGGTAAATTCAATTTGCACGAATCAGCTGATCTGGTGCGTAAATCGAAATTGGTAATCTCTCACGATACAGGGTTACAATATATTGCCTGTGCATTTAATAAACCAGTACTTGCCATTTGGGGTGGCACTTCTCCATTATTAGATGTAGAACCTTATTACCCAAAAGCTGTTCAGGGACGGTATCAAAATTTTTTGGTGGAGGGTTTAAGTTGTCAGCCATGTTCCAATTTTGGAACAAAGACCTGCCCCAAAATACATTTTAAATGCATGGAAAATCAGAATATTATTACCATTGTACAAGCCGCAAATCAATGGTTAAAGGCATAAAAAAAGCCGATCAAGAAATTTCTTGATCGGCTTTAATTTTATCTTTTAAAAACTATAAGGTTTTCAAAACTTCATTCATATTTCTAACAGCGTCAGCACTCTTATTAAATGCAGCTTGCTCTTCTTCGTTCAATTTGAAGTCTAGGATCTTTTCCCAGCCGTTTTTACCAATTACTACTGGTACACCTAAACAAATGTCTTTCTGACCATATTCGCCATCTAGACTAACGCAACAAGTAAATAATTTTTTCTCATCACGTAGAATGCTTTCAACCAACGCAGCTCCTGCAGCACCTGGTGCATACCAAGCAGAAGTTCCGATTAGTTTAGTCAAAGTAGCACCTCCAACCATTGTATCTGCAACGATCTGGTCCTGCTGTTCTTTAGTAAGGAAATTAGAAACTGGAGCGCTATTCCAAGTTGCGTGACGAATCAAAGGAATCATAGTGGTATCACCATGTCCACCTACAACAACAGCATTCAAGTCACCCGGACTGCAACCAAGGTGTTGACTCAATTGATATTTGAAACGAGCACTATCTAAAGTACCGCCCATTCCGATAATGCGGTTTTTAGGTATGCCAGTTGCTTGTAATGCGAGATAGGTCATAGTATCCATTGGGTTACTAATCACAATGATGATGGCATTTGGAGAAAATTTCAAAATATTTTCTGCAACACCCTTAACGATACCTGCGTTAGTTCCGATCAGGTCTTCACGAGTCATACCTGGTTTACGTGGAATACCAGAAGTAATAACAACCACATCAGAACCAGCAGTTTTGCTATAATCATTGGTACTACCAGTGATTCTTGTATCAAAACCCAATAGTGCAGATGTCTGCATCATATCCTGTGCTTTACCTTCTGCTAAACCCTCTTTAATATCGAGGATCACCAATTCTTGTGCTAATGCAGCACGAGCAATATTATCGGCACAAGTTGCTCCAACGGCACCGGCACCTACAACAGTAACTTTCATAAAAAACTATTTAGAGAATGATTAATTTTTTTTAACCTCGTAAAGGTACTACTTGCTGATTTCTTAAAACTGATAAAAATCACTTAATTCACTTTTAACACAGGGAATAATTCTTTCATTTCAGCACCGCCTTCAAATGCTTTTAGGAATAAGGCTTTTTTATCGTAAACAGCCACAAATGGGGTGAATTTTACGCGGTAAAAACTTGGCAGTTTATAGTCAAGATCTCTTCCCATGACCATGTTCGGATATTTACTGATATTATACTTCACATAGAATTCTGTGATTTCTGGCATTGATTTAAAACTCACCCAAACAAAATTTATGTTTTTTAATTTGTCTATGTTTTTGATGATCTCTTTCAATTCATGCTGACAATGGCCACAATCAGGGGCGAAATAAATGATCACTGTATAGTCTCTATTAGGTAATTGATCCTTACTAAACCAAGTATTATCAGTCTTCATTATTTTAAAGGCCGGCATGCGGTTATCTTTTTTATAAGGAGGAATGGTATCGAAGCCTGCTTGTGCTTTTGCGGTGGTTATGCATAATGAAATCAAACAAAACACGAGAAGTTTCTGTAGCATGGTAATCATTTTTCGATTAGGATTCTTTTTTTTGAGCAACATTTTTTGCTTCAATCATACGCATTTGCTTGGCGTCTTGTAAAAATTCGGAGGCAAAAATAAAATCGTTTAACAATTTGTCGTCACTGAATATAATATCCTTATTGGTTCCTTCCCATTGTTTTTGACCGTTGTATAGATAAACAATATGGTCGCCTATTTCCATTACGCTATTCATATCGTGCGTAATAACAATGGTAGTGATCTTATATTCGTCTGTGATCTCTTTGATCAATTTATCAATGACCATGGAAGTTTGTGGATCAAGCCCTGAGTTAGGCTCATCGCAAAAAAGGTATTTTGGATTTAATACAATGGAACGTGCGATCCCAACTCTTTTTTTCATTCCTCCGCTAATCTCCGAAGGAAACCTTTTGTGTGCATCTTTTAAATTAACACGGGCCAAAACTTCATCAACGCGGTGCATTTTTTCAGCGCGGGTCCATCTAGTAAACATATCCAATGGGAACAAAACATTTTGCTCAACCGTCATTGAATCAAAAAGAGCAGTACCCTGAAACAACATACCGATCTGTTGCCGTAATTGTTTTCGAGTATCATTATCCATCGTAAACATATCTGCACCATCATAAATGATCTGACCAGCATCTGGTTTAAACAATCCAACCATACATTTTGTAAGTACGGTTTTGCCACTGCCACTTGTGCCAATGATTAGATTGCACTTACCAGGTTCCATAACAGCACTAACGTCGTTAAGGATTACGCGGTCGCCAAATTGTTTAACTATGTTTTTTATCTCGATCATGCTTATGCAAACTACAGATTTGTTCTATAACACAGTAATTTGGTTTCTTAATAAATCTGCAAATTCATCTCTTTTTCTGATTAGCGATGCTTTGCTATCGATCACTATAACTTCAGCGGGCTTATATCGAGAATTATAATTGCTCGACATTTCAAATCCATATGCTCCTGCATTATAAATGGCGAGATAGTCTCCTTCCCGAACTTCATGTAATTGGCGGTCTGTTCCAAATGTATCCGTTTCACAAATATTACCCGTAATCGTGTATGTTTTGAGTTCGCCTTTTTCATTGCTGATATTAGCAATTCGGTGATAGGCATCATACATCATAGGGCGAATTAGATGATTCAATCCTGAATTAACTCCAGCGAAAACTGTATTGTTACTTGTTTTCAGCACATTTACTTTGGTGATTAAATAGCCAGACTCACTCACCAAATATTTACCCGGTTCGAACCAGCATTGAAATTTTCTTTGGTGCTTGAGTTCAAGATTTTTTAAAAAGTTTTCAATTTCTTTTCCCAGCAAATTGATATCGGTGATATGGTCATTGTTTTTGTACGCGACTTTAAATCCACCTCCCAGGTCAAGAAATTCAAGTTCTGGGAAATGTGGTACCAATTCAAAAAACACTTCTGCAACTTTCATAAAAACAGATACGTCTTTGATTTCGCTACCCGTATGAATGTGTAAGCCACGTATAAAAATCTGGTGTTTTTTTACCAGATCCAATATTTCATCCAGTTGTTCAATTGGAATTCCAAATTTGCTATTACTATGTCCAGTAGAGATTTTCAAATTTCCACCTGCCATAATATTGGGGCGCAATCTTATTCCAACAGGATAACTGTGACCATATTTCTTACCAAATTTCTCAAGGTTAGAGAGACTATCGATATTAATATTTATTCCCAATGAAACGGCTTCTTCAATTTCACTAAAGTCGATACCATTGCTTGTATACAAAACATTCTCTGCTTTGAAGCCCACGTGTAAAGCAAGGTGTGCCTCATTTACAGAACTACAATCAATGGAACATCCGATTGATAGAATGTGTTTGAGAATATTAATATTGGTTAGGGCCTTGCTTGCATAGAAAAAACGAGTATTAGAATTGGCAAATGCGTTTTGCAAATTTCTAAACTGAGCAGTGATCTTATCTGCATTATACACATATAAAGGAGTTCCGTAAGTATTTGCGATACTGCATAACAGTTCGGGTAACAATTCTTGCTGCATCTTGCGAAGATAATTGTCTTAAGTCATGGACTAAAATAATGCGGAAATTATTCTGGTTTTTCTTCTCCTTCTGCTCCTTCTGTGGAATCTTTGGTCTCCTCATTTTCGTCAGTTGGATCAGCTTCCTCTGATTCTAAGTCAGAATCATCTTGCGGATCTATCAATTCTCCATCCTGATTTACAGCGATTGTAGAAATATTTTCTGTAGGAGCTTCCTCTTCTTCAAGGCTATCGTAGCCAATATGTTCAGCAACTGGCTGATCAGTAAAATCTTCTGGGCGGGTGCCTTCCACTAATTGTTCTGCCAATACCTCGCGGATCTTTGGTAAGTCTGCAGCACTATTAATTCCAAAATAATCCATAAAGTTTTTAGAAGTAGCATAAACCAGGGGTTTACCCGGTGAGTGCTCGTTTCTGCCACTGATGAGGATTAATTCTTTCTCCAATAATTTTTGAATACTATAATCGCTATTCACACCTCTGATCGCCTCAATTTCTCCTTTGGTGATTGGCTGTTTATAGGCAATGATGGCCAAAGTTTCTAGAGCCGCGTTGGACAAGCGTTTCAGAAATTTATCGCCATTTAATTGAGCGATCGTTTTATGATAATCTTTTTTGGTAAGGAATTGCCAGCCACCGCCGCTTTCTTTTACTTCAAATGGATAAAATTCAGAATCATATTTTTCTTTGATTCCCTCCAAAGCACTTTCTACCTGATCAAGCATGATTCTTTCTTCTAAAAAACCAAAGCTATTATTGATCAATTCAACGATGTCGAGCGATGTAAGTGGTTTATCACTTGCAAAGATCAGGACTTCAATATGGGGTATGATGGTGCTTATTTCCAAAGTCTGAATTTCTTTTGTTTTTGTAAGATAATGGTTTTTGAATTATCCCTGTAATGCAGCAGCACCACTAACGATCTCAGTTAACTCAGTTGTAATAGCCGCCTGACGTGCGCGGTTATAGCTGATCTTTAATGATTTCAATAATTCGTTGGCGTTTTCGCTAGCCTTATCCATTGCTGTCATACGTGCACCGTGTTCGCTGGCATTACCATCCAATACGGCTTTGTATAATTGTGTGTTCAATATTTTAGGCATCAATTCTGCAATCAATGTTTCTACTTCTGGCTCAAAAATAAAATCAGAATTTTTCTGACCTACTGGTTTAGCAACTTTTGGAATTGGCAAGAATTGTTCTGCAACAAACATTTGAGTTGCTGCATTTTTGAACTCGCTATAAATGACTTCAATTGCGTCATATTCCTTGTTCTCGAATGCCTTCATGGCAGCTTGTGCAGCAGCCTGAACGGTTTCGAATTTCAGATTCAAGAACACATCTTTATAAGTATCGTTTGTTTTATAACCAGATTTAGTAAGCGCCTCATATCCTTTCTTACCAATATTCCAGATATGTACATTTCCTTTTGCTGCCTGAGCACTATATTTCTCAACGATCGTTGATTTAGCAAGTTTCACCAAATTAGCGTTATATCCACCGCATAAACCTCTATCACTTGTTACAACAATCAAGAGTACTTTTTCAACTGCTCTTTCTTCGGCTAATTTAAGTGTAACACCACCATCAAGACTACTCACAATATTGCTAAGCATCTCTTGTAGTTTTTTGGCGTAGGGGCGCATTTGTGTAATGCTGTCTTGGGCACGACGTAGTTTGGCAGCACTCACCATTTTCATTGCTTTGGTAATTTGCTGGGTGCTTTGTACACTCTTAATCCTATTACGTACTTCTTTTAATTGGCCTGCCATATCTTATTTTTCAAGTTTCGGGTTTGATAGCTGCTGCTTTTACAGCTCGGTTTTGGGTTGCAAAAGTAGCAGAAACACCCTGAAATTCCATCCTTTTGCGCAAAAATCACTCTTTGTGGAAAAAATATGTCTAAAGTGGTAAGGTCAAACCTATTCCATTGGGAGTCGTAGCCAATTGCAAATTCCCAAGATACTTGTACAAAAGCTTCCCGTTTTGCCGATGTTGTAGGTATTGTATGAGGTCGAATGCTAAAAGAAATCCCCCTTGAAGCATCAAACTACCCCCATAGCCTTTGGTTTGATCATTCAAATGATTGGTACCCCGCTCTTTTAAATATAAGCCAGTTGTAATGTAAGCTAGGTCGAGTCCAGAGTTGAGCAAAAGCAGGGATTCTACCTTTTGTTGCTGACGAAGATTCTGATACAAACTGAGTTTCTTGTTCATCTGTTTGCGTACTTCATAAAGTCCATAGCCCGCTACTGCAAGGTTCACAAGATTAAAATAGACGTTCATTTGATGGAAATAGTGGGGTGAACCTTGCAGATTCCCGGCTGAAATGCTTCCTTGAACAATATTTGCTCCTGACCAAGCCAGGAGGATGGTCATATTCGTTTTATTTAATATATTTCTTCTAATTGTAACTGAATCTGGAATGGAAGCTGTATACAAACTGTCTGTGTGTTTTGCATTGCTGTCAATCAAGACTTTTGTAGCGGATTCCTTTATGGTAGTGCTGTTTGTATCAATTAAAACTACCTGGGAATAGCTATTGAAGGAAATCAAACAAATAAAACCAAGTATTGCTAGCTGTTTCATTAGCCTAAAAGTAAAGAGAGAATATTCAGCTGAGGTAGATTTGACTAAAATTTACAAAATATTAGAGTTTCCGGAATTATAGGCTTATGAGTCTGCTCTATTTAAAATCTTTACCTTTGTCGTCCTTTTGAAAAAAACATGCTGCCATTTTGACGAAACTATTCAAATAGCACCGTTTTTGTGAAAGTGTAAAGAGGTTCGAAAATCAGAATTAAACGAATTATCCAATAGTATTATATGTTGAAATTTATTTCTAAGTTATTCGGAGGCAGTAAGAGCGAGAAAGATGTGCAATCGATTATGCCGATCATTCAGAAAGTAAGTGTTCATTTTCAGGAATACCAAAACCTTTCAAATGATGCATTGAGGGGCAAGACTGTAGAATTCAAAGAGCGGATCAAAACGCATTTGAAAGAGATTGATGATGTGATCGAGGGAAAAAAAGCAGAAGCTGAAGCACTACCCGTGAACGATATTCATGGCAGAGATACCATCTATCAGGAAGTTGATAAACTTAAAAAAGAGCGCAATAAAAAAATCGAAGAGGCCTTGGCATTAATTCAACCAGAGGCTTTTGCTGTGGTGAAAGAAACGGCTCGTCGCTTTAAAGAAAATACTGAATTGGTTAGCACGGCTACAGATTTGGATAGAGATTTTAGTGTTAAAAAAGACTATGTAAGAATTGAAGGAGATAAATCTGTTTTCAAGAATACTTGGACTGCAGGTGGTGGTGCTGTTACTTGGAATATGGTTCACTATGATGTACAGTTAATAGGAGGTAGTGTTTTGCACTCAGGAAAAATTGCCGAGATGGCAACTGGTGAGGGTAAAACATTGGTGTCTACATTGCCGGCATACTTGAACGCATTGGCTGGTGAAGGTGTACATATTGTAACCGTGAATGATTACCTAGCACGAAGAGATAGTGAATGGAATGGAACCATTTTTGAATGGTTAGGAATCACAGTGGATTGTATCGACAAACACGAACCAAATAGTGAAGCACGTCGTAATGCTTATTTAGCAGACATCACTTATGGTACGAACAATGAATTTGGATTTGACTATTTGCGTGATAACATGGTGCATACACCAGAAGAAATGGTACAACGTAAACACCATTTTGCAATGGTGGATGAGGTGGATTCTGTATTGATTGATGATGCACGTACGCCTTTGATCATTAGTGGTCCGATTGGCCACAACACAGGCGAGCAACAGTTCTTCGACTTAAAGCCTAGAATTGAGAAATTGGTGGATGCTCAAAAAAGAGCGACCAATCATTTCTTAAACGAAGCCAAGAAAAAAATAACAGAAGGTAATGATGATCCTAAGGATGGTGGATTGGCATTGTTCCGTGCTCACCGTGGTTTGCCAAAGAATAATGCATTGATTAAGTTCTTGAGTGAGCCAGGTATTCGTGTGAAATTGCAGAAGGCTGAGAACTATTATTTAGCCGATCAGAGTAGAGAAATGCCAATCGCAGATCAGGAACTGTTTTTTTACATCGATGAAAAAAATAATTCAGTTGAATTAACAGATAAAGGGATTGGATTAATTACTGGTGCTGGAGAAGATCCTAATTTCTTTGTGCTTCCCGATATTAGTGTATCACTTGCTCAAGTAGAACAGCAATCAGAATTAATTGCAGAAGAAAAACTACATCGCAAAGAAAGTATCATTAACGATTACTCTGTTAAAGCAGATCGTATACATACCGTTCAGCAATTACTAAAAGCATATACTTTGTTTGATAAAGACATCGAATATGTGGTGATGGATGGTGCAGTAAAAATCGTAGATGAGCAAACTGGTCGTATACTCGACGGTAGAAGGTATTCAGATGGTTTGCACCAAGCAATTGAAGCAAAAGAAAATGTAAAGATCGAGGCTGCAACACAAACCTATGCAACCGTAACCTTGCAGAACTATTTCCGTATGTATCACAAATTATGTGGTATGACCGGTACTGCAGAAACCGAAGCAGCTGAGTTGTGGGATATCTATAAATTAGACGTGGTAACTGTTCCAACAAACGTTACTGCAATCAGGATAGATGAACAGGATTTGGTTTTCAAAACCAAGCGTGAAAAATTTGGTGCAGTCATTGATGAAATTGTAAAACTCAGAGAAGCTGGAAGGCCGGTTCTTGTTGGTACTACATCAGTTGAAGTAAGTGAATTATTAAGTAGAATGCTGCGTCAAAAGCAGATTCCTCATAATGTATTGAATGCAAAACAACACGCACGTGAAGCACAGGTTGTTGCGGAAGCTGGTTTTGCTGGGGCTGTAACTATTGCAACAAATATGGCCGGTAGGGGTACTGATATTAAACTCGGACCAGGTGTGAAAGAAGCTGGCGGATTGGCTATTCTTGGTACTGAACGTCACGAATCACGTAGGGTTGACCGTCAGTTAAGAGGTCGTGCTGGTCGTCAGGGTGATCCAGGATCTTCTTTATTCTTTATTTCTTTAGAAGATGATCTGATGCGCATGTTCGGTAGTGAGCGTATTGCAAAAGTGATGGACTTTGCCGGCTACAAAGAGGGCGAAGTAATTCAACATAGCATGATCACTAAATCAATTGAACGTGCTCAGAAAAAAGTGGAAGAAAATAACTTTGGTATTCGTAAACGTTTATTGGAATATGATGATGTGATGAATAAACAACGTACAGTTATTTATTCAAAAAGAAATCACGCATTGTTTGGTGAGCGATTGGCATTGGATTTAGATAATGCTTTATATTCTGTTGCAGAAGGATTGATCAATTCATTCAAAGAACAAAATGATCATGAAGGTTTCCGTTTAGCTGCAATCGTAAACTTTGGTATTGATTCTGCCATCACTGCAGAAGAACTTGCTAGAGGAAATGATGCTCAATTAGCCGAAAAATTATACAATGAAGCTGTTGAGAATTACGAGCGTAAAAAATCAAACCTTGCGGAACATAGTATTCCTGTATTTAAAAATATTAGAAGAGATCAGGGATCACATATTGAAAATGTAATTGTTCCTTTCTCTGATGGAAGAAGGGTTATTCAAGTTCTTGCCCCATTAGATAAAACCCTTCAATCAGGCGGGTTTGAACTATTAAATGGATTAGAAAGAACCTGTACACTCGGGTTTATTGATGACGCTTGGAAAGAGCATTTACGTGCGATGGACGATTTGAAACAAAGCGTTCAAACTGCAACGTATGAGCAGAAAGATCCGTTGGTGATTTATAAAATGGAAGCATTTGATCTATTCAAAAAAATGGATGCTGAAGTGAATCGCGAGATCGTTCAATTCCTTTGTCATTCTGCAATTCCTTTGAACGAAGGAGATACAGTTAAAGAAGGTCGTCAGCAAAAGACCGACTTAAGTAAAATGCGCACACAAAAAGAAGATATTAGTGCAGCACCAACTGAAGATGAATATTATGACCCAACACCTGTGAAACAGCAGCCAGTACAAGTTGGTCCGAAGATTGGAAGAAACGATCCTTGTCCTTGCGGTAGTGGGAAGAAGTTTAAAGCTTGTCATGGTAAGGACGCATAATTAAGTGAAAAGATAAAAGATAAAAGTGAAGAGAGGAGGAAGAAGAAGTGAGGAGTGAGGAGTGAGAAGTGAGGAGTGAGAAGTGAGGAGTGAAGAACGAAAAGAAATTAGGCCCTGCCCCGATATTAGGAGCGGGGCTTTTTTTTTATTTAGTATCTGAAGAAATGGGTTAAAACCATGTCAATTTTAGCTTGTTAAATTGATAGGGATTTTGAGTGTAGGAGGGATTCTTTAGCTACCTTTGCAGCTCAATAAAATGCTATGAAGCTGAATCAATTTATCGACCATACAATTTTGAAACCATCTACACTTGTAGCTGATATTGATAAGCTTTGTGCTGAAGCAATTCAATATCAATTTGCTGCGGTATGTGTGCCTCCTAATTTTGTAAAGCAGGCTAAATCATTAACTGCTGGTACAGCTGTAAAAGTGGCTACAGTTATTGGATTTCCTTTTGGATATTCAGCGGTGGAAGCAAAAATTGCAGAAATTGTTTTGGCAATGGTTGATGGTGCTGATGAACTAGATGTTGTAGCGAATATTTCAGCGATCAAGAATAAAGACTTTACCTATATCGCCAATGAGATCAATCATATCATGCCCATTATTAAGAGCAAGGGAAAGACCATCAAAGTGATTATCGAAAGCGGCATCCTAACGGACGAAGAAATCATTGCCTGCTGTGATATTTTTGGAGCTGCGGGAATTGATTATTTAAAAACCTCCACTGGTTATGCAGAAAAAGGAGCAACTGTGGAAGCAGTGAAATTGTTCAGACTACATCTTCCAAAGCACGTACAAATAAAAGCTTCAGGTGGCATCAGAGACTATGCATTTGCGAAGGAATTGGTGGATGCTGGAGCAACTCGTTTGGGTTGTAGTGCAGGAGTAGCGATAGTCAACGGAACTCCTGTAGCTGATTCGGGATATTAATTTTAACTTACAGGAGAAATTCTAAATTTTAAATTCAAAAGTCAAAATATGTTGAAGGCACTCATTACGCTTGTTTTGTTTTTTGGATCTAATTATCTGGTTCATGCAAATTCTCAAAAAGATACTGTAATTGTTCATAAAGATGCGAGAATGGATGTTTTGACGAGCAAGCAAATTACGGCAAACAAAAAGGCTTCTTTGTTAACAAGCGCTGGTCAGTATAAAGGATATCGAGTGCAGGTAGTAAGCACATCAAATAGAGATCAGGCTTTCAAAGTAAAAGGAGAGTTGCTAAGCCGTTTTCCAGATCAAAAGTCATATACTATATTTCAGGCGCCCAACTTTAAAGTGAGAATTGGCAATTTTTTAAAGAAAGCGGATGCGGAAAAGTTTAAATTACAATTGGTGAAATTATATTCAACTGGCGTTTTTGTAGTAGAAGATGCAATCGACTATACACCAACCAAAGAAGAAGAAGATCAATTACTTCAACAATAATTTTTAATGGAACTGATCAACAGTATACAAGAAAAGGCAAAACAATATTCAGAAAAGTACATTGCTGTTCGTAGGCATCTGCATGCACACCCTGAACTTAGCTATCTAGAATTTGAAACTAGTAAATATCTACAACAGCAATTAACAGAAATGGGTATTGCATTTACAGTAATTGCTACAACCGGTATATTAGGAATCATTGAAGGAAAGAACCCAACATCACGAGTAATTGCTTTAAGGGCAGACTTGGACGCGTTGCAGATCACTGAAGAAAATGAAGTAAGTTATTGCTCACAAAACGTAGGGGTGATGCATGCCTGTGGGCACGATGTACATACAACCATCTTATTAGGTGCAGCTCAAATATTAAATGAGTTGAAGAGCGAGTGGGAGGGCACCATTAAATTATTGTTTCAACCAGGAGAAGAAAAAAATCCAGGTGGTGCAAGTTTTATGATCAAAGAAGGTGCATTGAAAAATCCAAAACCTGCTGGCATCATAGCTTTACACGTACATCCGGGCTTAGATTTTGGCAAGCTTAGTTTTAGAAAAGGAAGGGCAATGGCTAGTGCTGATGAAATCTTTATGACCATAAGAAGCAAAGGTGGCCATGCTGCTGCCCCACACCTTACTGCAGATACTATTTTGATCGCTTCGCAATTAATTGTGAGTTTACAACAGATCATATCAAGAAACAACAATCCTCTTTCACCATCTGTGTTATCCATTTGTTCTATTCAAGGTGGCCACACTACCAATGTGATTCCTAGTGAAGTAAAACTGAAAGGAACGTTTCGTGCGATGGATGAAACCTGGCGATTCAAAGCTCATGAATTAATTCGTAAACAAGCAATAGGCTTAGTAGAATCAATGGGTGCTGAATTGGATCTATTGATTGATGTTGGTTATCCAACGGTTGATAATGATCCAACATTTACAGAACAGAATTGGCAATTGGCCAATGTTTATATGGGAAAAGAAAATGTGCAAGAAACGGAAATGCGAATGGGCGCAGAAGACTTTGGATATTATACACAAGTGATTCCTGGCTGTTTCTTTAGACTAGGAGTGCGGAATGAAGAAAGGGGAATTGTAAATAATGTTCATACGCCTAAATTTGATATTGATGAACAAGCCATTGAAACAGGGATGGGTATGATGGCTTGGTTAGGTGCTAAATCTGGTTTATAAAAAATTACTATGTCGAAACAAGCTGATTTAAGAAGAGAGCAAGCATTGGAATACCACGCAAATGGTAGGCCCGGAAAAATTGAAGTAGTTCCCACAAAAGAAGCCAAAACTCAACGTGATCTTAGTTTGGCATATAGTCCGGGTGTTGCAGAACCATGTAAGGAAATCTTTAATAATGTAGAAGACGTTTATAAATATACTGCTAAAGGAAATTTAGTTGGAGTAATTACGAATGGTACAGCAGTGTTGGGTTTAGGCGATATCGGACCAGATGCAGGTAAACCTGTAATGGAAGGGAAAGCGGTATTGTTTAAAATTTTTGCAGACATTGATGTATTTGATATTGAGATCAACGAAAAGGATCCTGAAAAATTTGTACATATCGTAAAATCGCTCGAGCCAACTTTTGGAGGTATTAATCTTGAAGACATCAAAGCACCAGAATGTTTTTACATCGAGCAAAAGCTGAAGGAGCAAATGAATATTCCAGTGATGCACGATGATCAACATGGAACAGCCATCATTAGCAGTGCTGCCATGTTAAACGCATTGGAATTACAAAAAAAGAAAATAGAAAAAGTTCATTTTGTGATCAATGGAGCTGGTGCTGCTGCGATGGCTTGCATTCAGCTTTATGTAGCATTAGGTGCACGCTATGAGAACTTTATTGTGTTTGATAAAGATGGTGTATTGCATGAAGGGAGAACTGACCTTGGTCCGATCAGACAAAAATTTGCAGTAAAGAAAACTGATTGGACACTTGAAACTGCCATGAAAGATGCGGATGTATTTCTTGGGTTGAGTGTTGGTAATGTGGTTACGCAAGATATGGTGCGCTCAATGGCTAAGAACCCAATAGTTTTTGCAATGGCCAATCCTGATCCAGAGATCACTTATCCTGAAGCTTCTAGTGTGCGCAAAGACATTATCATGGCAACAGGTCGGACTGATTATCCGAATCAAGTTAATAATGTATTGGGTTTCCCTTATATATTCAGAGGCGCATTAGACGTCAGAGCTAAGCAGATCAATGAAGCCATGAAACTCGCTGCTGTAAGGGCTTTGGCCGATTTGGCTAAAACCGCTGTGCCAGATATTGTGAACATGGCATACAATCAACAGAATATGAGTTTTGGTCCAGAATACATTATTCCAAAACCATTAGATCCTCGTTTATTATCTACAGTTGCTCCAGCGGTTGCAAAAGCTGCCATTGAATCTGGTGTTGCACAAAAAACAATTGATAACTGGGATGCCTATGCTGTGGAATTGAATAAACGATTAGGACTAGATAATCAGTTGATGCGTGTGATTGGTAATAAAGCTAGAAAAGGTCCGAAGCGTTTGGTATTTGCAGAAGCAGACAACCAAAAAATATTGAAAGCTGCAAGTATTGTATATGATGAAGGTTTAGCTTATCCAATCTTATTAGGGGATCCTGAAAAGATCAATATGATCGCAGATAAAAACAATATCGATCTTACTGATATTCCGATCATTGATCCACGAAGTGATGAGAATGAAGCTAAACGCGAATACTACGGTGAATTGTTTTTCAAAAAGCGTCAGCGTAGAGGCGTAAATAATTATGAAAGTAAAAAGCTAATGAAAGACCGCAACCATTTTGGTTGTATGATGGTAGAAACTGGCGATGCTGATGCGATGTTGTCTGGTTTAACCAAGAATTATGCGGAAGCGATCAGACCAGCATTGCAAATTGTAGGTACAGAAGAAGGGGTTAAAAAAATTGCTGGTATGTATTTATTACTTACCAAAAGAGGGCCGTTATTCTTAGCCGATACCACAGTTAACTTTAATCCAACTGCAGAGGAATTGGCTGATATTACAATGATGGTTGCAAAAGAAGTTCGAAACTTTAATTTAACACCACGCATTGCCATGTTGAGTTATAGCAATTTTGGAAGTAGCGATTCTCCAGAAGCGCGCCTAGTTGCGAATGCTACAAAAATATTAAAACAGCGTAACCCATCATTGATCGTTGATGGTGAAATGCAAGGTAGTTTAGCTTTCAACAAAGAAATCTTAAAAGACAATTATCCATTTAGTGAATTGGTAGATGAAGAAGTGAACGTTCTGATTTTCCCTAATCTTACTTCTGGTAACGTAACCTATAATTTATTAAAAGAAATTGGTGGTGCTGATGCAATTGGCCCAATTTTGCTTGGTTTGAAAAAGCCAGTGCACGTTTTACAATTGGGTAGTAGTGTTCGAAACATCATTAATATGGCGATTGTTGCTGTAGTTGATGCTCAGTTAAAATGCAAAGGCGATATTGATGAAGTGGTTCAAACTAGTAGTTGGTGGAAACGATTAAAGAAAAAGAAAAAGTAACTGGATAATCCTAAATTAGCGCAATGAATTTTTTCACACATTTTGGTACTTATCTACTCATGCTAAAAGGCATGTTTACTAAGCCTGAGAATTGGCGAATGTATTGGAAAGAATTCATGCACCAATGTGTTGAAATTGGAATTGGTGCATTGCCCATCGTTGTAATTATTTCAATATTCCTTGGAGCTGTAACAACAGTGCAAACTGCTTATCAGTTGGTTAGTCCATTAGTACCCGCTTCAACCATTGCCCAGATTGTGCGTGATAGTATGATCCTTGAATTATCTCCGACTGTATTAAGTATTGTTTTGGCCGGTGTTGTAGGAAGCAAAATCGCAAGTGAACTTGGTAATATGCGGATCAGTGAGCAAATTGATGCATTAGAGATCATGGGGATTAATTCAAAAAACTATTTGATTTTCCCGAAGATCCTTGCATCGCTTCTAGTAATACCATGCTTAATTGTAATCTCTGCTGTTTTAGGAATTTGGGGAGGCAGATTAGCTGGATCTATGTCTGGCATATTAGCAACCGATATTTTTGACACAGGATTAAGGCAGAATCTGAATTTGTATAATATTAATTTCTCTATGTACAAGGCATATACTTTCGCCTTTATACTTAGTTCAGTTCCTGCATATTTTGGATACAATGTAAAAGGAGGCTCGCTTGAAATTGGTAGGGCAAGTACTTCTGCTGTTGTAGTAAGTTGTATTTTAATTTTGTTAGCCGATTATGCATTGGCTGCGATTTTGTTATAATAGTGATTCCCAATAATAATTTTTGAAGAGAATGAAGAAGTTCCTAATAATAATGACGCTGTTTATTTTTTCGGGGGTCCGTGCTGAAAAAATGGATACCACAAAATTGTATTCTGTTACTGCAAATGCTGAAAAAGATATTGCAGCAGCAGTAAAACAAGCAAAGGCAGAAAATAAGCATGTATTAATTCAAGGGGGAGGTAATTGGTGCAGTTGGTGTTTATTATTTGAAAAAGTAGTGAAGAATGATTTTCAGATGGACTCTGCAATTTGCAATTAAAGCAAACTTTGTTGTGTATCATTTAAATTATAGTAGCGAAAACCAGAATGATGATGTGTTTGCTAAATATAGTTATCCGCAAAGAATGGGATTCCCAGTTTTCTTGGTCCTTGATAAGGATGGCAAACTATTGCATACACAAAACTCGTCTTATCTTGAAGAGGGCCGAGGCTATAATAAAAGTAAGGTCATAGGTTTTTTTAGCGATTGGTCTGTAGCTGCAATGGATCCTAAATACTATCCTAAACAAAAAAAATAGTGATTGCCATGAATGCAAACTTCTCCAAGTTTCAAAAAATTATTAATAATCGAATTAAGTTTCGATTCTTTCTACTTCAGAAATTACCAGCAGCTTGGATAGCAGGTTTGCGCATGCAAAAATTTGAGGTTGAGATAGCGGAGGTAACTGTAACTTATAAATGGCTCAATCAAAATCCATTTAGGTCGATGTACTTTGCTGTTCAAGCAATGGCAGCAGAGATGAGTACAGGGATGTTGGCTTTTGGACAGATTTATCAAAGAGATCCTTCTGTAAGTATGCTGGTGGTTGGCATGGAAGCAAAATATCATAAAAAAGCAATTGATAAAATTACATTTACCAGCACTGATGGTGTTGAAATAGCTGAAGCCATTGAAGAAGCATTGAAAACTGGGGAAGGTCAAACTAGAAAATGTTATTCTGTTGGAAAAAATATGGCAGGAGATATTGTTTCAGAATTTTGGTTTACTTGGAGTTTTAAAGCAAAGAGTTAAAAGATTGAATTCATTAGATTAAAACCCGCATAGAGGGAGGAGGATTTAATATGAAGATCGCATTTCATGGTGCTGCTAGAACAGTTACTGGATCAAAACATTTAATTACATTAAAGTCTGGTATCAAAATTCTGTTAGACTGTGGGATGTTTCAGGGCATGGGTAAGGAAACAGATGCAATGAATCGTGACTTAGGTTTTGATGCTGCTTCAGTTGATGTAATGATTCTTTCTCATGCGCATATAGATCATTCAGGTTTAATTCCTAAACTGGTGAGTGAAGGTTTTGCTGGTAAAATTTATTGTACACCAGCTACCAAAGAATTAGCAGGAATCTTGTTAGAAGATTCTGCTGAGATTCAACGTTCAGATACCAAGTTTATTAATAAGAGAAGATTGAAACAAGGCCTTCCTTTATATGAACCACTATATTCAGTGGATGATGTTACAAAGGCGATGGCCGGTTTTGAAACGGTTGAATATGGCAATTGGAAAACAGTGTTGCCTGGAATTGAAGTTCAGTTTACAGATGCGGGTCATATAATAGGCAGCGCTGCAGTAAGTTTAAAAATCACAGAAAACAATCAACTTACCAGAATCTGTTTCAGTGGCGATGTTGGGAGATACCGTGATGTAATCCTTAGGTCACCAGCAGTTTTCCCTCAAGCAGATTATTTGTTATTGGAAAGTACCTATGGAAATAAGTTGCATGATGAAGTATATAGCTCGCCTGATACTTTATTGAAATGGATACAACATACTTGTTCTGTAAAAAAAGGCAAACTCATCATACCTGCATTTAGTGTAGGTAGAACTCAGGAAATATTATACGATCTTAATCAATTGTTCAATGAAAAAAGGTTGCCCAAAGTACCAATCTATGTAGATAGTCCTTTGAGTAGAGAAGCAACTGAAATGATTAAAAAATATCCAAAGTATTTTAATAGCAGGATTCAAAAAGTAATGGAGCATGATGATGATCCTTTTGATTTTGAAGGACTCAATTATATTAAAACAGTTGACGAAAGTAAAAACTTAAATTTTTTAGAACAGCCATGTGTGATTATTTCAGCTAGTGGAATGGCCGACGCAGGAAGGGTGAAGCACCATATCATGAATAATATTGGTGGTTCACAGAATACTGTTTTAATGGTGGGTTATTGTGAGCCAAGATCATTAGGTGGAAGGCTAATGAATGGAGATAAAGTAGTTAGAATCTTTGGAGAAGAATTTGATGTGGTAGCAGAAATTGCTTCCATGAAAAGTATGAGTGCACATGGAGATTATGAGGACCTTTGTCAGTTTATCAGTTGTCAAGACACGCAACAAGTAAAAACGCTTTTCCTAGTTCATGGCGAATATGATGTGCAAAAAGATTTTGCAAAGCGTTTAGAGCGTAAAGGGTTTAAAGATGTAGAAATCCCTGATCTTCATGAAGAAAAAACAATCAATTAATTTATAACATGGTTACAATTTTTTTGAAGAAAAGATTCTCGATCATCGTGTTGATGTTGTTAAGTAGTTTACTTATAAATGCGCAAACAACTTCAGAAAATTGGCATGGGTTTAAAAAACAAAGTTTTAAAATTGACACTGCATCTGCATATATCGTGGTCCCAGAAAAACCATTGGAAGGGAACCCATGGTTGTGGCGTACTTACTCCCCTGAATTTCATACTGAAATAGATAGCTTTTTAGTTTTACGTGGTTTTCATATTGCGTTTATTAATATCAACAATAAATATCTATACGGTCAGCCTGCATTGATGGATATTTGGAATAAGTTTTATACCTATCTGATCAATGAAAAAAAACTTTCTAAAAAGCCTGCTTTGTCTGGTGCAGTAAGAGGAAGTTTATGCGAATTTGCTTGGGCTAAATTATATCCTGATAGGGTTAGTTGTATTTATGCAGAGAATCCAGTTTCTGAAATAAAAAGTTGGCCTGGTTCAAAAATGAAAGGGGTAGGCGCAAGTGCAGATCAATGGAAGCAATTAATAGCTGCATACGGGTTTAATGAAGAACAGGCTTTGAATTATGCTGATAATCCCAAAGACAATCTCGAAAAATTAGCTTCTTATAAAGTGCCTCTATATTTTAGTTTTGGATTACATGATGCAATGATCCCGTACGAAGAAAATGCTTTGGTCATTGCAGAAAAATATATTCAGTTGGGCGGCCCCGTCATGATTTATCCAATGACAAGAGGAAAGCAAGAACAAAATGGGCACCATGTACCGATCGAACAACCAGCTGGAATTGCAGATTTTATTGTGAATGCCTGGAAGAATTCTAATTAATTTGTTCTGATCTCAATCAGCGCTATATTTTTGCGCATCAATTACTTTTAACTAATACTATGTCGCTTCCTATAAAAGCTTTTTTGTTTGACTTGAATGGAACCATGATCGATGACATGATGTACCACTGTAAAGCATGGTTTAATATACTTAATGATGACCTAGGTGCAGACCTTACTTGGGAGCAAGTGAAAGAGCAGATGTATGGGAAAAATACGGAACTCTTGATTCGTGTATTTGGGAAAGATCGATTTACACAGGAGGAGATGGACTTCCTTTCAGTTGAAAAAGAAAAGAGGTATCAAGCGGAATATCGCCCCATATTAAAATTGATTGATGGCTTAGACGAATTTTTAGAAGAATCGAAACAAGCTGGAATTAGCATGGGTATTGGATCTGCTGCGATCCCATTTAATATCAATTTTGTATTGGACGGATTGAGTTTGCACCACTATTTCAGATCAATTGTAAGTGCAGATGATGTTATAGAAAGCAAACCAGATCCAGAAACCTATTTAAAAGGGGCAGCAGAATTGGGTGTTTTGCCTGAAGAATGTATTGTATTTGAAGATGCACCAAAGGGTGTGGAAGCAGCCAAAAGAGCAGGTATGCAAGCCATTGTATTAACCACCATGCACGAAGCACATGAGTTTGCAGCTTATGATAATATCATTGGGTTTATTAAGGATTATAATGATTTAATATTTAGGAACCTGATTCATAAATAATCCTTGCAAAAAAAAAGCCTCGATATACATACATCGAGGCTTTTTTATTACTTCTTTTGCTTCTACCAAAACTTCACATACAGTGCAGTAATAATAAATAGAATAGTAACTATTAAAACAGTTGTTGATGGTTCTAACTTAAACATTGATTTATCCAACTCGAATGCTTTAGGGTTGATTTTAGGACCAGCAAAACTTACTGCAACCATTGCAATCATTGTAAATAAGAATGATAAACCCATACAAATATGGAATGGTATTTCAAAACCACCTTTGCCATTTGGATAAGCCGTATACAATATTGTTTCATTTCCAAAAAGACTTGGAGCGAATTCATTGAATAAAACAGACAAAAGGAATCCTGTTAACAGACCCACAATTGCTGCAGTACCAGTAGTTCGCTTCCAAAACATTCCTAAAAAGAACATTGCAAATACACCCGGACTTATGAAACCAGTATATTTTTGGATATAAGTAAATCCACCAACGCCACCAATACCCAATATATCGTTCCACGTAAATAATACTGCTAAAATCATAGCAGCAAATACAGCGAAGCGACCAATATATACCTGACTTTTTTCATTAGCGTCTTTCTGAATATATTTTTTATGGATATCTAAAGTATAAATAGTTGAAATGCTATTTACTTTCCCAGCAAGTGAAGCAACTATTGCTGCGGTAAGTGCAGCAACTGATAAACCTTTTAAACCAGTTGGTAAAAAAGTTAGTACCGCAGAATAAGCGCCATCCTTACCTCCAACTAATTGAGGTAAATGACCTGATTGGTATAATACAAATGCGGCAATACCAGGAAGCATTACGATCAAAGGCATCATTAATTTAAGGAAACCTGCAAACAAGATACCTGTTCTAGCAGTTTGTAGATCTGCACCCAATGCACGTTGCGTGATATACTGGTTACAACCCCAATAGTTAAGGTTAATGATCCAGATACCCTGCAATCGCATTTTCACCAACACCGAAATAAGACCCTACTGTAGTTAATGCGATATAGGTAGTTACTAGTCCGCCGATGATCAATACAGCTACTTGAATAACATCTGTATAAGCAACCACTTTCATTCCGCCCAAAGAAATCAATAATGCAAAAATGGAAAGGCCAATCATAATAACGTGGAGATAACCACCACCTGCAATTCCGTTTATCGCAACTGCTCCTAAATACAGAATAGAAGTTAGGTTCACAAAAACGTATAAGAACAACCAAAACACCGCCATGATCAAAGCAGTTGATTCGTTATACCTAGTTTTTAAAAATTGCGGCATGGTATAGATCTTGTTCTTTAAATAAACAGGAATAAACCAAATCGCAATAATGATTAACGCAACAGCGGCCAACCACTCATATGCTGCAACGGCAATACCTAAAAAAAATCCCTCGCCACTCATTCCAATAAATTGTTCTGCAGAGATATTTGAGGCGATCAAAGAAGCTCCAATTGCCCACCATGTTAGGGAACCTTCTGCAAGGAAATAAGCTTTTGCATCGTGCTCGTTTTTTTTACGTTTTCGATAGATGCTGTATCCATATCCCGCTACAATAACGAAGTAAATGATGAATACCAGATAGTCAGCAAAGGCAAGGTTTTTGTTCATTATTTAATTTTAAATATTTGTGGGTAATTTAGTTATTTATATGCGATTTCGTTCCAGCGTAATTCGTTTTTGAACTGATTTATTTTTGTGTCTTTGCCAATTAATAAATATTCTATCCCAGCCATTTCAGCAAAGTCTTCTAAATGGTCGGCGCTTAGGCTTTGGCTATAACAGGTGTGGTGTGCGCCTCCGGCAAGAATCCAAGCAGCACATCCTGTATGCATATTTGGATAAGGTTTCCATAATACGCGTGCAACAGGTAACATTGGTAAAGGATTAAATGATGTAACTGCCATTACTTCATTTACTAAAAGACGGAAGCGATTTCCCATATCTACAACAGAGGCGTTAATAGCCGGACCAGGTCCTGAGTTAAATACTAATCGTACAGGATCTGCTTTCCCACCTATTCCCAGCGGATGTATTTCGCAACTAGGTTTTGCATCTGAAATGGATTCGCAAATCTCTAACATGTGGGCACCCAATACCATGCGATTGTCGGGATTAAAATGGTACGTATAATCTTCCATAAATGATGTGCCGCCTTTTAATCCACTTCCCATAACTTTCATGGCGCGCACCAATGCAGCAGTCTTCCAATCACCTTCTCCTGCAAATCCATATCCTTTAGTCATTAATCTTTGAGCTGCGATACCTGGAAGTTGCACTAGTCCGTGAAGATCTTCAAAAGTGGTAGTGAATCCTTTGAAATTTCCATTCACTAAGAAAGTTTCGATACCAATTTCAATACGTGCAGCTTCTCTTAGTGATTGGTGTTGTGTTCCACCTTTTTGCAAAGAATCTACAAGGGTATATTCGTCTTCATAAATAGCGATCAATTCATCAATTTGTTCTTCACTTACTTGATTAACTACTGCAACTAGATCTCCTACACCATAGGTATTTACAGAATAACCGAATTTTGTTTCTGCCTCTACTTTATCTCCTTCAGTAACTGCAACGTAGCGCATATTATCACCAAATCTTACAAACCTTGCGCCTTGCCAATCATGCCATCCAGCAGCGGCACGCATCCAGCCATCAATTTTTGAAAGTGATTCATTGTCTTGCCAATGGCCTACAACTACTTTTCGATTGATACGCATTCGAGTCATCATGAATCCAAATTCACGATCTCCATGAGCGCTTTGATTTAAATTCATGAAGTCCATATCAATGGTGCTCCAAGGAATATCTCTATTAAATTGGGTATGAAAATGGAGTAAAGGTTTATTCAAAATCTTCAAACCGTTGATCCACATTTTTGCTGGAGAAAAAGTATGCATCCATGTCATTACACCAATACAGTTGGTTGCATTATTAGCTTCTTGCATCACTGCAGTTACTTCAGCTGTTGATTTAACTGTTGGTTTATAAACCACAGTAACTGGTAATCTATCTTCTTCATTTAAGTATGCTGAAATGGTCTTCGAATGTTCTGCAACTTGATGCAAGGTTTCTTCGCCGTATAGATCCTGACTTCCAGTTATGAACCAGACTTCAAGTGTTTTTAAATTAATCATATAGTTTGCTTTTCGTTATATTTTATTTTGTAATTAGTTCTGCTGCCGTTATTTTTTCAGGAATCCAAACAGTCATTTCTCCTTTTCCTCTATTTGCCCAAGCATAATAGGGGATAGCAGTAAATGGTTTTTTGTTTGTTTTTATTTCTTGTCCATTCGCACTGATCTCTACGATAGATGCTTGTGATTTTAATTCCACTACGCCATGTAATAAATCTGCGTTGTAAATAGCATTTAATTTTGAAGTAGCTGGGAGAATGATGTTTGAAGTTGTTCCAGAGTTATCTTTCCACTCTGCACAATACATTAGCGGTCCTCTTTGTAACGACAGTTTGCCAATATTATCTTTTATCAGAGTATCGGAAGCCACTTTCCTTGATTCCATTGGAAGGATCACTTGAATCAGGTCATTCTTTTGCCAGGTTCTTTTCAAAATAGCATATCCATTTTGTATTTGATAATCTGCATTTTTTCCGTTGATGAGAATAACAACTTTTGAAGTTGATACATTCGTAAAGTGATACAAATTATTGGGTAAGGCAATATTTTGTGCCCAACCTGGAATGCGAATCAGCATATTAAAATCTGTTGGCTGTGCTGTATTAATAATAAACTTCAAATTTCCATCCCAAGGATAATTGTTCTCCTGTTTAATTTGAATGCTCTTGTGATTTAATTGTAGAGAGGCAGTTCCAGCGATGAACAGATTTGCATAGATGCTATCATTTTTCTGTGCATAGATATAGCCTGGTATCGAAGGCATCATGCGTGCAATATTAGTAGGGCAACATGAACATTCGAACCATCCAGATCTTTCAGACTCCATATCTGCATGATTTAAATAATGATGGATCTGCATGGCATTTGTATAGAAAAACGATTTGCCATCAAGGCCTACTCCAGACAGAAAACCATTATACAAAACCTTTTCTAATACATCAATATATTGTGCATCGCCGTGCAATAAGAACATTCTTTGATTAAAATAAATATTAGCTATTGCTGCACAGGTTTCATTATAAGCAGTTGCGTTTGGAAGCTCATAATTTGCACCAAACCTTTCTCCATCTCCTATTGCACCCACACCTCCTTGTACATACATTTTTTTGCCAGTCTCATTTTTCCAAATTCTATCAACAGCCGCCAACATTTCTTTGTCTTCTGTTAATGCAGCTATATCTGCCATTGCTGAATAAAGGTATCCTGCTCTAACGGCATGCCCTTCAGCTTCCTGTTGTTGCTTTACTGGTATATCGTCTTGCCAGTATGCTCCATTTTTGAAAGGGTCTTTACTTTTTGCATCATAACCTTTAAAGTTACCTCGCTCTTCAATAAAATATTTTGCAGTATTGAGGTATTGTGCTTTTCCAGTGATGCGATATAATTTTACTAACCCCATTTCAATGATCTCATGACCGGGTGCAACATGGCGTTTATCTGGTCCGAATACAGAACAAACCAAATCTGCATTTTTTAAAGCAATATTGAGTAGGGTTGTTTTTTTTGTTGCTAAGAAGTGAGCTGCGGCAGCTTCATATAAATGTCCTGCATTGTATAATTCATGGCTATGCTCTCGTTCTTTCTCCCAACGCTCTTTTCCAAAAAATGGATTCACATTTATTTTATCGATTGTGCGAGCTGTATATAAGTAGCCATCAGGTTCCTGTGCATTTGCAATGATCTGGATCATGGAATCTAGATAGGCATCTAATTTTGCATCATAGTGAAGTGCGAGGGTGAAAGAAGCGCCTTCGATAGTTTTATAAATGTCTGTATCATCAAAAGGGTAGCGGGTGCAGAACTTCCCTGATTTTGCAGCAGCCATTAAAAAATTCTTGACACGGCCCGTACTTTCACATCTTGCAAATGATGCAGGTATTGTAACTAATCGATTAGTTTCAATTCTTGGTGTCCAAAACTGATCTTGTAAGGTAACTTTTGTGAAGTCCACCGCTTGTATTGGATAATCTTTCTGCTGCGCATTTGCACAAATAATGACAGATAGAAAAAGGGATACCAAAAGTGGTTTCATGAATTAGATAATTAAATTTAGAAAGGGTTATTGACCATAATATGATGCTGCACCATGTTTACGTTCGTAATGTTTTTTAATTAAGGAGTCTTTCAATTTTGGTGCAGATGGATTGATTTGTTCAGTTAAATAAGCCATTCTTGCAAGTTCTTCAAGAACAGCTGCATTATATACTGCCTTACTTGGTGTATTACCCCAGGTAAATGGTGCGTGGTTTCCAACTAGAACCATTTCAACTTCTTTATAATTTATTCCAAGTTCTTTGAAATGATTCATAATTTGGAAACCTGTCTGATATTCATAATCTCCTTCAATCATATTGTCATCCATAGGAGGTGCACAAGGAATATCCAATGTTAAATGATCTGCATGTGTTGTACCGTAGATAGGAATGGCCCTTTGCGATTGAGCCCATGAAGTAGCATAGGTAGAGTGTGTGTGAACAATACTCTCAATATGTTCCCAATGTTTGTATAATACTGCGTGTGTTTTGGTATCAGACGAGGGTCTTAGATTTCCAGAAATGACTTCTCCATTAAAGTCAACGATCACCATTTTTTCTGCTGTTAATTCTTCATAAGGAACTCCACTTGGCTTAATTGCAAACACTTTTAATGCATGGTCTGCTACGCTAACATTGCCGAAAGTAAACAATACCAAACCCAGTTTGGGTAATTGCATATTGGCATAATAAGCTTCTTGTTTAATTCTTTCGTAATCTGTAGTACTCATTTTAAAAAGTTTCTATGAATGCCCCGAGTTTCTTGTATGATTTCATTCTCTTGGCATAGTATGCAATATTGTTTTTATTCGGAGTATAAGTGGTATCAAAACCTTGTCCCATGCTTACCATCGCATCATCAACCTTTTCAAATACACCTGATGCGGTGGCTGCAAACATGGCTGCACCTAATGCGCAGGTTTGATCGCTTTTATGAATTCGAATGGGCATGTTCATAATATCGCTCATCACTTGCATAATATAAGGCGATTTTTTTGCAACTCCTCCAAGTCCGATCAATCCTTCTATAGGCACCTCTTCTTCAATAAATCTATCTACGATGGCTTTAGCGCCAAAGCAAGTTGATTCTACAATTGTTTTAAAAAGCATGACAGCATCGGTTGAAAGATTCAAACCCAATACGCCACTTTTTAGCATTTGATTCGCATCAGGTGTTCTTCTCCCATTTAACCAGTCGGTAGCTATTGGATCTGATTCAAGCAAAGGCAATTCAGATGCTTTTTTACTGAGTTCAACTAAAAGTAAATCGGAAAGCTCTTCTGTTAATTTTGCAATGGTAGCTTGATCAATAGATTTTGATTTTGAAAGAATATCAATAACGGGAGTAAGAATCATTTTCTTCAACCATGCATAGCTATCTCCAAATGCAGACTGTCCCGCTTCAAGGCCAATCATTCCAGGAATGACAGAGCCATCAACCTGTCCGCATATTCCTTTCACTAATTTATTACCAATTCGATCCCTAGGTGCAACGAGCATATCGCAAGTAGAAGTACCCATCACTTTACTTAAGTGAAAGGGTTCAATTTGTCCGCCCACTGCACCCATATGAGCATCAAAAGCGCCAACTGCAACGATCGTATCAATGGGAAGGCCTAGTAGATCAGCCCATTCCTTTGAAATTGTACCAACTGATTGATCGGAGGTATATACATTTTTTCCTAATCTTTCTACATGCCCCTCCAATTTTGTGTCTAGACTAGCAAAGAATTCATTGGGAGGATATCCATCATAGGCGGCCGACCAAAGTCCTTTGTGACCAGCAGCGCATACACTCCTTTTTAATTCGTTGATATCATTTTGTCCAGTCAGTAAGTAGGGGATCCAATCACAATGTTCTACCCAAGTATAACATGCATTTCTAACCGATTCATCTTCTCTGAGTATGTGAAGGAATTTAGCCCAGAACCATTCTGAAGAATAAATACCTCCAACGAATTGTAAATAGTTGATGGGGAATTTAGTAGCATGTTGATTGATCTCTGCAGCTTCAACAACTGCTGTATGGTCTTTCCATAAAACAAACATGGCATTTGGATTCTCTTCGAATTCTTTTTTTAATGCGAGAGGTTGACCTTTAATATCAACAGCAACCGGACTACTTCCGGTAGTATCCACACCAATCGCTTTTACACAAGAGGCGATAGCTGGTCCTGCTGCATCGATACATGCGCGTATTGTAAATTGCAATCCATCAATATAATCTTGAGGGTGTTGACGGAATTGATTTTTAGAAGGAGTACAGAATTTACCTTCTTTCCATCTTGGATAATAAAAAACTGAGGAGCTAATCTCAACTCCATCACTAGTGTCTACAAGGATTGATCTAACCGAATCTGTACCAAAATCAACACCAATTGTATATGCATTTTTGCTCATATCAAAGTCTCGCTGAACCATATTTTACAATGGGTTCAGCCAATTTTCGAAATAAAATTATATCCTATTAAATATTACAGGGTTAGGGATAATATTCAAGAAGGCATGCAGGTTTGCGGCATAACGCCTTTTGTCTAATTTATAATAGTAAGCACCTTTTTTGGAGCTTTCTTTATCTTTATCTTTTTGTTTTACGAGTAATTTTGTAGACTGAATTTTTCTGCTAAAATTTCTTTTATCAAACTCAGTATCAAATATTCCCTCATATAAACTTTGTAATTGAGGCAGGGTGAATTTCTCTGGAAGTAATTCAAAAAGGATAGGATGAAACGCGGCTTTGTAACGCAGTCTTTCCTTTGCCTTGGCAACCATATTGCCATGGTCGAAAACTAATTTTGGAATTTTTTTGATTGGGAACCATTCAGCATGGTATTCTGTGCTCAACTGTTTCTCAAACTGATTGATATCGATCAAAGCAAAATAGGCAACAGCAATGGTGCGTTCATGAGGGTCTCTGTCTGGGTGACCAAAAGCATGTAATTGCTCCATATACACTCCTTCAAGGCCTGTCAATTGTTTTAAGATACGGGCACCACCACGATCGAAATTTTCTTTTTCTGTGATATAACCACCCATTAAACTCCACTTCCCTTTTTCAGGTTCAAGAGCTCTTTTTACTAATAAGATTTTCAATTCAACTCCATCGAAGCCGAAAATGATACAATCTACTGCAACCAGAATGCGGAACTGTTTTTGATACTTTGGCATAAATCGATTTGGAAATTATGTAAGAGTTTTGACATAACGAAAAGTTCTGAGATATTTTTTTATAATAAGTGTTGTAAATACATTTATTTACAATTTTTGATTACTTTTACGCCGCTATTTTACATTTTTGTTTGAGTAAGCAGGTAAGATTAGCGATACAGAAATTGAGCTGGGGGTTTACCCGGCTCGATTTTTTTCATATAAAGAAAATGCTACTTATGTCAATTGATGCTAAAGACTGTAAGGAAATACTTCAGACGGTTTACCAGTCCAATTATGGAATTGCTGACTTGTTTGTTAAGTCGCCTGGCCGAATCAATTTAATAGGAGAGCATACCGATTATAATTTGGGATTTGTATTGCCTGCAGCCATTGATAAAGCAATTTATATTGCCATTGGAAAAAGGTCGGATAACGAGATACACTTAACAGCAGCTGATTTAAATGAATCGTTTTCTATTTCAATGAATGAGCTGGTAAAGTCGCCCTTGGATTGGCCCAACTATATCATGGGAATTGTAGATCAGTTGTTAAAAGGGGGGCATGAATTAACTGGTTTCAATGCTGTAATCACTGGTGATGTGCCATTAGGTGCTGGATTGTCTTCATCAGCAGCAGTTGAATGTGCTACAGTATTTGCATTAAATGAATTATTTGGTCTAGGATTATCAAAATTGGAAATGGTGAAGCTTTGTCAAAGAGCAGAAAACCATTTTGTGGGCTTGCAGTGTGGGATCATGGACATGTTTGCAAGTATGTTTGGAAAAGCAGATTCAGTGATCCAATTAGATTGCCGCTCTTTGGATTTTCATTATAGTCCATTTAATCAGAAAGGGATCAAAATAGTGTTATTAGATACTTGTGTGAAACATTCTTTAGCATCAACAGAATATAATGTGCGTAGAAAAGAATGTGAGGAAGGGGTCAGTTTTCTTAATAGTAAATACCCAAACGTTGCTTCACTCAGAGATGTAAGTCTTGAAATGCTGGGGGAACTTAAAAATGCAGTCAATGAGAATGTGTATCATCGTTGTAAATTTATTGTGGAAGAGATCAAACGATTGCAGGAAGCTTGTTTGAACTTAGAGCAAAATGATTTGATTGCTTTTGGAAAAAAAATGTATGAGACGCATGATGGGTTGAGTAAGTTGTATCAAGTTAGTTGCGAAGAATTAGATTTTCTAGCTGAATTTGCTAAAGGCAATCCGCATGTATTAGGTGCTAGAATGATGGGAGGCGGATTTGGTGGATGCACCATCAATTTGGTGGAAGAATCTGCAGTTGAATCTTTTATTTCTGAAGCGGCAGGGGCTTTTCAAAATGAATTTAACACCAATTTGAAATCGTATATTGTATCCATTGGAAATGGAACCTCGGTTATTTCGATTGACTAAAAAATAAACAGCCATATGTATTCTATTAAAAGACTCTTAGCAGTTTTGATGTTATTTTCTGCAGTAGCATGTAATAACACAAACAATCAGCAGCAAGCAAGTAAAGATTCGACAAAGCTTTCAGCTCCAATTTCTCGGGCTGCTTATCAGCAAGATGTGCAAGGCAAGAAAGTTGATTTATATGTACTTTCTAACAAAAAAAATATGACCGTGTATATCACCAACTATGGTGGTAGAATTGTATCAGTTAATGTTCCAAACAAATCTGGAACCTTCACGGATGTGGTATTGGGTTATGATAGTTTAAATCATTACTTCAGTAGAAAAGAAAACTTTTTTGGAGCATTGGTTGGACGATATGGAAATAGAATTGCTAAAGGCAAATTTCAACTAGATGGTAAATCCTATCAATTGGCAATCAATAATGCCCCAAATGCTTTGCACGGTGGTCCCAAAGGGTTTCATGATCAAGTATGGGATGCGAAGCAGACTAACGATCAGACATTAGAGTTGAGTTATCTTTCAAAAGATGGAGAAGAAGGTTATCCAGGAAATCTATCTGTAAAAGTGCTGTATCATTTAACTGAAGAGAATAGTATTGAAATTAGTTATAGTGCAACGACGGATAAAAAAACGGTTTTAAATCTTACCAATCATAGCTATTTTAATTTGAATGGCGCTGGAAGTGGAACCATCAATGATCATTTAATGACAATCAATGCAGATAAATTTACGCCTGTTGATTCTACGCTAATCCCAACTGGAGTTCTAGCCGATGTTGCTGGCACAGCGTTCGATTTTAGAAAACCTAAAGCAATCGGGGATAGTGTGAATTCATTGAGTGAACAGATAAAAAATGGGAAGGGTTATGACCACAATTTTGTGTTGAATCGAAAAACAACAAATGATTTGGAATTAGCTGCTACCGTGTATTCTACTGTTACTGGCATTAAATTAGAGGTGTTGACTCAAGAACCAGGTATTCAGTTTTACGGAGGCAATTTTTTAGATAGCATTTTATTTGGCAAAAAGGATTTGCATTATAGCTATCGAACTGCTTTTTGTTTAGAGACACAGCATTTTCCCAATGCACCTAATCAATCAAATTTTGCAAGTACTATTCTAGAACCTGGAAAAACTTATAGTACTAAAACAGTCTATCATTTCGGTATTCAATAAAAATTATTTAAAAAATTGTGTATGAGACTTATTTTGTCTTCTAAGTTTTTATTAGCTGCTTTATGTTGCTTATCGATTTACTTTAATGCAACTGCTCAGTCAACTGTAAACATTCAAGTTCAAGGTGCCAATCCTAAAACTGTAATCAGTAGACATATTTACGGGCATTTTTCTGAACACTTAGGCAGGTGTATCTATGATGGATTTTGGGTAAAGGACAGTGCTAATATTCCCAAAAAAGATCGCATTCGATTAGACATTGTTGCAGCCTTAAAAAAAATACAGATCCCCAATTTAAGATGGCCTGGTGGATGCTTTGCAGATGAATACCATTGGAGAGATGGTATCGGAGTAAGGGATCAAAGACCCAAAATGGTGAATACCAATTGGGGTAATGTTACGGAAGACAACAGTTTTGGTACGCATGAATTTTTAGAACTCTGTAGCCTTTTAAATTGCGAACCATATATCACAGGTAATGTAGGAAGCGGTACAATAGAAGAAATGTCGAAATGGGTGGAATATTTAAATTTTGATGGCTTGAGTCCGATGACTCAGATCCGCAAGCAAAACGGAAGAGAAAAACCTTGGCAGGTACATTTTTGGGGAGTTGGAAATGAGAGCTGGGGTTGTGGTGGAAATATGACAGCAGATTATTATGCAGATCAATATAAGCGCTATGCGGGTTTTACCAAAGACTATCCTGGCGTAAGATTGATGAAGATCGCATCTGGTGCTAATAGTGGGGATTATAATTGGACTGAAACGATGATGAAGAAAGTTGATCCTTGGATGATGTGGGGACTAACCTTACATTATTATACAGTACCAAAAGATTGGGGTAATAAGGGTTCTGCCACTTCATTTGATGAAGCAGAATATTTTACTACGATGAAAAAATGCTTAGTGATGGAAGAACTTGTCTCAAAGCATTCAACAATCATGGATCAATACGACCCTACTAAAAAAGTTGCGTTGGTGGTTGATGAGTGGGGGATCTGGACCAATGTTGAGCCCGGCACCAATCCTGGATTCTTGTTTCAACAAAATAGTTTGAGAGATGCATTAGTTGCGGCTACTACATTAAATATTTTCAATAATCATGCAGATAGAGTTCGTGTAGCGAATTTGGCGCAAACGATCAATGTATTACAAGCTTTGATTCTAACCGAAGGAAATAAAATGTTGCTAACGCCAACTTATCATGTATTTGATTTGTTCAAAACTCATCAGGATGCGAAGCTATTGCCTGTACAATTTGTTAGTCCAGATTTTAAAAATGGTAAAGAAAAGATCCCTGCTTTAAATATGTCTGCATCAATCGATTCAAATGCTGTGGTACATATGACGATCGTAAATTTGGATCCTACTAATGCTATTAATATTCGTACAGCACTTCAAACAATTAAATGGACCAAAGTAGAGGGTGAGATTTTAACCTCAGCAAAAATTACAGATATCAACAGTTTTGACAAGCCAGAGAATGTTAAGCCAAAAACATTTGATGGAGCCAAAAAGCAAGGTGATGACTTAGTTTTAAGTTTGCCAGCGCAATCTATAGTATTGCTTACAATAAAATAGTTTCAAGTTGATGTTCGTGATGAGCAAAGGATAAAAAGTATTGTAGAAGAGACCTTTAAAAAATACGGAAGACTGGATTTTATTTTTAATAATGCGGGTATCGGAGTTGCGGGCGAGACCTTTGAAATTCCGACAGCATTATGGGACAGAATAATCGACATTAATTTAAAAGGGGTGCTGTATGGGGTATTAGCAGCATATCCAATTATGGTTAAGCAGGGATATGGTTATATAGTAAATACGGCATCGTTGGCAGGGTTAGGTCCAGCAGCCTTGATGGCTCCCTATTCTATGACCAAACATGCAGTAGTAGGACTAACTCATAGCCTGAGAGTAGAAGCAGCGCCACTCGGTGTTCAAGTGAATGTAATTTGCCCCTCTGCAATCGAAACTCCTATTTTAGATAGTTTTAACCCTGCTGATTTACCTACAGTTCCATGGACTCCAAATGCAAGGAGATACCTTTCTAATTTGGCTGCACCTCCATATCCAGTAAGTAAAATGGCTGAAGAAGTTTTACGAGCTATCGAGAAAAACAAAGCAACGATTGTTTTGCCAGGTAGAGCTAGAATTGCTTGGTTACTAGGTAGGATTTTCCCCGGATTAGTTGAGAAGCTAGCAGCTAAAGCATTAGTAATAGAGCGAGCTTCGAGGTAATACTATCTTAAACGAACAACTGTTCGTTTAAGTCTATTTTTAGAAGTCTACTAAATATATAGGAATTATTTTTTGAGAATAGTCTTGAAGCTGTATATTTGTGCACTGTTTAAGTAGACTATTAAGAGTATGAAACGCTTTTCGAATATTATACCTACGCGTTTCTGTTGCAAAAGCAAACGTTGCTGTTAATTCTTACAGTAGCTTCTACCTGCTTATTATCTTTACAACAGAAAACAAATGAAACAGTCACTACAACATAACATACCCAACCTTCATACTTTACTCAAAGAGTTAGAACCAGAACGGTTTTTAAGTGCACTCTCTGAGCAATATGAAGGAGCTGTTGTATTTTCATCAAGCTTTAGTTTTGAAGATCAGGTGATCACTCATATGATTGCTTCTCAAAAATTACCGATACAAATTTTCACACTTGATACTGGTAGATTATTTGCAGAAACATATAGTGTATGGAATAGTACTATCGATCGTTATCAAACTCCGATCAAAGCATATTACCCGAATCCTGTTTTTTTAGAACCTTTTGTTCATGAGAAAGGGCCAAGTGCATTTTATGATTCTGTAGAAAATAGGAAGGAATGTTGTTATATCCGCAAAGTAGAACCACTAAAGCGTGCACTTGCTGGGAATGATATTTGGGTAACAGGATTAAGAGCAGAACATTCTTCTGCTCGTCAAGACCTTCAACAAATCGAGTGGGACGAAAGTAATCAGATCATCAAGTATCACCCTATTTTGAATTGGTCTACAGAACAAGTAGCAGCATACATACAGGAAAATAATATTCCTTATAATCCATTACACGACAAAGGTTTTGTAAGTATTGGTTGCGCTCCTTGTACGCGTGCAATTAAGGAAGGAGAAGATTTTCGAGCCGGTCGATGGTGGTGGGAAGATGCGAATAAAAAAGAATGTGGTCTTCACGAACATAAATAGTACCAATAATAATTGAATTAGCTTTTAATATACAATGAGTAGATATCAACTAAATTATTTAGACCAATTAGAATCGGAAGCGATTCATATCATGCGTGAGGTTGCAGGACAGTTCGAGCGCCCTGCACTTTTATTTAGTGGTGGTAAAGATTCGATCACACTAGTTCATTTGGCATTGAAAGCTTTTCGCCCAGGGAAATTTCCTTTTCCATTGGTACATATTGATACTGGTCACAATTTTCAAGAGGCTTTAGATTACCGAGATGCAATGGCTGAGAGGATTGGAGAAAAATTGATTGTGCGCTATGTAGCAGACACTATAAAAGCAAAAAACCTGACTGAACAAAAAGGAAAATTCGCAAGCAGGAATGCCTTACAAACTTATACACTCTTAGATACGATCGAAGAATTCAAATTCGATGCCTGTATTGGTGGTGCTAGAAGGGATGAAGAAAAAGCTAGGGCTAAAGAAAGAATTTTTTCTGTGAGAGATGAGTTTGGTCAGTGGAATCCAAAACTTCAAAGACCAGAATTGTGGAATACATATAACGGAAGAATTGATAAGGGTGAGAATGTGCGTGTGTTTCCAATAAGTAACTGGACAGAATTAGACATCTGGAATTATATCAGAAAAGAAAAAATCGAACTTCCATCAATCTACTTTTCACACGAAAGAGAAGTGTTAGAATATGAGGGTCAATTAGTAGCTGTATCTGAGTTTGTGCAATTAGAAGAAACTGATAAGATTTCGAAAAAAACTGTAAGATATCGTACGGTTGGAGATATGACCTGTACTGCTGCAGTAGAAAGCACTGCATCAAATATTGATGATATCATCACAGAAATTATTGCAACCAAAACAAGTGAAAGAGGTGAAACAAGAATTGATGATAAAGTAAGTGAGGCAGCCATGGAAGACAGGAAAAAGAACGGCTATTTCTAAGTGTTCAAAATGTTACAAAGAATTAAGAATTTAAAATGGATATATTAAGATTTATAACAGCAGGAAGCGTGGATGATGGTAAAAGTACCCTCATTGGCAGATTGTTGTATGATAGTAAGTCGATCATGATCGACCAATTAGAAGCAATCGAAAAACAAACGAAGAATCGGGAAGATGGTGAGATTGATCTGGCATTATTAACAGACGGACTACGTGCAGAACGTGAACAAGGTATTACCATTGATGTGGCTTATAAATATTTTTCTACACCCAAAAGAAAATTCATTATTGCAGATGCACCTGGGCATATCCAATACACAAGGAATATGGTTACAGGGGCTTCTAATTCAGACCTAGCAATTATTTTGGTTGATGCCCGTCATGGTGTGGTTGAACAAACACGTAGACACTCTATCATTGCTTCCCTGTTAAATATTCCACACGTGGTGGTTGCAGTGAATAAGATGGACCTGGTTGAATATTCTCAGGAGGTGTATAATAATATATTAATCGATTATGCAGCAGTAGCAAAATCTCTAGGTTTAAAAGATGTAAGCTATATTCCCATTAGTGCTTTGAATGGAGATAATATAGTTGACAGATCGACCAGTATGGACTGGTACGAAGGAGAGTCTCTTTTGCACATTTTGGAAAACGTAGCATTGCATGATGATATTAATTTAACTCATGCAAGATTTCCTGTACAATATGTGATCCGTCCGCAAACAGAAGCTTTACACGACTATCGTGGATATGCAGGAAAAATAATTAGCGGAATTTATAAGAAAGGCGATGCAATAACTGTGCAGCCATCGGGTCTATCAACAACTATCAGTGCTATTGAAGTTGGTGGAGTAGAAGTGGAAGAAGCATTTGCGCCCCAAAGTGCCATTTTGCATCTCGAAGATGATGTTGATATTAGTAGAGGAGATTTAATTACACTAACAAGCAATCAACCAATCGTTTCAAACGAGTTGGATGTGCTATTGTGTTGGATGGATTCAAAACCTTTAGTTGTAGGTAATAAATATCAATTACAAATTAATAGTCGCTTAGTTAGGGCCGTTGTAAAAGAATTTAAATACAAAGTGAATGTGAATTCTTTAGAACAAGAAGAAGTTCCAGATAAAGTACAACTGAACGATATTATTAAAGCAACAATAAAGACAGCATCCCCAATTCCTTATGATTCTTATCAGAAGCTAAGAGTGAATGGGGGAGCCATATTAATTGACGAAACTAGCCATGTAACGGTTGGTGCATGTATGATTCAATAATTATAATTTAAAATGACCCAAAAAGAATTTATAAATAATCTATTTCATCAGAATTCGAAGAATTTTACTTTCTTCCCTGACAAAGAATTGGCAGAAGAATTCATTGATAAATTATTCGAGTTTTTATTCCTTCCGAAAACGGTAAGGCATAAACAAGCTGCTGATTTAGAAAAGGAATTCGAATCACTCAAGAGTCATTTTTCTAGTTTGGTATACGATGTGATTCCCGATGGTGTTAAAACGCAAACTATTGCCGATAAATTCTTTGAGGCAATACCTAGACTTTATGAAGGATTGATTGCTGATGCAAATACAATTCTGAAATTTGATCCAGCAGCGGTCTCCGTTGAGGAGGTATTGGTGGCATATCCAGGATTTTATGCAACTGCTATTTATCGGTTATCACATTTGCTATGGAATCTTGAAGTGAAAATTATCCCGAGAATATTTACAGAGTATGCGCATGGGAAAACAGGTATTGATATTCACCCTGGGGCACGGATCGGAAATTCATTTTTCATTGATCATGGAACAGGTATTGTAATAGGTGAGACCACCATTATTGGAGATAATGTTAAGATTTACCAGGGAGTTACTTTAGGCGCATTGAATGTTTCAAAAGATAAGGCAAGCACTAAGCGTCATCCTACCATTGAGGATAATGTGATCATTTATTCAGGTGCAACTATCTTAGGTGGAGATACCATCATTGGCCATGATAGCGTCATTGGAGGGAATGTTTGGTTGACATACAGCGTATTACCAAATAGTATCGTATATCATAAAAGCGAGGTTGCAGTAAAGGATAAACACCCTGAAACAGAAGCTTTAAATTTTGTTATTTAATTTTTTTAACCCACAAATAAAAACCATGAAAGCAAACAATATTCTCGCAACAATAGGCAATACGCCACATGTTCGATTAAACAAATTATTCGGATCTAACCACGAGGTTTGGATCAAATTAGAAAAAACCAATCCTGGTGCAAGTATCAAAGATCGTATTGCATTAGCGATGATCGAAGAAGCTGAAGAAAAAGGTATTTTAAATAAAGACAGTGTGATCATTGAACCTACATCAGGTAATACTGGAATTGGTTTAGCATTGGTTGCAGCAGTTAAAGGATATAAGATCATACTTGTAATGCCTGAGAGCATGAGTATTGAGCGTCGCAGATTAATGTCATTGTATGGCGCTGAGTTTGTTTTAACTCCTCGGGAGAAAGGAATGAAAGGTGCGATTGAAAAAGCAAGTGAGTTAGTTCAATCAACACCAAATGCTTGGATGCCTCAGCAATTTGATAATCCAGCAAATGCTGAAATACATCGTAATACAACTGCACAAGAAATCATCGCAGATTTTCCTGATGGACTAGATTATTTAATTACTGGTGTGGGTACTGGTGGACATATCACGGGTGTTGCAGAAGTTTTAAAAGCAAAATTTCCAAACCTTAAAGTATTTGCTGTTGAACCAGAATTATCTCCAGTATTGAGTGGTGGTGCACCTGGTCCACACCCATTGCAAGGAATTGGTGCAGGTTTTGTACCATCTATTCTGAATACAAAAATATTAGACGGTATCATCACTGTTAGTAAAGATGAAGCATACACTTATGCCCAACAGATAGCTAAACAAGAGGGTATTCTAGTTGGCGTTTCCACTGGCGCATCATTAGCAGCAGTAGCAAAAAAACTCGCTGACATTCCAGTTGCTTCTAAAGTTCTTACGTTCAATTACGATACTGGTGAACGTTATCTATCAATCGAAGGATTATTTTAATAATTGAATAAGAAATTCTTAAAAGGGTTTCTTATAATCATAAATCCTACTTAAATAGTAGACTAATATGCATAAAATTGTCAGTTTTGGTAAGGTAATTCTTGCTGGTGCAGGTTGCGGAGATCCGGAATTAATTACAGTGAAAGCCGCTCGTTACTTGCAAGAAGCAGATCTTGTAATTACTGATAGGCTTGTAAGCAAATCGATCTTAGATACTTATGTTTCTTCTGAAACACCGATCATTTATGTCGGTAAACAATGCAAGCAAAAGGGTTCAACACCTCAAGAAAATATCAATCAGTTATTGGTTGATTATGCAGCAGATAAAAAATTGATAGTTCGTTTAAAGGGTGGTGATACTGCTTTCTTTTCGAATATATTGGACGAATTGCAGACACTGATATCGGCAGGTATTAGGTATGAAATTATTCCCGGAATCACTGCTGCATCAGGTGCTTCATCTTATGCAGGCATTCCATTAACTGCAAGGGGGTATGCCACCTCAGTTCGTTTTCTTACAAGTTATAACGATAAAGTCGTAGATGAAGCTTATTGGAAAGACTTAGCAAATACTGCTGATACTTTAGTGTTCTATATGTCATCCAATACAATAGATCTAGTAGTTGATAAATTGAAATCGTATCAAATATCAAACGATAAAAAAATAGCAGTGGTTTCTCAGGCAACTACTCCTCAACAGCAAATTTTTATTGGAAGCTTTGATAATTATGATGAGGAATTAAAAGGAAAAACATTTCTGTCGCCTTCTTTGGTCATTATTGGAAAAGTAGTGGCTTTACACGAAAGTTTTAATTGGTTCAATAGTAAAAATAATGATGAATATTATTTTAAGCCAGTAGAGGAACTGGTTCAAAATGTATTGCCAAAACAAGCGGTATGCTAACAAAAGAAAAACATGCATTAGTGAAATCTTTGGTCGACGCTTCCACAAAAGAAGAGCTGATTTGGATCAATGGTTATTTATCTGGATTAATTGGCGATACAAAATCTGAAGTGGTTCTATCTGTTCCAGTTACATCAACGAAAAAGCTAACTATTGTATATGGAACAGAAACGGGGAACTCAAAGAAATTAGCAACTGATTTTGCTACTAAGGCCAAAAAACAACAGATTCAAACAAAGTTGTTGAGTCTTGAACAATACAGGCTAAACGATCTTGCAAAAGAAGAATTGTTTGTTACTGTTATTAGTACGCAGGGTGAAGGAGAGCCACCTGCAGCTGCTCTTAAATTTTATGATCATATTCACCAAAATGGATTTCAACTTTTCAAAATGCAATATGCAGTATTGGCGTTGGGAGATACTTCCTATCCACTTTTTTGTAAAGCAGGTGAAGACGTTGATCAACAACTTTCAAGGTTAGGTGGGAAGCGTATTGTGCCAATACAGAAATGTGATGTAGACTATGAATCAGAAGCTGAGCATTGGTTTGATAGTTTATTGAAAGAGTTAAATCATTCTACTGAAACAAAGACCATTGAAAAGC
>JAPLEO010000107.1:79317-79717 GCA_026391125.1 Bacteroidota bacterium
AACAACTTTCAAGGTTAGGTGGGAAGCGTATTGTGCCAATACAGAAATGTGATGTAGACTATGAATCAGAAGCTGAGCATTGGTTTGATAGTTTATTGAAAGAGTTAAATCATTCTACTGAAACAAAGACCATTGAAAAGCTAGTTGTTGCAGCGGTAAAAACACCATGTAAAACAATTTGCCAAGGAACCGTATTGAGTCATATTAATTTAAATGATCGTGGATCCAATAAAGAAACTTGGCATATTGAAATAGCTGCTGAGGCACTTGAATATGAAGCCGGTGACTCTATTGGTATCGTTCCAAAAAACAGAGAAGAAATTGCTGACCTGATTATTGCAATTTCTAAGGTAGATCCGAATCGGATTATTGAGTATAAAAAAGAATCAAGAAGTATTAA
>JAPLEO010000052.1 GCA_026391125.1 Bacteroidota bacterium
AGCAGGTGTATTAGCAGCTAGCGTTGTTGTTGTTTGATCGCAAAGAGTTTGATCGGTTCCTGCAGCAGCAATGGTAGCTGTTTGTAAGACGGTAATATTGACTATGTTAGAATAAACAGAAGGACAAATTTGATTTTGTACAATTGCTCTATAATCAGTAGAAGTAATTAAGTTATTATAAGTATAAGTATTGTTGGTATTAGCAATGGTACTCCAAGCACCGCCGTTATTGGTAGAATATTCCCAAGTTAGAATTGCGCCAGTTGAACCAGATAAAGAAAGTGTATCACTATTAGCTGTTGCACAAACAATGGCATCAGCAGAGAGTGTACCTGCAACAGTTGGAGGTACAACAGTTACTTGCATGGTATCTTTTGAATCAGCACAAAGCACATTAGAAATCGTCCATACGAACTGATAGGTGCCGGCTATTAAGCCAGCAACAGTGGCATTAGGATCATTGGCATTAGAGAAGCTAGCAGTTGAAGGATTACTAGCAATGGCTGTCCAGATACCAGTGCCAGAAGCAGGTGTATTAGCAGCTAGCGTTGTTGTTGTTTGATCGCAAAGTGTTTGATCAGTTCCTGCAGCAGAAATGCTTACAGTTGAGAGAACTGTAATTGAAACAATATTGCTAAATAATGCGGGACAAACTCCGTTTTTCACCTCAACTCTGAACTGTGTGCTAACCGGTAAATTGTTATAATTTATACTATCCTTATTTGAAGAATTATTTATTGAAAGCCAATTAATTCCATTGTCTGTAGAATAGCTGCTTTGTAAAACACTTCCATTATAACCAAGTAAATGAAGTGTGCCATTATTATTTGCACATACCACATTTGATGCTAATAAAATACCTGGGTCAGTTGGAGCTAAGATTGTAATATTTACAGTATCATAAGAGTTATTACAGCTTCCGTTAGAAATTGTCCAAACAAATTGATAAGTGCCATTTGCTAAACCTGTTACAATTGCATTTGGATCTTTAGTATTATTAAATGATGGATTACTACCGCTACTACTTAGCGGAAGATAACTCCATGTTCCTGTTCCTACAGTAGGATGATTACCCCATAATTGAACTGATGTTGTATTACAAATACTTGAATCTTTACCGGCATTAGCAGTAGTAACTTGATCAAGAACAGTAACAGTTGCAGCAATACCAGAGTAAAGTGAAAGACCTACGCCATTCTTTACCAATGCGCGGTACATTGTTGTTGATGAAAGATTTTCAAAATGGATAGTATCTTGATCTGTACCAATTGTTCTTGGTATAATATGCCAACTTGTTGCATTTGAAGTAGAATCTTCCCACTGTAAAATGTCGCCGAAATAACCTTTAAGTTTAACAATCCCATTATTTGATCCGGCACACACAACAGTATCTGCTCCAGCAAAACCAGGATTAGTAGGTGGTTGCACAGTTACAACCATAACGCTTTCTGAAGCTGGACAAATGCCATTACTAATTGTCCATTTTAAATAATAGATGCCATCTGAAGGCGGTATAATTGGAATGGTTGTAGAGTCTGCATAGTGAAATGCTAATTGACGAATTGTTGCATTCGCATCAGATGTGTCTGTAAACAATAAAGTAGAAGGCCCATATGGGGGAATAATAGTCCATATACCAGTTCCTGAACTTGGAATATTACCAGTTAGTTTATAACTAGAAAATCCATTTATCAAAGTAGTGTCTGGACCAGCGTCTGCAATTGTTGGAGCAGGCAATACTGTAATCCTAACTGTATTTGAAAATAATGAAGGACATACACCATTTTTTACAGATACCCGATAATACAAGCTGTTTGTAAGATTTGCATAACTCAAAGTATTGGTTGTGTTAACTATAGCATTCCAGTTGCTATTATCTAAAGAAGATTCCCAATGTTGTATTGTGCTTACATAACCATTCAGTGAAAGAATACCACTATTTGAATTTGCACAAACTGTAGCATCTGAACTGAGGATTCCAGGGTTTGTAGGAGGAGCAATAATTACTTGAATAGTATCTTTTGAATCAGCACAGAGCGCATTTGAAATAGTCCATACAAACTGATAAGTGCCAGCCACTAAACCAGAGACTGTTGTATTAGGATCACTAACATTTGAGAAACTTACTGTTGAAGGATTGCTAGCGATAGCCGTCCATGTGCCAGTACCAGAAGCAGGAGTATTAGCCGCAAGGGTAGTAGATGTTTGATTGCAAAGCGTTTGATCTGTTCCTGCGTTTGCAATTGTGGCTGCTTGTAGGACAGTGATATTTACGACATTGGAAAAAGCAGGGGGACAATTTTGATTTTGTACAATTGCTCTATACGCAGTAGAAGTATTTAAGTTGTTATAAGTAAAAGTATTGTTGGTATTAGCAATGGTACTCCAAGTACTACCATTATTAATGGAAGACTCCCAAGAAATAATTGTGCCAATTGAACCAGTTAAAGTAAGCGTGTTGTTATTATTGTTTGCACAAACAACTGTTGCTGCAGAAAGTGTTCCAGGGTTTGTAGGAGGAGCAATAATTACTTGAATAGTATCTTTTGAATCAGCACAGAGCGCATTTGAAATCGTCCAAACAAACTGATAAGTGCCAGCCACTAAACCAGAGACTGTTGTATTAGGATCACTAACATTTGAGAAACTTACTGTAGAAGGATTGCTAGCGATAGCCGTCCATGTGCCAGTACCAGAAACAGGAGTATTAGCCGCAAGGGTAGTAGATGTTTGATTGCAAAGCGTTTGATCTGTTCCTGCATTTGCAATGGTAGCAGCTTGTAGGACAGTGATATTTACGACATTGGAATAAGCAGGGGGACAATTTTGATTTTGTACAATTGCTCTATACGCAGTAGAAGTAATTAAGTTATTATAAGTAAAAGTATTGTTAGAATTAGCAATGGTGCTCCAGGTGCTACCATTATTAATGGAAGACTCCCAAGAAATAATTGTGCCAATTGAACCAGTTAAAGTAAGCGTGTTGTTATTATTGTTTGCACAAACAACTGCTGCTGCAGAAAGTGTTCCAGGGTTTGTAGGCGGTACAACAATTACTTGAACAGTATCTTTTGAATCAGCACAAAGCGCATTTGAAATCGTCCAAACAAACTGATAAGTGCCAGCCACTAAACCAGAGACTGTTGTATTAGGATCATTGGCATTAGAGAAGCTAGCAGATGAAGGATTGCTAGCGATGGCAGTCCAGATACCAGTACCAGAAACAGGTGTATTAGCCGCAAGGGTAGTAGATGTTTGATTGCAAAGCGTTTGATCTGTTCCTGCGTTTGCAATTGTGGCTGCTTGTAGGACAGTGATATTTACGACATTGGAATAAGCAGGGGGACAATTTTGATTTTGTACAATTGCTCTATACGCAGTAGAAGTAATTAAGTTGTTATAAGTATAAGTATTGTTGGTATTCGCGATGGTGTTCCAAGCGCCGCCATTATTGGTAGAATATTCCCAAGAAATAATAGCGCCAGTTGAACCAGAAAGAGTCAATGTATTATTATTAGCTGTTGCACAAACAATGGCATCCGCAGAGAGTGCACCTGCAACAGTTGGAGGCACAACAGTTACTTGAACAGTATCTTTTGAATCAGCACAAAGTGCATTAGAAATTGTCCATATGAATTGATAAGTTCCAGACACTAAACCAGAAACTGTTGTATTAGGATCACTTGTATTTGAGAAACTAATTGTTGATGGATTGCTAGCGATTGCTGTCCATGTACCTGTACCAGAAGCAGGTGTATTAGCCGCAAGGGTAGTAGAAGTTTGATTGCAAAGAGTTTGATCTGTTCCTGCATTTGCAATGGTAGCAGCTTGTAGGACAGTGATATTTACGACATTGGAATAAGCAGGGGGACAAATTTGATTTTGTACAATTGCCCTATAAGCAGTAGAAGTATTTAAGTTGTTATAAGTAAAAGTATTGTTGGTATTAGCAATGGTACTCCACGCGCCGCCATTATTGGTAGAATATTCCCATGAAATGATATTGCCTGTATTGCCAGTTAATAGTAATGTTCCATTATTGTTATTGGCGCAAACTGTAGTACTTGCTGCTAACGAACCTGCATTGCTTAATGGATTTACTTTTACACTAATTGAATTGCTATTGGCAATACCGCAACTTCCATTCTGCACAACTACTCTAAATAGAGTTGAGCTTGTTAAATTGGTAAATGATAAAGTATTATTTGTATTGTTGATGTTTTGCCAACTAGTTCCTGCATTTGTTGAAGATTCCCATCTCAGAATACTTCCATTATTGCTATTCAATATTAAACTACCACTATTACTACTGATACATACTGCAGTGTCTGAAATTAATATGCCAGGATTGCTATTATTATTTACGGTAATTGTAACAGGAGTTGAATTAACAATACTGCAATTACCACTTTGTATGATTGCTCTATATACAACCTTTAATTGAACCAGTATATCCTGAAAGAATAATACTGCCACTATTTAGGCCTGTGCAAACAGTAAGGTCAGGACTCATACTTCCACCAACAGCTACTGGTGCATTTATTAATTGAACTGTGTCTTTCGAAACGGTACAATTTCCATTTGTGATTGACCAGATTAATTGATAAGTACCAGGCACCATTCCAGTTACAGTGCTAAATGGAGATGAAGGAGTTCCGAAAATTACTGCAGACGGACCAGTTAACAGATCCCATTTGCCCGTACCAATTCCAGAAATATTTGCAGACAGGATACTGCTAGTAACATTACAAAGAATTTGGACTGTTCCTGCATTTGCTTTTGTTGGTAATGCATAAACAAGCACATCTGTTGAGTCGGAATTTGTACAACCAGAAGCAGATAAAGATTGAATATAATACCGAACAGTTGAGTTGATATTAAAACTATTCGTAAGAATATCTTGAATGGTATTATTGGTAGTGCCCGAATTATTAGAACTGTTTCCTATAACACTGCCATTCATGACAGATGATGACCAAGTGTATACTGTATTTGCTAATGAACTAGTGAATTGAATATTACTGGTTGATCCTGTACAAATTGTAGCAGTACTATTTGTAATAGTAGTTTTTGGTTTAGGTTTTATTATTACTGTATATGTAAATGGATTGCCAATACATGTGGTGTTTGTAGGAGTGAAAGCAAAAGGGGTGATATTATAAACTACCTGCGCATCATTGGTATTACTAGTGTTTACAAGTGAGTCATTGATATTACCTGTACCTGTCGCTGAATTTCCATTAGCCGTACCAGAAACAATTGATGATGACCAAGAATAAAAACTTCCAGGAATTGAAGAGACAGGAGAAAAGTTAATATTTTGATTAGAGCAAATGACTTGATTAGAATTTGCAGACATATTTGCTGGATAAATTCTGAGTACCATAGAATCTTTACCATAAGCAGAGCCACAATTTCCTGTTGAATTTAAGTTGGAGGTAGCGGTGAAATATATTTTTACAATGCCAGTTAATTTGTCTGCCGCACTTGGACTGTAAGTAGTGTGAAGTGCAAGACTATTTGAAAATGTACCTGAACCAGAACTTGTCCATTGATACCCATTTGAAGCAGCTGAAACAACACCAGATAGTGGTATGGCTACAGCATTATTACATACAGTTGTATCATGTGAACCTTGTATGCTATCAGCGGCCGTTGTATTTTTATAGACTAATTGCTGCGCAGAACAACTGATTCCATTAGAGGTAAATTGAACCCTGATGGTAAACGCATTTCCTGTTTGTAATTGAAGATCAGTAAATCTAGTAGTGGCTGAAGATGCGCCCTGGAATGAATATGGCCCACCAGAGATAGTCCATAAATAAGTATTCCCAACATTATTGTTGCTATAAGTTACTCCATAATAGGTGTCTGTTGCATTAAAGTGTGTAATACCATTATTACATTCAATGATATCAGGATGAAGAATAACGCTATTTGAGTTTAATGTTGTGGAAACAGTTGAAATACATGTTCCATTTGTCACAGAATAATCAATCATTACCGATCCTGTACTTAAAAAAGAAACCTGACCCGTAGATGCATTAACTGTTGCTATCGAATTATTATGAGAAGTCCAAACGCCACCTGTTGTTGAATTCGATACGTTAATGGTACTACCAACGCAACCCCCTAATGGGCCAGCTATTGGAGAAAGAACAGGAGTCTGGTTTACCAATAAACTAGAAGAGGCAACAGCAGTACATCCATTACTATCTATAAGAGTTACAGAATAATTACCTGAGCCATTTATGCTAATATTAGAAATAGAAGGATTTGCCGATGTGGAGCTGAATGCATTTGGGCCAGACCATGCATACTGATAGGGTGCTGTTCCGCCGGAAGCAACTGAATTCAATGTAACAGAGTTGCCAGAACAGATGGCACTTACATTGCTGGCAGAAATGGAAGGCATTTGAAATACACTGATGGTATCAGTAATGTTATCAATACATCCAAAGTCAGATGTAACTTGAAGGGTAACAGGGTATTTTCCTTCTACGTTAAAACTGTGGGTACTAGCATTGCCCGATGCAGAATTTCCATCGCCGAAATTCCATGTTTGAGAACTAATGGTTCCTCCAAAACCAATAGTAGCAGTACTTGTAAAATTGAAATTATTTCCTGTTAAACACTGACCGGCAGGAATAATATAAGCAGCAATAGGTTGAGGATATACTGTAACACTATGGCTCATACTGTCAGCACAACCTTTATCAGATGTGACGATTAGCTTAACCTGATAAGTGCCGGGTAATGAATAGGAGTGTGAGACAGCTGACCCAGTTGAAGTTTTCCCATCTCCAAAATCCCAGAACTCGGTTGCAATTGCTCCCGTACTGATCGATGAAGTACTATTAAAACTAAAATTGTTACCAGAAAAACATTGGGTGTTTGCAGTAAGCGCTTCAACAGTTGCACTTGGTTGTATAATCTTTAAGGTATTTTTTTTATGCTGTAAATTCTGTACACTCTTTGAGGCCGGTATTTTTTTTTCGATTCTATTGTTGTCAGATGCATTGGCCGTTGAATGACTAAGAATGAAAAAAACACAACAAGCCATTACTAGCAATGTTTTGCATGATGGCTGTTTTTTGGTCAGTAAATTATTGAATGTAGAAATTATCACATGCAGTATATTTTTAAGGTTACGGTGTAGCCGTTAAACGGATACCATTCAAAAAAATATTCTGAAAATCGATTTTCTTTGTTTGATAATATGGTAGAAAAATAAAATCATGCTATCATCATTAATTGATTTAACGTCGTTCAAATCATTTGGAGAATAGCAATGCTAAAAATTAGAATTGGTAGGATCTATTATCGCAAACGTCTTTGATACAGGTTCTGAATAGAGCGTTTGCCTGTGGAGTGAGTTATATCTATTAACTATTATATGTAGAGAAAATAGTTCTCAATTTAAATAGTTGAATAAAAACAATAGCCCGGGGGTGCATTGTTAGGATAATCTATTGTGCAACTCAGAACTGGTTTTAAATAAAATGTTATTTAACCCTATTCAGAAATCGTACAACCAAATTTACCATTAATGAAATCAATTTAGCCTCGTTAAAACACGGTATTTATCAGTTTAAAACACCGAGTTTTTCACTGTAATTATTGCATGAGGAGAGTATGAAATCCTGCTAGGAAAATTAAGAAGATATTTTTTGATATTGTGAAGCATAGAATTTTGCTTTTACAGCATTCAATACCTCTTCATTGATAGGAGTAGAAACGAAATCTATTACTATTGGATATTTTACCAGCATGAGCATTTCTTGCATATCCACTGATGCAGAAAGAATGGCAATTTTTAGATTTGGGAAATGCTTGACATACTTTTCAGTGAAAACCTCTAGAAACTCCCATCCATCCATGGTTGGCATATGTAGGTCTAAAAACATAAACTCAGGAGCCTTGCTAGAAGGATCAGTTTCGTTTTGTAATAGGTCTTCAAAATATTCAATTGCTTCTAAACCATTGGTAGCTGTAATGGTTTCCTCTGCAAAATTTGATATTTCAATCATTTTTTTTGCAATCATTAGCAAAAGTTCGTTGTCGTTGACTACCAGTACTTTGTTTAACATAACCTAGGGGTTTTTGTTGTTTTTGAAGTCGGCTTTTATTGCTTTCTTTCTACTGTAAAGTAACTGCGGCTATAGCGCGGAACTTGTAGTTAACGACTGCATGTTTTTGTAGTTCATGCACTACAAAAACCCTGTTTTTGCAGGTTTTTTTAGACTAAAAGATTGATTTGAAATGGAATTTTAAATAATGCTTGTTTATTTACTAGGCTAGATTGAAGTATATCTTGACAGTAGTTTCAAGAATAAGATTTTTAATCATTCTTTCTTTTGTAACAAACGTCACAAATAAGCAGCTTAGATTACTTTAGCTTAGCTTATATATCATTAACCCGTTTAAAATTTAAAAACCAACGCGATGAAAAAAAACATGGGAACAACAGACAAAATCATTCGTCTAATTGTAGCAATAGTATTTGCTGTATTGTATTTTACTAATACTGTAACAGGAACTTTTGGTCTGATCCTGGTTGTATTGGGTGCTGTATTTGTATTAACTAGCTTAGTTAGCTTTTGTCCACTTTATTTGCCTTTTGGTATAAATACCTGTAGTACTAAGGATAAATAGTTTGATATATCTTTTTGAAGGGCACAATTTATTTTAGCCAGACTCTTTTAAAGGGTCTGGCTAAGTTTTATAAGCCGCCAGCTCCACTGTATAAACGGATTGGCTGCTTTAGTTTCAACTTTAGTACAGTTATATAAGGATCAAGGACTTTTTCGGGAACATCGATATAAACAAGTCCGGGTACTTTACTCCAAGATATTTTGCCAACAATTTTGTGTTGTAAGCTACTTACATTGCCAAGAACTTCAATAGATTCTATTTTGGTATCAAGCCCTTTAAGCATTACTTGACCGCTTGTTTTACCATGCAAAAAAAGATAAAGCACGGTACTGTCTTTTGATAGAGTAGTTGGTCCATAGAAATGCCCCTGAGGGATTCCACCCAAACAACCGAAAATGGCTTCTCCATTTTTCTTGTTCCATTTACCTAATTCAGATAATATATGGATCTGTTCTGCTGGGATTGTGCCATCTTCTTTTGGACCAATATCAAGTAAAAGATTCCCACCATTTGAAACAGCGTCAACAAAAATGCTGATGACTTCATATGCTGTTTTCCAATTCTTGTCTTTTTGCTGATAACCCCAATTATCATTGGTGGTCATACAAAGCTCCCACCATTTGAATTTTGGTCGGGATACAGGAAAGTTTTGTTCAGGAGTTTCATAGTCTCCATAGCCGGTTAATCTGCCGTTTATGATTAAGTTAGGATTATAGCTCAAAAGTTTTTTTCTGATCCCTATGGCATCCCATTCCTCTGCACTATGCTCCCAATCACCATCAAACCACATGAGATCAGGATGATAGTTTTGCATCACTTCACTCAGTTGGAGATTCAAAAATTTTTGAAACCTTGCCCATTTTTGCGGATCATCATTTGTTTTATATCGAGTACTGTCTTTTAGGAAACCAGGGTAGTCAGGGTAACTCCAATCCAGCAATGAAAAGTAAGTTCCTATTTTAACATCTTTCGCTTTTAATGCTTTGAAAAAAGGATCTAGTAGATCTCTTTTTGCAGGGGTTGATTGAACCACATTTAATTTGCTACCAGCAGTTGGCCAAAGTGCAACTCCGTCATGGTGTTTGGTAGTGATTACGGCATATTTAGCACCTGATTCTTTGATGAGTTCTGCCCATTCATTTGGGTTATAATTTTTCGCTGTAAATCCCTTCAATTGTTCCATATAATTGGGATAGGAAATGTCTTTATTGTGGAAACTCCAGGATTCGCTAATCCCATTTACTGCATAGATCCCCCAATGAATAAAGATCCCTAGTTTGGCATCTGCAAACCACTGCATTTTCTTTTGAATGCTGTCGGAAGGGATTTTCGTTTGACTAGCAACAGGATTTGCAATGAAAGCAAACAATATTATTAAGACTCCCCAATATTTATGGAATGATTTTCTCATGTAGAAGAATATTTAAAATATTAATTTGCTAACCATTTCGAGATCACATGTTCTAATGTTTCTACTACGAATGGTTTTGTGATAAAATCATCCATACCTGCTTGTATGCACCTTTCGCGTTCATCTTCTTGAGTGCCAGCAGTAAGGGCGATGATAGGTATATGTTTTCCAATTGTTAAGGAGCGATTTTTTTCGGAAGCTTCATGTCCATTGAGTTCGGGCATCTGTATATCCATGAATACCAAATCTGGTTGATTGGCTTCGAATAATTCAATTGCCTTTATTCCATTAACCGCTTCAAATATTTGTGCATTTGGTAAAATGTTATTGATCATTTGTTTGACCAATAGAATATTAAATTCATTATCATCTGCAAGCAATACTTTAAGCTTTTTATTGTTTACATAACCATTTGTTGGGCTATGGATTTCTTGGGTTGATGGATGCCCAGATTTAGCAATGCAATCATATAGATTTTGCATATGGATTGGTTTAACTAAACGTCCCACCAAGTCTAATTCCTTACACGCTTCAATAATAAATTCATCTTCAGCCGAACTATGTAAAAGAATAATTGCTAGTTTCTCAGGCCCTAATTTTAAACGATTTCTGATCTCTCGGGTTGTTTCTATGCCATCCATTTCTGACATATTAAAATCCATTAAAACTAGGTCGAAATCATTAGATTGCTCTAACAATTCTAAAGCCATTTTGCCACTTTCTACGGCTGCACTTTTTACATTTTTTAGAGCTAGCATATCTGTGACTAATATTCTGTTATTCGCATTGTCATCTACAATTAAAGCATGTTTTATTTTGCTGATATCAATTAAATTGTCTGCTTTAACTTGTTGTGCTTTTAAAACGATGTCAAAGAAGAAAGTACTGCCAACATTGAATTCACTGACTAATTTCAATTCGCTTCCCATTAATTCAAGCAACCTTTTTGAGATGGCTAATCCAAGTCCTGTACCACCATATTTGCGAGTGGTAGATGCATCTTCTTGTGTAAAAGCCTCAAAAATTTTCTTTTGATTTTCGGGCAATATACCAATGCCAGTGTCTCTGACTGAAAATCTTAAAATGATTTTATTTTCATCTAATATTTTAATAGGAATGATCTTTAATTCGACTTCTCCTTTCTTAGTAAATTTAACAGCATTCGCCATCAGATTGATTAGGATTTGCCTAAGTCTAAGTGAGTCTGCCCAAATGAATCTAGGGATATCGTTACTTAAATTCAGTAAGATCTCAAGGTTCTTTTCATGTGCTTGAAAACTTACCATATTTGTAATGCCAAAAGCCAGCTCTTGCAGATCTGTTTTTGAAATATCAATTTCAAGTTTTCCAGCTTCAATTTTTGAAAAATCAAGGATTTCAGTAATGATATCTAACAGGGAATTTGCCGACTGAAAGACAGCATTATTATACATTTTTTGAGTTTCGTCTAATTTGGTTTTTTTGAGCAGGTCTGAAAATCCGATGACACTATTTAATGGAGTTCTGATCTCATGACTCATGTTTGCTAAAAAATCTGATTTCGCTCGATTGGCAGACTCTGCGCTTTCTTTTGCTTTGATATAGTTTTTCTCTAATAATTTTTTCTCCGTGGTATCTCTTTTAATGGCAATCCAATGAGTATATAATCCTTGGGAGTCTGAAATAGGAGAGAGGGAAATCGATGACCAAAACTCTTCCCCGTTTTTTTTATAATTAATTACTTCGTACTGACAGGGTTCAAAAACATCCATTGATGCTTTCACTTTCTTTAAGATCTCCTTATCGGTATTGACGCCCTGCAAAAGAGCCGGCGATTTGCCAAATACTTCTTCTAGAGAATAGCCAGTCATTTTGCTGTAAGACTGATTAACAAAAATGATACTATTCTTAATCGGACCCTTACTTAATATTTCTGTAATAACAACGGCATCATTCGTTTTTAGAATTACAGATTCTAACAATTTTAATCTCGTTTCTTCTTTTTTTCTTTCTGTTATTTCTCTACTAATTCCAACAAGCCCAATGATCTCATTATTGTTATTTCTAAAAGGCACTTTTGAATTCAACATCCAATGTTTTTCCCCTCTATTGTCAATGAAGAAATTCTCTTTATTTATAATTGCAATACCCGTCTTGAAGATTTCCTGTTCATCGGCATAAGAACTTTCGGATACTTCTTTATTATATATTTCGGCATCTGTTTTTCCAATGATGTCAGCTTCAGTATTAATCCCCATATATTGAAGGTCAATTGGATTCGCCAAGATTTTTCTATATTGAATATCTTTTACATATACAGCATCTGGAAGGTTATCAAATAGTGCTTTGAATAAATTTCTTTCATATTTTATTTTGGCCTCATTTTCGTCATTGACGGCGATGCTTTCTTTTAGAGGTTTGAAAAGTTGATTGTAAATAATGGGAAATATAATGATAGAAAGTACGGTTGCATCAATAATAGCTTCAGCCCATTTATTCAAATGAGGAAAAAAATCTAAAAGCGCCATGATCAGCAGTTCGCTTAAAAAAAGGCTGACAATCAATAAGATAAAAACCCTAAAATCTTTTTTCATATACCGTTAAGTTGCTAATATCAACTGACCATAAATTTAATATATTTCTTCAGAAGTGAATTGAAAGTTTAATCACAGGCTTAATTCAAGCTAATTACTCCTAAAAATTTTGTAATAAATAAGTATATAGTTGGTTTCCATTTTTTTTATTAATTTTAGTACAGTTTATAAACTCAGTAAGTATCCCCAATAAAACGCGATCTAGATTTAGATCTTCTGCAATTTTCCTTAATGCTTTTCGAAAATCTTGTTCTGATTTTAGTTCATCTAGCATTTTTGTTTCTAATTACTAATTGGGCCTACTATGATACAAAATCTACTTTCCAAAATTTGTGCAAAGTTTTTCGTTGTTTTATTGCTTGCTTCAATGTTATTGATACAAGCTCAAGCCCAGATGGGTATAGAGAATCTTCCAATTGGATTTGGGGTTGGATGTGATCCATTAACTTATAACAGATTTACTGGTTCTTACCATTCAAATCTCTATATCGGTAACCAAGTTGGATCGAATGTATTATTGGCTTGGGGGCAAAATATGTTGACTTATACCACAGGAGTTACTGGTGATATCTTGGCACCTGTTTTTGTTTCTACTGCCAGCTATGCTGGAATTCCATATGAAGTTCGATCATCTAGCACTGGTGGTGGTGGTGGACAGAGTGTAATGGGGTTGCGTACATCATCTAAGCTGTACATCTTTGGGGACCCTACTAATATTAGTACTATAACAAGTATGGTAAACTTTGGCGGACCAAATTTACCCAATGTGAAGAGCGATGTTTCACTGAAACTTCCTGCAGGGGTAACTATCGCAGATGTTGCACAATTTGCCATTTCACCCACTGCCATTGCGATTGTTACAAATGCTGGCCATGTTTATATCCTTACGAAGGTTTTGAATATGCAAGGAGATAAAGCAGTTGCAGGACCAGCAGTGTGGCATCATGTGGTACAATCCAGTGGCGCTTTTTTAACTGGAGTTGTCAAATTTTCGCTTTCAAGTTCAGGTGCATTCGCTCTTACATCTTCTGGAAAAATATTTTATTGGGGGGCGCCTGCAAATGTTAGTGGCACAGCCAATACTGTTACAAGCTATAATTATGCTTACGATATGTCTGCACAAATTCCATCTGGTGTAACGGTAGTTGATCTTGTGGCAATAGGACCCGCTACAAAACCGAATACCTTATTTCTCTTAGGAAATAATTTGAAAGTGTATAGTTGTGGTTTAAATACTTTAGGAATTTTAGGAGTTAATAATCCAACGGTTACTTTTAACCAAACAACATTTCAACCTGTAAATGGACTTTCAAATATTGTTAGGATTGATGGGAATACAGAAGCTGGACTATATACAATGGGCGCGATGTCATCTACTGGGCATGTTTTTGGATGGGGTGATGGTGTCGCATCTATGTTAGGTATTGCAGCACAATCGAGCTTTACAGCAACTTATACCAATACTACACCTGTTGACATATATGGTGTTGGTGGATTTAGTGATTTTAGCATTTCTGGTCACTTTACCATTGCCTTTTTTACCAATTTAGCCTTGAATATTGATCAATATTGGTATGTCGGACACAATATTGGAGGATCCATTGGAATACCTTCTAATGTAACGCCGGTCATCAGTAATGCAGCAACAGCAAAATTGAATGCTCCTGCAACCATCAGTTTTGATTGTTCTAATACACAACCAACATTAACTATTTCAGGAGCATTAAGTCCATTTAGTGCTTGTGCTGATCAGCCTTCAAATAGTCAAACCATTTCAATCTTAGGAATTAATCTTACGAACGATGTGGTGATTGTAGCCCCCGTTGGTTTTGAAATTTCATTGTTATCGGGTAGTGGTTATTCCAATTTAATTACACTTAGTGGAACAGGGGGCTTATTAGCATCAACCAATATTTATATAAGAGTTAGTGCAGGAAGTACTGGGTCGGTTTCTGGGAATCTTGTGTTTAGTTCTTCAGGGGCTACTACTCAAAATCTTCCAATTAGTGCAACCATCAATCCACTACCTGTTATTGCTTCTGTAGTTGGAGCAGCAAGAACTGGACCAGGTTCAGTAACGGTTTCTGGTACAGTAACGCCTTCTATTGGAACAACGATTGATTGGTTTGCAAATCCTACTGGAGGGGCTACTTTGTTAGGAGGTAGTTTGTCTTATGCCACCGGTATTATTTCTTCCACAACTACTTATTTTGCTGAAGCAAGAAATACAACCACGGGTTGCGTATCAAGCACTCGAACACCAGTCATTGCAACCATTAATGGAACTTTGTTTGCTGGTAGTATTGGTTCGAATCAATCTTATTGCGTTGGACAGAAATTAGATACGCTTCAATCATTAGTTGTTGCATCGGGTGGTACAGGCACAATCACTTATCAATGGCAAAAATCTATCGACAATAGTAGTTTCACTGATATCATCGGAGCAACTTCTATTTATTATAATCCTATTCCGCCTACACAAACCACTTATTATAGGCGTATAGCAATAACATTGGCAGATGGAAGTTTGGCTTCAAATACGATTACAATCATTGTGAATCCGAAGCCTGTAGTCGACTTTACCCTGTAAAAATTGATGAGAAGGGGTAAAATCTGTTTGATTCTCTGGCATTCAACTACCTTCGCATCACTATGACTTTTGACGACCTAAATTTAAATACAGCACTTTGGACAGTATTGGACGAACTTGGATATCAACATCCAACTACCATACAGCACAAGGTATTTCCAGTTGCAATGTCTGGGAAAGATGTTTGTGGCATAGCTCAAACAGGAACAGGAAAAACGATCGCTTATCTGTTGCCTTGTTTAAAACAATGGAAATTCGATAAGAATAAAGACCCACAGATTTTAATTGTTGTGCCAACAAGAGAGCTAGTAGCACAGGTGGTTTCGACCATTAAAGAATTAACCAAATACATGAGCTTGATTGTGACAGGGGTGTATGGTGGCGTTAATATCAATACTCAGGCAATTGAATTAGAAAATGGAGTAGATATAATCGTAGCAACCCCAGGGAGGTTTTTTGATTTGGCAATGAATGGCGCGTTTAAGACAAAAATGATCAAAAAATTGGTGATTGATGAAATGGACGAAATGCTAAACCTTGGTTTTCGTACACAATTAAAAAACATCATCGATATGCTGCCCGTTAAGCGGCAGAATCTGTTATTCTCAGCAACCATCACGGAAGATGTAGAATTGCTATTAAAGACTTATTTCAATGCACCTGTTTATATTGAAGCGGCACCCACTGGAACTCCTTTGGAAAATATTCTTCAGGCTAGATATAATGTTCCTAATTTTTATTCCAAGGCCAATCTATTGGAATATTTATTAAAGGAAGATCAGACCATGTCTAAAGTGCTTGTTTTTGTTGCTACAAAGAAGTTAGCAGATCTATTATACGAAGAGCTTTCACTTCGATTCCCTGATCAGGTAGGTGTGATACATTCTAACAAAGAACAAAATCACCGATTTAATACAGTAAAACAATTTAAAGTGGGTGTTTATCGGTTTATTATTGCAACCGATATCGTAGCACGTGGTATTGATATTGCCGAGGTTACCCATGTTATTAATTTCGATACCCCTGATGTTCCTGAAAACTATATACATCGAATTGGTCGTACTGGAAGATTTGATAAGAAAGGAATTGCCCTAACTTTTACAACTGAAAAGGAGTTGCCACTAGTTGAAGCATTAGAAGGCTTAATGAAATATCAGATTCCATTACTTCCATTGCCTGAAAATTTGATCTTATCTACAGAGCTTACAGAAGATGAGACACCTAAAGTGTATATAAAGATTCCAGATTTCAAGATTAAAAAGAAGGATGAAGCGGGACCCGCCTTTCATGAGAAATCGGCAAAAAATCAAAAGAGGAATGTAAAAGTGAGTAGAAAAGATGCGATGATGAAAAAATATGGTAAGCCTATTAAAAGAAGTACTAAAAAATAAACCCCTGCAAGTTTGCAAGGGTTATTCAATGTTTGGCAATTTATTTCTTCTTTACTGCAGCTTTTTTTGTGGCTTTTACTGGTGATTTTGCTGGAGCTTTTACTTTAGGAGCAGGTTTAACTGTCTTTGAAACTGCTTTTGTTTCAGTTTTTGTTTTTGTTGCAATCTTTTTTGTCTTAACCGTCTTTGTTTTGGGTTCTGCTTGATGAAGTACATCTGCCAAAAGTTGCGAAGCTTTCTTAACTATTTTTTTGAATTTTTTATCGGCTCCTTTAACAAGATGTCCAAATGCAGTATCCAATTTGGTTTCAACGTCTTTGCGGAATTGTTTTTTTGTCATGGTTTTCTATTAATATAATAAAAGGTAATATAATTTTAATAAAAACTAGCATGTTTGTTTTTTTTGCTATTTCCGTATGTCATTTTCCTTTCAGTTTCTAATGACTTAAACCCATTTTTTAGATTATTGGTTAGGTATGATCAACAATATAATGTGAATTGTAAATGAAAAAAAGGAGCAAAAAAAGAAAATAAATTAGTAAAGCTTATTTTTTTTTTCTATTTTTAATTGGCCAAACTTTGAGAAAGCTTAGAGGGGTGCTTACAATTTTACAGTATGAAAATGAATATTGTTATTTTCTTTATTGTTGCATTTAACCTTGTGCCAATTTTTGGTGTATTTTTTTATAACTGGGAACCCTTTGAAGCCTTTTGGTTTTTTTGGGTAGAGACATTAATACTGGCATGCTTTAACTGTATTTGTATTGTATTTAGCCAGGGCAGGCTGAAGGATGCAGAAAATAGTACCAAACCGCTGACCTATAATTTTAAAAAGGGCTTAAAATATTTACTTATACGCTTTGCTATTTTCTTATTTTATGCAATGTTTATTATTGTGTTTATTGGGTTTGTAGCTAATACCCATGCTGATAAGGGTAAAGTGTTAGGCACTATACTTTTTCAAAATAAGTTTTTTAACCTTAGCTTACTACTAAGCATTGCCAGCCAGGCCTATTACCTGGTGTTTTATTTTTTTAGAAGTGGGGCCTTTATTACTTCTCAGCCAGATAGCTACACAGCTTTATTCGACAGCAGACAATTGATAATACACATTGCTGTAGTATTGGGCGCAGTGGGAGGAATTTATTTAACAAAAAACACGAATTACGGTAATTACAGTAGCACTTTTATTATCAGCCTACTTTGTATATGCAAGTGTACTGCCGAATTGTTTAATTATAAATCTGTTGGCAAAATAAAGGTTGAATGAGATCTCATCATCATCCATTTTAATTTAATTATTCAGGAAAGGAACATCAGCACCAAAAACGTAAGCCAGTTGGGGGAGATAGAGTCTATTCATCTTTAACTTGAAAATTAATAGCTAAAATATTATTTTACTTTCCAAAATGTATTTCTAAAATCTATTATTAATACCAACTTTTCAATTCCTTAATTAATAATTCATTATTATATGAAAACATTTAAATTAAAATGCTCAAGAGTATACTCACTTTTTTTTATTTTTCTAGGACTTCCAATTATTATGTTTGTCTTTATGGCTTTATGCATTTTATCGTATAAAGATATCCCTGATTGGGCAATAATGATTTTAATAGGGTTAATAGCAACCTATATTTCTCAGTTAATATATTATATACTTAAAAAAAATAATCAAATACCATGTTTGGTTCAAATCGATGATAATGGAATTAAAATTGAGTTATTAAAAAGTTCATTATTTTTCTCAAATAAACTATACCAGTCAGATTGGGCAGGTTTAAGAAATGTCAGTTCAAGTTATGAGCTTCAGAAACAAACCAGAATTTACAGTATATCATTTAGTAAACCATCCATTACTATCTATATTGTTACAACAGAAAAAATCAACGACTCAAATTTAGAAACCGAATTTGGAAAAATATTAATAGAAAAAGTTACTGAGCATAATAAGTTATCATCCTTAACAAAAGAAAAAATTATTGATTCCAAAAACTTTTATCAAAAGCCTTGGGCTAAAGTTATAAATCAAATAGTTGTTATGATTCTGATTGGTTTAATTGGAATAAAAATATTTTATCCAGAAAAAATTGACTTATGGCAATTTGCATATTTTATAATTGCTTCTTTTATTTGGTTCTTGACTTATAGGTTAAATAACAAAAAGTAAAACAATTATCTTGTCCTAAAATAAGTTTAATGAACTATTTTATTAGAAAAATTTATTTGGTTGTTCTGCAATAGCTTATACAGCACTCACGCCCTAATTAATTGATAGCTATTTGTTTAAAGAAGTTTTCTATTAAAAAACGGAACATGGAAACAATTTTTTAGAGTAATACCTATCATGTTTCTAAAGACATTCTAAATAATATTAAATAAATAGAACCAAAACTTCTATACTTTTAGTTTCATAAAACTATCGTTTATGAAAAAACTAATTATTTTGGTTTTTGTATTCGGCATAACTATTGCAAAAAGTAGTAGTCAAACGAGCCAAGAATATTTTGAAAAAGGCAATTCCAAACTTAATTCACTAGACTATAAAGGTGCAATTTTTGAGTATAATAAAGCAATTGAAATTAATTCTAAAAATGAGTTTGCTTATTTCAAAAGAGGTCTTGCAAAAGCCAATTTAAAAGACTATAGTGGTGCAATTCAAGATTACAACAAATCAATTGAAATTAGTCCAATTTATTTTTCTGTATTTTATGAAAGAGGATTTATAAAATACAAGTTAAAAAATTATGCAGATGCGATTTTAGATTACACTAAAGCAATTGAAATTAATTCAACTGTTGCTAATATATTTTATGAAAGAGGTCTTGCAAAAGACAATTTACTAGACTATAGTGGTGCAATTCAAGACTATACTAAAGCAATTGAAATTAATCCTAAATATACGATAGCAATTTACAATAGAGGTCTAGCGAAATTCTATTTAAAAGATTATCTTAATGCTATTGATGACTACACTAAAGCAATTGAAATTGATCCTAAATATGAGAAAGCGTTTAACAATAGAGGTCAGGTAAAATACCTTTTAAAAGATTATCTTAGTGCTATTGATGACTACAATAAAGCAATTGAAATTAATCCTAATTATAAGATAGCATTTAACAATAGAGGATTGGCAAAGGCAGATTTAAAAGACTATAATAGTGCTATTGATGACTACACTAAGGCAATTGAAATCGATCCTAAATTTGAGAGAGCTTTTTACAATAGAGGCTTAGCAAAATATTATTTACAAGACTATCTAGGTGCAATTGACGATTACAACAAAGCAATTGAAATTAATTCTAGATTTGATTACGCATTTTATGAAAGAGGCTTTGCAAAAAATAGCCTTAAAGACTATTTTGGTGCTATTGAGGATTACGACAAAGCAATTGAAATTAATCCTAAATATGCTAATGCTTTTAATAAGCGAGGTATTGCAAAAATCGATATTAATCAAAAAGAAAGTGGTTGCAACGATATAAAAATAGCTATGGAATTAGGCTCAGCTTTAGCAAAAGAAAATTTTAAGAAATATTGCAATTAATTGTTTTAATAATTCTGTCTACAAATATTTTTCTTATCTAAAAATATCTCCCCTCATTAAAAAAAAATAAATGAAAAAAACAATCGTTTTACTTTTTGCTATAGGAATTGCAATTATTAGTAATAGTCAAACTAGTAAAGAATATTTCGATAAAGGCAATGCCAAACTTAATTCACAGGACTATAATGGGGCCATTTTAGACTTTACTAAGGCAATTGAAATGAACCCAAAAGACCAATATTCATTTTATTATAGAGGCTTAGTAAAAGTTATTTTGCAAGACTATAAAAATGCAATTCTTGATCTTACAAAAGCCATTGAAATTAACTCCAAATATGCTGAGGCATTTAATACAAGAGGTTTTGCAAAATATAGTTTACGAAATTACACTGATGCTATTTTAGATTACAATAAAGCAATTGAAATTAATCCTAATTATGGTGATGCATTTTATAATAGAGGGCTTCTAAAATCAGATATTAATGATCCAAAAGCTGCAATTGATGATTACAGCAAAGCAATTGAAATAAACCCTAAAGATGCAGATGCATTAAACAATAGAGGCATGGCAAAATTGGATTTACAAGATATTAATGGAGCTATTTTGGACTATGATAAAGCAATTGAAATCAATCCAAATTACGAGAAAGCTTTTTATAATAGAGGTATTGTAAAATCTAAGTTGAAAGATTTTAATGGTGCCATTTTAGACTATTCTAAAGCAATTGAAATTGATCCTAAATATACAAATGCATATTTCAATAGAGGGTTGGCAAAAATTAATTTAAAAGATTTCAAAGGTGCTATACTCGACTATACAAAAGTAATTGAATTAGATCCAAAATATGCAGATGCATTTAACAATAGAGGCACTGCAAAAGTTAATATTAGTCAAAAAAATAGCGGATGCAGCGACTTTAAAAAAGCTTTAGAACTTGGTAGTTCAAATGCTTCAGAAAATATTAAAAAGTTTTGTAATTAATTGTTTGAAATTGATAATTTGCAAATCAAAATTTACCCCAGCAATTGCATTGCATACTTTGATATAAAATAAAAGTTGGCAAATTAATTTTTGCCTTAAAGGGAAGTGCCCAAATAAAACAAAAAGTGGACTAAAGTGGGGTGTAAGCTTACAGGGGATAGTGAAAACAAAAATCCCTCTAACACAATGTATTAGAGGGATTTGAGATAAATTGATGATTACTTGGTGACCGCGTTAGGATTCAAA
>JAPLEO010000025.1 GCA_026391125.1 Bacteroidota bacterium
AGTGATGGAGCATATGCAATACATGCCAGACACCCAATCTTATGTTCCTACAAAACAGGAGACTTTGATGGATGTTCTGATGCCGATATCATTTGGAAGTGCAAAAATGACTGCGAAGGGTTCTGAAGTAACCATTTACTCCAATTACAAAAGGGTGAAGTAGTTTTAGATTAGAATTATTAGTATGATCCTTTTAAAAACTATGATTATTTGAAGGATAATCCAAAGATTGTCCTTCAAATAATTCAACAATTACAAGCAGATACAGCTGAAAGAGTTGGTATTTGGGTTGGAAATAATTCCATGATCTATGCGGTTATTATTGGTTATTACCCCAGTTAAAATTATTTCAAGATAGAATCGATTTCATTGATTTTCAAGAGACTCTATTTTTAAACAGACGGAGTATCCGCTTATCTCAAACTATTTGCAAGATTTAACAACAAATGATTTAATGGTGGTAATGAAATTAATGTAACCCCTTATCAATAAAAGGTTTGAAAAAGATGCGTTAATATGGAGGGAATTGATTAGTGAACGTACTAACTCTTTTCCGAAGGTCCCCTCGGGAAGGATATAACCTAGCATTCCTTGTTGCCAAAATTTGTGTATTGCTATTTACCCATTATAGCTTGCCAATCAATTATCATGATCATTATTGCATTGATGCCGGCATAAAACTCCAACTTGTGTGTTACCCTAAAACGATATGAAAGACAGGAGGAAGCAGCAAATAATTTTCATTTGTAAGCCATATTATTTACTTTTCAATTTTGTAATAATTTTAAGCAACCCTTCTCGATTTTTTGCTTCGTGGTAAAATTTTGGCAGTTTTTCCAAAAGTGTAAAATTAGTTCTGTCTTTGTGTTCCCGCAAAGCGGCAATAATGTAACGTTCCAAATACTCCAAATGTTTGTCATTATAAGCCCAGAAAACATCATTTTTGAAAGGTAATGTTAACCAAAGTGATGCATTAAAATAGTGATTAGCTGCCGTTTTTACAGTACCATTTTTTACTAATGTAGTTGTAGTTTCTTTATTGAAACCACAATGTAAACAAAACAAACGAGCCGTTTTTGAATCAAAATTTACATTTGCAATTGCTTTTTTAGCACAACTTGGACAAACTACCAATACTTCTTGATAGAAATTGGAAAGGATCATATTCTCGTCTTGAAATCTATTTTGCTGGTTCATTTATATTTCAAATTAATTATTCTCTTTTAGATTTGGTATCTAATTCAGCGTTAGTAATGCAAATTAATTGTAACGCATTTAATTCCTTTTCTAAATCTATAATATTACGACTTGGAATTAGTGCAGAAACCACTAAGGTATCTTTTGAGTAATTAATAGTCAAGCAAATATTATTCTGATAATACATAAAAAGGTGTCACCTCCAAATGCATTTTATTTTTTGATTACAGCACTATTTGCATCAGTGGAAATTGGTAATTCATTGATATGTTTATGACTTGTGACGGGCGCTTTTTCTAATACTATCATATCAATACTTTTGTAATTTTCTTGAGCATTTGCTGAAAATATCATCGTCAATATCACGAAAATTGTTAATGTTTATTTTATTGAAAAATCGATTAATTGGAGGTTTAATTACTCCTTCTTTTTTTTATTGAAAATATTATTGGTTGTCGAATTGCAATTGATTTAATTTATATCAATTAAAATATTTTTTGTTACAATCAAAACTACATTGTTTTTTTATTTTGAATAAAATTGCAAAACTACTTCACTAGTGTTACCCCAACTTGATGGATTATAATAATTTAAAGTTACCATAAATGATGTTTTAATTTTCGGATGCATTATCATAAAGGCAGTAGATGGAGGAGGATATTTATATATATATTTTGATGGTATTGTATTTTTAATCTCATCAATTAATTTTGTAAAATATAATTGAGTTGTGGTATTTTCCTTATTTCCTACAAGTAAACATAAACTATAATCAGTAACTATTCCGTCAACAATATAAATTGATTTTGGACCTTCATTTTCATTTTTTTTCCCTTTTATATAATACAAGAGCCCGTTGGATTTTATCCAACTTGGGTTTTGTGTTTTAATTGTATTTGATGCTTCTAGATTGTAGCTCCTAAATTCACTTTCAGTAAGACCAGGTTTAAATTTGTATTTCGCACAAAATGAGTTTATAAAATTTAAGACTTCATTGTATGTCAGATATTCCTCACTTTCAATTTTCTTTTTTTCATCCAGTGTATTACTCGTTTTAAAATCACCACTAAGCATATTTACAAAAAGACTAGTAGTTTCATTGCCAATAACTTCTATTGTTTTGGTAATAATTTTTTGATTATAAGTAAAAGTAATTTTATAATTTCCTGTAGGAATTTCATCAGCCAGCCATTTGTCTTTTGTTTTTGAGCTATTGTTTATGCCATCAATTTCAGGAATAGTGATTTTAATTTCTATGGGAACTGATTGTATGATAAGTTTTCCGGTTTTTACCGTTGTTGTTTTTTTCGTTTCGGCTGTATTTCCTTCTTCAGAAACATATACCTTGTGTTTTGTAAAAGGTTTTACTTTATAAGCCAATACTTCGCCTGGTTTTATTGTGATTGATTCTTCAAAAGGCGTATAACCGTCTTTCACAATTTTTATAAGGTTTGTGCCTGGAGATACATTCTCAAGGATTAAACCATTAAATTCGCTGGTCGTTTTTCCTTTAAATTTACTGTTTAAATAGACCGAAAGATTGGGTTCGCCTTTTATTTCAATATAGGCAGATTGCCCAAATATGTTTGAGCTTGTGATGAGTAAAAGTGAAATTAGGATTAGTTTTTTCATATTGAAATTATAATTATGTATTTATTTCATTATTTTTTTTTCTAAACAAAAGTTAGAGCGTTCATTCAATTTTTCTTGCATTACCTTGTATTTTTCTTTATTTTCAAGTTTCAAAACGAGTCCAATTTTCTTGGAATTGTTGTATAAATGGGTGGTATTTTTTTTTGTAATTCTATCTTCATTTGTTTCCATAATCGCATTATTTTTATAATAGAATTCTCCGTTTTCTTTTTGAATAGTTCCTAATGTAGGAAATTCGATTGTAATATTTTTGTCATTGTTGTTTTCATAATCTATTGATTTTATTTCAATAGCGCAGGCATCTATGACAAAATTTATATTTTTATAGTTACCCAACCGACCGCTTCGCAATTGCACATTTTGTACAAATAAAAGCCAGAATTCTTTTATCTTTTCTTTTGGATTTTGAGGACTGATTTTGGGCCTAGCCTTGCAGGAAGGTAAGACAAAATAGTAAAATAAATCCGTATGTGTTTTTCATTTTTGCTTGTCAAATTCATTTTATTCATTCATTTATTCATTCATTTATTTCATTTTTATATTAGCAAGCCAAAATTAGGTTCATCCTTTGACTCTGTGTTCAATGAGTTCTGAGCAATTTCTGAAAGTCTTTACTGTAAAATGTTTCGGGGTTATTCGGTATGATTAAAGTAACGGAAGTTCAATCATACCGAAAAGGATACCTTTTAGATTGATAATATATGATATGGAATTGTACTCGGTAGGGGATTTAAACCACGATTTACATCTAGAATAATGCAAAAAGCCACTCAATTGAGTGGCTTTTGCGGACCGGACGGGACTCGAACCCAACCGGTATAATGCATATATAGCTTACTTTTTCGAGGCTGGTTAACCGATGTATACCGATTTCCGTACCTTTTAAAAAGATAGTAAAGAGCTTGTCAAATTGGATAGAGTTGTTACTCATTTGAATATGGCAAAGTTAACCAAATTGTATCAAATATAATTGGCATTTAGTCTGAAAATACATTTTTTGAATGGGTATTTTGAAATTTTCTGGTTTGGGGTCACATTTAATTTATTATAGAAAAAAAGGATCAAATCTCTTATTATTTTGGCCTTTATTTGAAATTAGTGACTTATAATGGAAAAAATAAATCAAAATAATGATTATAATAGAAAAAATATGTAAATTTGCCTCAATAAAACTGTTATAATGGAATTGCCAATTCATTTGCAAGAAATCATTTTTTCAACAAATAATCAAAAGCAATTGCGACTAATAAATGAGCTTCTGGAAAAGGGCAAAATTAAGAAAATTGCTCCTAAAATCTATACTGGGAAGATAGATCAAACTGCTGAAGCAATCATCCACCGGAATATATTTGCCATTTTAGGAGCTCAATATGGTGGTGCAATTTTAAGCCATAGATCAGCACTTGAATATAAACCTACACCATCTGGAAATTTGTATTTGACATATACATATACAAAAAAAATAAAACTGCCAGGTATCACTTTAAGATTTTTAAAAGGCCCAGATCCAGTTGAGGGAGATAACAAATTTACTGGGGAACTTTTCGTATCGCAAGAGGCAAGAGCTTACATGGAAAATCTGCAGATATCTAAGCGTAGTGGTGAAGATTCCAAGACCTTACCTGTTGAATTAATAGAAGAAAAATTAGATAAAATTATTCAAAGTAGAGGAGAAGAAGGGATAAATAAGCTACGTGATACTGCACGATACTTAGCACCCAAATTGGGGATGGAAAAAGAGTTTGAAAAGTTAAATATCATTATAAGCGCTCTTTTAACAACTCACCCATCCAAAAGGCTAGTGTCATCTGCCGCAAAAGCTCGAGCAGTAGGTGTACCATTTGATGGAGAGCGGATGATGCTATTTGGACATTTGTTTGCGGAATTACAACAGCATGAATTTGCAAATAGACTAGAAAAAAATAAAACTTCAAATTCATTTGGAAATTTTGCTTTTTATGAAAGTTATTTTTCAAATTATATTGAAGGAACAGTATTTTCAATCGATGAAGCAAAAGCAATTATAGAAACGCAAACACCTTTACCTACAAGGGATGAAGATTCACATGACGTTTTGGGCACTTTTCAATTGGTAAGTAATTTGCAAGAAATGAAAACTGTGCCAACTTCCGCGCAAAATTTACTTGATATACTTCGATACCGACATCAGATTTTATTATCAGCGAGACAATCTAAGAAGCCAGGAACTTTTAGAAATAAACCTGTATATGCTGGACAAACGACTTTTGTTGAATCGGAATTGATTTTGGGTACCATAATAAAGGCATTCGATTATTACAATTCTATAAGATCGCCGTTTTCAAAAGCTATTTTTATTATGTTTTTAATAGCAGAAGTACACCCATTTCTAGACGGAAATGGTCGTATAGCAAGAGTTATGATGAATGCAGAATTGGTAGCTGCTGGTGAGTCAAAAATAATGATCCCAACAGTTTATAGGGAAGATTATATTGGCGCACTTCGCCGACTCACTAGGCAATCTGATGCTGTCGCATATATCCGTATGATGGAGAGAGTACATGCGTTTAGTGAAAATGTATTTGATAACAACAGAGATCAAATGGAGAACTATTTACGAAACTGTAATGCATTTTATGAAGATGGAGAGGGTAGGGTTTTGCAAATCGCAAAACGCAGTTAACTTATCCCTTAAAACAAATCATTTTAATCATTTTGTTGATTTGCACCGAATGTTTTTTCAACATGCATCATTTTCCCAGCTGCATTGATTCCTTCCAATACCATTTTGAATGATTTTGTGAAATCATTATTGAAGAACTCAAATTGTAAGTGTTGTTCCGAACTATTTGTAATCAGATTGGGATTCCAGTATAGTGTTGTACGATAGTCTGGTTGTAACCTAAAAGGATACCTTTTAGATTGATAATATATGATATGGAATTGTATTCGGGAGAGCCAGAAAATGGCTTTTTACATATAGTTTAATGCAAAAGCCACTCGAAAGAGTGGCTTTTGCGGACCGGACGGGACTCGAACCTAGCCGCTAAAAGCCTTATTTAGTGCGTTTTTTCGTGGTAAATAAATCGATGGTTACCGATTTGGATACCTTTTCATATAATAGTAAAGAACTTGCCTATTTCGCTGAATTTGGATATCAGGTAGACATGATAAAGTTAATCAAATTGTATTATATAAAATTATTTTGACAATGCCCTTTTCCAAATTACTACTGGAAAAATATATTTATTGAGTCTAGTTAGTAGTTCTTCAAATTACGGGATAGATAATATCTTTTATATTTGTCTCACTTATATTCTGTGTTTTTTTATTATTTTCTAATTAATTGGAGCAATGCCATATCATACATCTCCTTCATCATGTCAGCAACAATGGGTATCGTCTTTTTAACGGAACCAGCGTTAAATGGGGGATGGGGATCATATTCCAAATCAAGCATCACACCTTGGGTATATTTTTCTCCCATCAATTCATTCACAATAGCAAGAGACATATCCAAGCCGGCTGTTACACCCGCAGAAGTCCAGTATTTGCCATCTCTTACCCATCGTTCTTGTTTAAAGTTTGCGCCATAACGATGCAGCATTTCATCTGCCCTGTACCAGTTAGTAGTAGCATTTTTGTCTTTCAATAAACCTGCTGCACCTATTATCCATGCACCTGTACAAACACTGGTTGTATAAGTACTAGTTTTATCTATTTCTTTGATCCAATTTAAAACAGTGGTATCCAATGTAGTTTTGAAAGTCTCTGCAGCTCCTCCTGGAATGAGTAGCATATCTAGGTTCTTCACTTCTCCTATAGATTTATCTACTTTAAATTCTATGCCTGATTGGTTTTTTACAAAGCCCTTTTCTTTAGCAACAAAGAATACTTTAGTACCCATCAATTGTGATAGCACTTGATAAGGGCCAATCGCATCCAGGGTATTAAAACCATTGTATACAAAAATACCAATGGTTTTTAATTTTATTTTTGGCTGAGTCATAATAATGGCCATCATTTCATTATGCCGTTTTGCTAATGAATCAGCGGTTTTATCTTGTGCAATTCCTGAGATGGAAATAATTAGTGTTATTGCAAGTATTGTTTTTTTCATTTGATTTTTTTGTTTTTTTGTTTCCATAAATAAAATCCAGTGATGGATAAAAATCCTGGCGTTAATCCTAAAATAACATAGAGCCATCTGATGAAATTGCCCCCATAAGAACCCACATGCAAAGGGAAGATCATGGATTCTATATAATCTGAAACTGGGGCTGTATGATAATTGTTTTGTTTAATTATTTCCCCATTAGTTACGTTGGTTACAATTTGATTGAGTTCGTTTCCAATAATAAAAGGTTGCTGACCTATTTTCCCATCTACAATTAAATGCTTGTTTTTTCTGGTCGGAATTCCAATATGAATATCAGTGATCTGCTGAACTGATAAGGCATGATTTACCATACTATCAATATTATGCGTGATGACAATATTTTGAATGGATGCCACTGATTTTTCTTCCCACAGGGTTGGATCAAATGCAAATTTATTCAGCCAGAAACCTGTGAAACCAATGATTAGATTGAAAAGTAATGTCCAAACCCCAACAATACGATGCAGGGAAGAATAAAATCCACGGGAACTGTTTTTATTGATTTTTACTCGAAAACTAAGAACAGTCCAGATCTTTTTTTGATAAACAATCAACCCAGTTGTAACGGAAATGAATAGTAGAATTGCAATCAGGGCTGTTAATAAAAGTCCGGGCACACCCCAATGAAAACTAAAATGAAATTGTAAGATCCAATGCATGATTCCTGTACTAGGATTTCGATACCAGCCTTCTCGAATAATTTTGCCAGTATAAGGATCCATCACCAATAAATACAAATCATAGGTATTGATATTGCCATCATTTCTATATATGGTAAATTGATAAGCTGCACTAGGATTATGATCAAAATTCCTTAAACTGATTCCATCAATTTTTGGATAGGCATGAACGATAATTCGATACATGCTATCTAATGAAATTTTTGTTGGCCGTATGACTACTTTATTTGAGATTTCATAGATATTACTATCCAACTCTTTTCTAAATACCAAAAATGAACCTGATATTCCTAATGCTAATAAGAAGATACCTATGATCAAACCGGTATAACTATGCCATTGAAATATTTTTCTCAACAGAACAGTTTTCTTCATAAAAATTAATGATTGGGTTCTGAAAATCCATTGTCGTGTAATAATTCGAAATCACTTAAAGTATGTAGAAACGAAATGATTTTTGCCTGCTCTTCCTTGGTTAATGGAATTCCTGGCTTCCCATCTTTATTCATCAGTTGCAGATCGAGTGTTACACTTTGTTTAATCCCTGAATTATAGTGTTCTAAAACCTGCTCTAATGTTTCGAAAGAACCATCATGCATATAGGGGCCAGTAAAAGCCACATTTCTTAAACTGGGAACTTTAAACTTCCCAATATCAGCAGGATTATCAGTTACTTCAGCTCTTCCTTTATCGCTGTTAAAATCTAAAGAAATGCCATTGTTACGATAGCTACCATCTGTGAACAGATCGGTAGCATGACAACTACTGCACTTGGTTTGAAATAATTTCAATCCTTCTAATTCATTGGCAGTAAGCGTTTCGCCTTCTTTACGAACAAATTTGTCATACTTCGAATTGGCAGAGATCATGGCTCCCATAAATTGTGCAAATGCATGCAAAACCTCAACTGATGTGATTTTATCAACCCCAAAAGCATTTTTAAAAAGGCTCCGATATTTTTCTGATGCATTTAATTTTAAAATGGCAGAATCCAATTTCATATCCATCTCTACCACATTCTCTAATGGGTTAACTGGCACAAAATCTAATTTTGGAACACCGCCATCCCAGAAGAAACTTTTTTTGAATAGTGCATTGAAAATGGGAAGAGCATTACGTCTCCCCAATTGATCATCTACACCATGGCTTTTATCATGATCTGCCTGAATAAATGCTGCATATTGCTGGTGACAAGAGCCACAAGAAATATCTCCGGTTTTAGAAAGTGAGCCATCATAAAATAACTTTCTACCTAATTCAAATCCTTCCTTTGTGAGTGGATTGTTTGCAAAATCATAGGTTGGTTTTGGAAAATTCGAAGGAATTTCTAAAACCATTGGTTCTGGAGTAAATGTCTTTACTGCAAATGCACTACTTAAAATGAGTATCACCAAGCATGTTACAATTCCAATCAAATTCCAACTATATGGTTGTTTAGTAGGTAACATTTTCTAGATTGAAGATGTTGAAATAATTTTCCGAAATTTTTCCTGAAAACGGTCCACCCATCACACTTCTATGTTCCGCAACTTTTAGAGGGTTTACATTATCAAAGAATTTGGCAATATCTACTTGAATATGAATGGTAGGGTGTTTTTTGCTGGATACTCTAATTTTTCCAAGTTCAATTGTTTTGACTTTGATATTATTGATGGTTTTTGTTTCATAACCGCCATATCCGCCAATATGATACTGGAAATTTTTACTTAAGCTATCCACTTCATTAATTGTTTTGCCTTCCAATTTGAAGAAAATATAGCCTGAGTTCCATACCCAATACATGCCTCTGGCTCTAGCACCTACATCCAATGCACCAGTTCTTTTGCTCACATCCATGGTGTTACGAACACTATCAACTCCAATAGTGAATGTGACAGATTTGTATTTCCCAGCAGGTATTCCATTTAAATGAATACCATGAGATGTTGAATCCAGATGTTTAATTAGGAAATAGCTACTGTCTTGCGGTACGATATATTCACTACCATCTTTTTTGGTTAGTTTAATATTGCTGATGAAATAATTGAGTGTAACAAAATTTAGCTTTTCTCCAAAAGCAGTTGTGTATTCTTTTTTAAATTCAAAGGGGGCCGTTCCAAAAACGTTTTTGAAATCAAGGCTGAATCCTGTTTTATTTATTATTGTGGAATCTTTTTCATTAGCATAAACTGATACACTAAATAGTAAGGCTATTATAATTAATGCGTTTTTCATATTAATGTTTTTCAGCTTTAAATTTTCCTAAAATTTCATGAAACGTATTATGTGCTTTATGTAATAAGGGCTTTAATTCAGCATCTGTTTTTTTTGCCTTTACAGCGGCATCAACATCTTTTGTTTCAAGTACAAGTCTTTCTGTTAGTGGTTTATATGTTGCTGTAGCTAATCCTGCAGGCAATGGAGCCGCATTTAATTTTTGCGCTCTGTCTAAAAGCAAGTAAGAACTGTCTTTTGCAGTGGAGTAGTTACCTTTTTCAGCGGTATGAAACACAGGGCTCACCAGATCATGAAAATCATTCAATTCTTTCCATGAAATTTTTGCTTCTTTTTGAGCAAAAAGGGTTGATGTGAGTATTAAAGAGAATATTATAAATAGGATCTTTTTCATGTTTTTATTATTTGTATATTAAAGTGCTAATGTTAAATGAATCATTCCTTTGATTTTTAAATTTGTTTGGCCCTTTGCAAACTCTTGAGATATAGGAGTTTGGATATTACCCCCAATACTTATTTTGTTGATATTTAATTCAAGTCCTGCAATGAATCCAAATAAATATCCACCGGTATGGTAAGACCCAGAATCAAGCCCATCACTTAATATGATCTTATTCCCGTTTAAGCTATTGCCAGCAGTATTTTCATAAGTTAATCCAGCGTTGGGCATGATCGTGGTGGATTTGCTATTGATTTTATAATAAGCAATACTATTTACAGTTAATTTATTACCGTATTTATATCCTTGATTATTAGCCAATGCAATTTTATAATTAGCAGAACTGTTGATGCCGAAATTGTTTACTTCCATAGTGTGCCTTGCATTCAAGAAAAGATCAAGACTTCCAGTGCCGATCTGACTATTGATATCAGCCAATGTAGTTGTACTATCATTTACATCCACTTTAAATGCACCAGTAGGTAATTTAAATCCTCCGCCGATCCATAATTCATGTGATACGTTTCCGGGAACGTGCGATGAGAATGGCGTAGCAAATAGTTTATAGTTGGCTATAAGCGTAATGTCGCCTAAACCCGACTTGGAAGTTCTACCTAAGTCATCATCATTTTGAATATTATAATGATAAGGGAGGAAAGCCAATACTTGCCATCGTTTACCAATATTGAATCCCGACCAAACTTCCACTGTGTTATAAAAGTTGTGACTATACTGGGATGGATTATTTAAAAGAAAAGTGTTGTACTCGCTATAATTGTGGCGAATGCCAAAAAATTTCGATTTAAAATTTGGGAATAAACCCATGTATAAATTACCACCGCCGCAGCCACATATGCTACAAGCATACGAGCTCGAAGCCACTATCAATAAGATAGCAGCAATGAAATATTTTTTCATGCTAAAATTTAGAAGAATGAGTAATTAGAAAACAAAAAATAAGGAAAATGCTAGGCAATACTAGGTGGGTGAAAAAAATCAGCTGCAATGTCTTGCGTTAATTTGTATTGTACAATTGGGAATTGTATTTGGTTTAAACTGAGCTGATATGTAAACTGTTGTTTGATCTGATCAAAGAACAATAAATCTGTTTTTACTTCATTTTTCCGATCGGAATTTTGACCATCTTTATTCTCTTCCTGCTTTAATTTTTTCATCATCTGGCACTTGCCATTACAATGCATTTTTGGTTTTGCCTTATTGATACAATTCTTTGCGTATGCTTCTGTATTGGTATAGTAATTTGCAACAATGAGCCCTTTGCTGAATGTTTGAGCAAAAAATGCAATAATTAAGAAAAAAGAAAGTATTTTAATATGTAAGGTGGTTTTATTCAATTAGTGCGAATGTATTAAGAATTTTTTTTAATCCAATATTGCTTTAAAAAATATATTAACAAATTTCTAAGGTAAAATTGAATTAGACTTGTGCTTCGTTTAATAAATTAGTAATTAATCTTAATTAACCCATTTCTGTTATACTTAAATCACATAAAAAAACTAATCGCACTGCTACTTGCAGTGGTTTTTGTATTTAGTATTACACCGCAGAAATATTTGCATGATTTAGTTGCTCACCATATTGATCAAAAGCAATGTTTGGTTCATAAGCAGGCCCCAATTGAACAATTGGAGAAATCTAATATCCATTGTACTTATGAAGTATTAGTAAGCACCGTTCCTTTTTTAGTATTTGATTTTTCCTTTAAAATACCTTCCTTTCAATACAGTCTTGTTAAAAACGAATATCCTATTTGTTGTTATTTAACAAAGAATAATTTATCTAAAGACCTACGTGGTCCCCCTACTCATTTAGCTGTATAATAATTGAATTTAAATTAGGTTTTAAAATTTGAATTCGAATTTTCAATTGCTGCTGTCATGAAATCTTCATGATGGAATTATTATTTTATTTAAGCTAAACTGATAGTATAATGTATAAATATCTACTTCTATTATTATTGTGTTCCAATAGTTTCTGTTTAAATGCAAAGAGTGATACCAATAAATCAATCTTAAAAGGTTCTGTTAAAGATCAACAAAATGGGAATGCGCTCTTTGGCGCAAGTATCTATATAGTTGATTTAAAATTAGGGGTACTTACTGATTCAACTGGTCATTATTTGATAGAAAATTTACCAAGTGGAACTTTCCTTGTGGAAGTGAAATTTGAAGGGTATAAAACTATCACTAAAAATATCCTATTGAAAAATGGAACATTAATTGAAGATTTCAATTTAGAACAATCTGTAAAAGAAATCAATGAAGTAGTTGTTACAGGTAGTTCAAAAGCTGTTCAGATTAAAAAGAATCCAGTGCCGATTGTAGTGGTTAGTCACGATTACTTAGTCACCAATATTAGTACCAATGCAATTGATGCCATTGCAAGGATCCCAGGTATCAGAGCTGTTACTACGGGCCCAAATGTTTCAAAACCATTTATTAGAGGGTTGGGTTATAATCGGATCCTGACTTTATACGATGGTATCAGACAGGAAGGACAACAGTGGGGTGATGAGCATGGAATTGAAGTGGGTCAATATGCAATAAACAGGGTGGAAGTAATAAAAGGGCCGGCCAGCTTGAGTTACGGTTCTGATGCATTGGCTGGTGTGGTAAACTTAATTCCTACACAACCTGCCCCAGAAGGGAAAATGATTGGTGAAATTGTTACGGATTATCAAACCAATAATAAAATGTTGGGCGGCTCTGCCATGTTAAGTTCCACAAAAAAGGGTATCGAATGGTTAGCAAGAATTTCACATAAACAAGCCACCAATTATCAAAATATAGTTGACGGGCGCGTATTTGGTACAGCTTTTAATGAAACAGATGCCAATGCCTCAATTGGGATCCATCGTAAATGGGGCTATTCTCATTTGGATTTTGTTTTGTATGATGATTTGCAACAAATCCCAGATGGAAGCAGAGACAGTGCTACTTGGAAATTTACAAGACAGATCACAGAAGCGGATACTGTTCGGCAAATTGTTTCTGATGCTAATCTAAACAGTTATAAAATAGGAGTACTGCATCAGCGTGTTCAGCACTATAGGGTTTTCTCAGCTAACAATTTTATTTTGAATGATGGATCACGTTTATTGGTAAATCTGGGCTTTCAACGAAGTGTAAGAAGAGAATTCAGTCACCCTGAAGTTCCCTATCAAAATGTACCCGGTTTATTTTTACAATTGAATTCAATTAATTATGACATCAAATATTCATTAAAAGATATCAATGAATGGAGCATCACTGTAGGTGTAAACGGAATGTATCAGCAAAATACGGTTACAAACGGCACTGAGTTTATTATTCCTTCTTATCATCAATTCGATATTGGTCCATTTGCAACAATTAAAAAAACTTTCGGAAAATTAGATATTGCTGGCGGTTTGCGTTATGATCTTCGTTCGTTCCATAACGACCAGTTGTATACTAAACCAGATGCAGTTTCGGGATTTGAAAAGCCAGTATATGGTGTAGATACTGTTGGTGCTAATAATCCTTTCTCTACATACAGTCATACTTTCTCAGGAGTTTCTGGAAGCTTGGGTGCTACCTATAATTTTTCTGATAAGGTTTCTGTAAAAGCAAATATTTCAAGGGGCTTCAGGGCACCGAATATTGCTGAAATTTCTGCAAATGGGGTACATCCGGGTACAAATTTTTATCAAATAGGGAATGATAATTTCAAACCTGAATTCAGTTTGCAACAGGATATTGGTTTTGTTTTCTCATCGAAATATGCAGTTATAGAACTCAATCTGTTCAACAACTTCATCAATAATTATATTTATAATCAAAAACTGATTGGCGTTAATGGAGCTGATTCTGTTGTTACTGGTTCAGGTGTACCTCAAACTTTCAAATTTCAAGCTTCAAACGCCAACTTATATGGTGGGGAGTTAAGTATAGACCTCCATCCCTTAAAAAGTATTCATTTCGAAAACAGTTTATCAGTAGTGTATGCGCAAAATAAAGGGGTTGTTGGAAAAACTGTTGCAGATTCAGAAAGGTATTTGCCTTTTATCCCCCCATTGCATGGTTTCTCGGAATTAAGATTTGATTGGAATACAAAAAATATTAAACATGGATTTGTAAAAATACAGGCAGAATATTATGCTAATCAAAACAGGATATATGAGGCATACGGAACAGAAACCAGAACGCCGGGTTATACATTATTCAATGCAGGTGTTGGAGGCAGTTTTGTAAATAAACAAAATATAACAATTTGCAGTATCTATGTAATGGCGAATAATTTATTTGATGTTACCTACTGGGATCATTTAAGCAGGTTGAAATATTTTACTTCAAACCCAGACGACTCAAGAGAACACGGAATCTATAATATGGGAAGAAATATTTCCTTTAAACTTATTTTCCCTTTCAGTTCCGATTTGAAAAAATAATTTCCATAAGTGCCAATAACATTTGTTGTTGGCACTTATTTTATCTAAAAAGCAAAACTTATTTGTATATAGATATTTCTCCCTGGTCTGTTAATATTACCCCAGTCTAGATGTTCTTTATAGGCTTTATCAAATATATTTTCCACACCAACATCAATTCGATATGCTTTTTTATATAGTATACCTGAATATGAAGATCGGGTATTAGCAATAAAAAAACCATTCGTAGTATTTTCCTTAGCATCAACGCTTACTCTGTTTTGTGCTGCAGCCGTTTCTGTTTCAAATTGAAAGGACCAATTCTTTATTTGCTTTTTTAAAGATGTAATATTTTTAAAAGGAGCTATTAATGGTAATGGATTATTATAATGGTCTCTGCCATAATTGTATTTGAAGGTTGAAATGAGTTGTACATTGTTTGTTAGTTTTGAAATAATTCCTGCTTCAAGTCCTGTCATTTGTGCATAGGGAATATTTCTATAAAGCTTAACGCCTTGGGCTCCAATTGTCATAGTGCTATAAGTAGGGTCATATATTCCAAGAATGTAGTTGTTTACTTTTGAAGCAAATACACTAAAAGAAAGTTGCAATTTTGGTTTTGTATAAACGACGCCAAGGTCTGCCTTTAAAGCATTTTCCTTCTTAAGTAAAGTGTTTCCTATGTAATCGAAATTATCAAAAGCATTAAATAAATAAAATCCGTATAGTTCAGATGCTGTAGGCATTCTTTCAGCATAGCTTGCAACAACAAATCCTTTAAGATGTGGATTTATATAATGTGATAATTCTACAGATATATTTTTTAACGTTTTAGAAATAGTTTCAGTTGGTTCCTGCAAAATCGATAGTTGGTCTTTAGCTGCCTGTGTTTTGAGTGAATTAATGAATTGGTCAATTCGAGTACTGAGGGTAATTGTAGTGATACTATCAATATAATTTTTATAAGTTGCTGATAAACCGCTCTGTATGCTTCTGTTATCTGGCCAGGTAAGCATGAACATGGGTGACTGATTATTTTGATACATAGTCATGGAAGCCATTAAATCTGTTGAAGAAATGTCTGCCCTGAAATGAATATTTTGTTTGGATGACAATTGCAAATTTGTGTTCATATACCCTCCGAATGTTTTACTGTGACCAGGCATATCCATGTGCATCGCAACATTTTTTCTATGAGTGTCATCCATTAGATGATAGATACTATTTGCATAAATCTTATACTCGGTGCCAAACCATTTTGTGTTAGACTTTTCTTTTATCAAACTAATAGCTGCAATTCTTGCAGCAGCGTACCCAACATCCATCGGCAATGCAGGATACCCAATATTCCATCCATCATCCATTAAAATATCTGCCTTTATTGAATATTGATTGTTGAGCAGATATTTTGCAGAAATTCCATAATTTATTTTTTCATAGGATGAATAGGGAATCGTTATTCCGCCACCACTTTTGTAATCTGAGGCTTTTCTGTAAGAAATATTTGTTCTTATAGACCACCTCTTTTTGGTATAGTTCAGCATACCCGTTTCATAAAATGATTTTGCTGCAGTTTGATAACCACTGCTAATATATCCTGATAGCTGATTAGTTGTTTCAGAATCTGGTTCAACAAGTTTTAAATCAATGGTACCTCCAATGCATGATCCTGATTGCGTTCCATGTTTAGTGTTCACCTGAATGTTTTGTAAGTTTTGAGGTTCTACATAAATGGTAGCAGGATCCATTTTATCGGTACAAGCGCCATGTATTCTCATGCCATCGATTAATACATTAACCTGGCCAGTATTATAGGTTCTAATCAGGGGTTCAGTTCCATAACTGCCACGTCTGATCATATTTATTTCTGGAAATCTGGCTAAAATATCTTCAGTGGTTGCAGCTTTATTAGCAATGATAAAATCTTTTATTTGTTGATCCTGATTTTTAATCAACCCTTTTACAGTGACCTCATTCAGTTGTATAAACGGAACAGAATCATTAGCAGAAATGATCTTTATCTTTTGTGCAAAAGAAGTTATGGTCAAAATAATACAAGTGCTAATTAGTAATAATTTATTCACTTTAAAAAGTTTAATCGGGCAACAAAAATTGTTGCCCGATTGATCATTAAATCAATTAGAAATTAAAGTCGAAATAATGGGTAGAATCAGAAAGGGTAGTACCTGCATTAAAAGTCATACTCATTCGCCACAAGCCAGTCATTGTAAAATTCACTTTACCTTTATAATGGCCATTTCCTATATAAACTGGATTCACATTATTGGGAGAGCTATGACCCATTGTAGGCATGGTAGGAATGAAGCTGACATTTAAACTGCTATCTGCAGGAAACATCATCATTGTTTGTTTTTTATACACTACAAATTCAAAATCATTGATTCCTACAATGGGCTTTGTTGGTGGAATAAATCCAACAAAAAACTTGGTTGTATTATCGGCTAGAGAAACAAATGAAAACATTTTTGCTAGAGAAGGATCTTTTACATTGATGGTAAAGGTTACAGTTCCGGTCTTGTTATTTACAAGGTTTTGAACATTCACCGCCAAAGTCCAAGTTCCTGACATGGAAGCCATAATAAAGCTAACACTACAAGGGAATAATTTGTCAACTGCATTTGTAGAAGAAGGATTTTCTTTAGGAGCAGAATGACTCATCATAGGCATAGTCATTGTTGGAGTTAAAGTAATTTGAGCATTTTCAATAAATGCCCCTGTAATAGAATCAGTTAATGCAATATAGAATTTATTATATCCCGTGAAGGCTGAATCAGTAGCAAATATCTCCACTTTGGTTGCAGAACCTGCTGCATATCCACTTGCTAATTTTAGATAACCTATTGTAGGATCTGGTATAGTAGTAGTATCTTTTGAACAGCTCGTTAATAAAAATATAGAAAACGCAACAGCAAATGCTGATAGAATTAAATTTCTTTTCATAAAATATTTTGTTGTAAATAAATAATTGTACAAACTCAATTTTAAACATGGGTTTGCAAAAACAGAATGATCAATTGCAACATGCAACTTTCTGAATTAAATAGTGTTTGATATCAAGCAATTGTACAAGGTGGGCGAAAAACACCTTTTGAAAAAGAGTAGATGAAAATTGGGTTTTGATAAATCCCAAAATTATTCGATTGAGCAACTGACGCAGTTTGCCGAAAGTTTGTAAACTGAACTGTAAAAGGGTCTAATTTAATTGTAATGCTGATCTCTTCTTTTTGATTGCCTCTTGGATTATCAGTTTGATTTAGCTGATTTAGTTTTTTACTAAGATAACATTTTCCATTACAATGCAACTTTGGCTTAGCCTTATTAATACAATATTTTTCTGTAATAGCTTTTTGATTTGCATAATATAGCAAGTACACCAAAATAGGTGAAAAAAGGTGTACTATAATAATGGTTAATAATGTGATTCCAATTAAACTTCTCATAAGTTACTCTGCAAAATCAAAACTATACTGTTACAGCAAAGCTAAATATGCTAATTGATGAAGAAAGTGACTTTAGTCATATTACATCAAAAACAAAGACTATTCTAAAGCCTATTTTTAAAAGAAAATACTAAATGCCAATTTTGCGGCAAACTTTGTTCCAGGGGTAAAATGTATTTCTTCAATTGGGGTAGCTTCATTTTTTAATCTACTCTCCGTATCAAACTGAGTTTCTTTCCATTTGATATTGAAAATGTTATTGATGCTTAATCCAATCTCATATTTTTTTTGATTGTAGTTTAGTACAAAATCATTTACGAAATAACCACTTGCTACAATTGAATTATCTTCTTTTGCTGGCCGATCACTAAGCCATCGATACCGAATACTTCCATTAATGCCATTTTTGTTTTTATAAGTAATTCCACCAGTACTACTCCAAACCGGAGCCAAGGGAATATAATTTTGACCTTTAAGTTCGTCTACAAACCTACCGTGTGCATAGTTTAGATCTACATCAATATAAAGTGACTTTATAGGTTCATATCGAGCTGATAAATCAAACCCCGTTCTTTTTGTTTTGCCCGATGGTTCTACATAAGCACCATCACCACTGTACACAAATTCCTGATCAAGCCATAAATACCAAATTGCTGCTTGCAACAATAAATTATTGGTTGGTTTTATAATAGTTCCCAGATCTGCTGAATAGGCTGGGGGTGCTACTTTTCGGCCATTCTCCAAAACTGAAACTCTGGTATCATTTGTATGAAAGCCTTTTCCAATATTGATATAATACTGTGTTGACTTATCCTTATGATAATACAAACTGATTTTTGGACTTACTATTGCTTCGTTTGATTTGAATATGCTATCAACTTTTAAATGATCAGTATAGTTATTCAAGAACTGGTCAAATCTTAATCCGGTATTTAAGCTGAAATAGTTACTGAATCGGAATGTCTTATTAATAAAACCAAAGACATTTGCTTCTACTACATTCCCGAATGCTAATCGATCTAATAAAGTAAATCGGTCTTTTGTGTGTGATAATTCCAAGTTCTGAATTTTATCTAACCGAATTCCTATCCCGAAATCGGTATTGGTGAGTACAGTTCCAATATTGCCATCTCGATGATAGGTACTATTATAACCATAAATATTCGGTTTTCTTTTTGGCGGATCTGATCTCCATTAATTGGATCGTTCAAATAAAAAGTGAAGTTGGTATGTAAATCGAAATAATAATTGGAATAATACAATTGATTTTTTAAATAAGAACCGTCTTTAAAAGTACTTACGAGTTGCAAATTGATATTGGAGCGAGCTGTTTCTCCACCCTCAGTACTGTCTATCGCACCATAAAATCCAATGGATCCATCAGCGACTGCTCTGTCAGGGATTTGCCCCGAGGCATTCCATTTGCTATTAAATGTTGATGCAGTTAATGAAAGATAGGTTTGCTTACTGATTTTTCCATTATACTTTGTAAAGAAATTGAATCTCTTAAAATCTTGTGGGTGTTCGAAAAAGCCATTGGAATAAGCATATTCAGAAGCCACATACCAAGACTGTTGTTTCGCTTTTGCCTTTTCTCCTAAAAGGTTAAGCATGCCAACGGCTCTGTAGGAATCAAACATGCCGCCTTCTAATTTGAAAAGATTATAGTCTAAGGCATTCTTTGTTTTTAGGTCTACATATCCAGAAGTTGTAAAGTTCCCTTTGAGTGCATTATAAGGACCTTTTTGAAAGTCAACTTCAGCAACCGTTTCAGGAATAATAAAGTGCATATCAGCATAACCTTGTCCATGTGCTTGCGAAACCAAATTGACAGGTAATCCATCAGCACTCACATTGATATCAGTACCATGATCGCAATCAAACCCACGAATAAAGATCTGTTCTGCTTTTCCTCCGCCTTGATGTTGACCAATAAATAAGCCCGGAACCATTCTTAGTATTTCTTGGGAATTGTTAACCCCTTTCATTTTAATATCTAAATCACTAACAATTTTATATTCCTTACCCACATTCGAATTCACTGAAACTTCTGTTAAAGAAGTCTTTGTTGGGCTTAAAAAAATAGTATCATTTGATAGTAACTGTTCAAAAGTTATTTTTTTAATAGAATAGCCAATACAATTAATTTGAATATTCTTATTGCTATTATTTTCAATTTTAGTGAAGACGAACCTGCCCCTAATATCTGTGTTGGTATTCTGCGATGGAAGTAAAGCTACTGGTGCACCATCGATCGGCAATCTTGATTGCGCATCATATACGAGTCCTTTAATGCTATTTTGTGCGGCAGTTTCAAAACTGATAAATAATAAAATAAAAAAAGTTATTTTGTTTAATCTAGTGAAATGTGGTTTCATGAATATTAAAGATATTTGCTACAAGAGGTTTAAACAATGATTTTTGTCATTTGCTTTACGTAGAATAAAATGTCTCTAAACACATCAATTTAATAATATGAAATTGAAACAAATCAGCTTATTCAGTTTAGCCTTAGGATTATGCGTTATTTCAATAGCGCATGAATACTGGATTGCACCTTCAAAATATTTGGTTCAGGCTTCTGAACCATTTTCTTTCAATTGTTATGTGGGAGAAGATTTTAAACCCGAAGTTTGGGCTAGAAGAAAAGAGCGCACTTTACTGGTTTCAAGGTTTCATTTAGCAGACAAAACAAATATAACCCCAGATTTTGTTTCAAATGATTCTGTTAAGATTCCAATGACTTTAAAAGACCCGGGCAATTACCTTTTTGCATTAGCATCAAAACCTTCCTAAATCGAATTAGAGGCTAAAGCTTTTAATGACTATCTGAAGGAAGATGGAATGAATAATATTCTTGATTATCGGATCTCTAATAAATTAGATGGTAAAAGATCAAGAGAGTTTTATCAAAGATGTGCCAAGTCATTAATTCAGGTTGCTGGAAAGAATGATGAAACTTATAAGCTAAATACTGGAATGCCACTTGAAATTATTCCCCAAGAAAATCCATATGAATCAAATGGTGAATTAGAAGTATATTTTGATTTCAAGGGTAAACCTTTAGAAAATTATCAAGTTAGAACCTGGTGCAAAAAAAATGGGAAATTAATTGTGAAAGCCTTTCATAAAACTAACGAAAGGGGAATAGCCATTTTGCCCATAAAAGAATCAGGAGAATGGATGATTTCAGTAGTTAAAATGGAATTGTCTAAAGTAACAGATAAGGCTGATTATGAAAGCTATTGGGGTTCTTATACTTTCTATAAAAAATAAGGTTTCAACTTCTAACTGAATAAATTATTCTATAATCAAAAATGGTTCTTCCTAATGATTATTGTTTGATTCGGATAACTCCATTTAAGTTTTATTTTACTAATAATATTAGAAAAATTATTTACAATATGATGGTTATTTTAATTATGAACAAGATGTTGATGGTGATGATTGTTAACATACCTGGAAAATCCATGAGATTTGTACCCCAAATACCATTCATGCTTAACCTTATGTAATACTTCGAATAAATATTGAATTTGCAATATTTATAGTAGAATAGTAATCAAGTTAAAATGGGGTCAAAACCAAATGGTAGTTGGGTGTTTAAATAAAATGGTATTAGTGCGGCATTACTCTCTTGAGAGAGGGGGTTAATGTAGGTGATTTCTCTATGTTTTTAGCTAAATACATAAAGGAATTTGTTCTTAAGAATCCTTAAAACTGCTATAATTCTATCATATCCTGAATTTTCTAAATAAAACTTTGGTATCCTGGCTGATTTTTCGATCACTCACTTTTGCATAGATCTGAGTTGTTTTAATGCTTTTATGCCCCAGCATTTTACTAACAGAATCTATGGGTACCCCATTTTCTAATGTAACTGTTGATGCAAAAGTGTGCCGGGCAATATGATAGGTAAGTTGGGTAGGAATACCGCATATATCTCCTAGTTCTTTTAAATAGGCATTAACTTTTTGATTGGAAGGGATCGGCAATAGTTTTTGTGAGTTTTTCAACCTCAAATCAGTTTCATATTTTTTTAGAATGCGCAAAGCCGGTGGTAATAATGGTACCCGTTCTGAAATACCTGTTTTTTTTCTTGGTTTTATAAGCCATGGCCTACCATCTTGTCCGGTTTTCAAATGTTCTAATGTAAGGCTAGCCACATCAATGTATGCAAAGCCAGTATAACAAGCGAAGAGAAACATGTCTCTAGTAAGGTCTAAACGTTCAATAAAGATTACTTTGTTTTCAATCAAATGCAATTCTTCTGCACTTAAGTGAGGCACTTTAGGATCAATATGTTTGACGATATAATTTAAAAATGGGTTTTTATCAAGCCATTCTCTATTTACACAATCACTTATGATTTTTTTTAAATTCTTAATCATTTTACCAGATGAATTAATCGACATAGTCAACTCTGTTTCTAAATAAAATTGAAAATTGGCTGCAAATCCGATTGATAAATCTTTTAGAAGCATATCCTGACTATTGTTCTTCCAAAGAAGAAATGATTTGAGGTGCTTTTCTGTTGTCTTATATTTTGTTAGAGTCGATTTTTGATAAAGTCCATTTTCAACAAGTTGACCAAGTTCAATAATGGAATTACTAAATACTTGAAGTAATGTTCGTTTACTATTGTCCTCTCCAAACCACTTTTCACGAATATTGGCAACGGTAACGTCCTTGTTTTCCGCAAGTAGACTATTTTCATACCGGTAAACTAGCCGTTTAATAGCGTCCAATTCGTTGTTGATTTCAATCACTTCAAGTGATTTGCCCATAACCCTCCCTGTAGAAGCACACCATAAATGTGGTTTAACATATTGGTTAGTAGTAATCTCGAATCTTTTATGTTCAATGATAATCCTAAGGTAGATAGGTAATAAATGGTGAGAATTAAGCCTTGATTTTTTGCCAATAAAATGAACACTCATTTTCGTTTTCATAATGCATCCTATTTTGTGAATAAAATGGCCAATTTTTTGGCCAACAATTGATTTTCACAAAGTTATGAAATGCAATACTGGTCTGTATTGTAATGATTTTTGGATACCAAAACCGATGCTTCATTTTGGTATCTCAAAATGCATCCAAAAAAAGGTTTGAAAATCGAGTAGCACAAGAAAGTATTTTTGGTCTAACCCTTGATAGTATTGGGTTATATCAGAAAGGTGAAAAAGGTGCCGATTAAATTGCGGACCCTGAATATGAACCCTAAAAAGCAAAACCCTTGCTAGGCAAGGGTTTTGTAGAGAACTTAGAGCGGACCGGACGGGACTCGAACCCGCGACCTCCGCCGTGACAGGGCGGCATTCTAACCAACTGAACTACCGATCCGTTTCCTCAAAATTGTACCAAGGGTACCGTTTTTCGGATGGCAAAGATAAGGGGAAAGGCATCTTA
>JAPLEO010000102.1 GCA_026391125.1 Bacteroidota bacterium
ATTACCAGAATTTAATAAAAGTATTGAGTTTAAGAATGTATCATTTTCTTATGACGATATTACCATCTTAAAAAACATCAACCTCACCATTGAAAAGGGCAAAACCATTGCCCTGGTTGGTTCTTCTGGCGCTGGCAAAAGTACTTTAGCAGATTTAATTCCGCGTTTTCACGATGTGAGTGAAGGTGAATTATTAATTGATGGCGTGAATATCAAAGAATACAGTTTGCATTCTGTTCGTAACCTAATGGGAATTGTAACCCAAGAACCAATCTTGTTCAATGATACGATTGCGAACAATATTGCATTGGGTATCGACAACACCAATATGGAAGCCATTGAGCACGCTGCAAAAGTTGCCAATGCTTATAATTTCATTCAATTAAAAGAAGAAAAATTCGATTCCAATATTGGAGATAGAGGAAGTAAATTAAGTGGTGGTGAACGCCAGCGCGTAACCATTGCACGTGCTGTATTAAAGAATCCGCCGATCCTGATTTTGGATGAAGCAACATCAGCATTGGATACAGAAAGTGAAAGACTGGTACAAGACGCCATCAACAATATGATGCAAAACAGGACCTCCATTGTTATTGCACACCGTCTCTCTACCATACGACACGCAGATGAAATCATTGTACTACAAAAAGGCGAGATCGCGGAACGGGGAAGCCATGATGAATTGCTTTCAAGAGATGGAATTTATCGCCGACTTGTGGAGATGCAGGAGGTAAAGTAAGTGAGAAGTGAGAAGTGAGAAGTGAGGAGTGAAAAAAGTAAACGTATTGTATAAATGATTTAACCTAAGTGCGCTGCTTAGGTTTTTTTTTGATAAAGACTCTTCTAAATGAAAAAACCCTTGGCAAGCCAAGGGTTAAAAAATTATCGTACAAAGACGAGTGATTGTTCACTTCTCACTCTTCACTTCTCACTCCTCACTTATTCTGCTGAGTGACGAACCAATCCAAGTTTAGCCTCAAGACTAAGCGTTGCGTGTGGTACCGCTCTTAAACGTGCTTTATCGATCAACTTTCCTGTAACACGACAAATGCCGTAGGTTTTGTTTTCGATACGCATGATCGCTTTTTCTAGGTGGGCTCAACTGCTCTCTTTCCATACTCATGCTACCGTCTTCCATGGTCATGTAACGAGCATCGTCGTTATCTCCGCCCATTTCGTCTTTACGAGTGATCAAGCCTTGTAAATAAGCAAGCTCTTTTTTAGCAGCTTCTAATTTCTTGGTGATGAGTTCTCTAAAGTCTGTCAAATCCTGATCGCTGTATTTCACTAAAGTTTGATTCAAACCGGTTTTTTCTTCTTCTCTTTTTTCAAGAGGGGTGTAATGTGGTTTGTAAGGAACGCTAGATTTTACGTTGGTCTTAGGGATTTTGATATCCTTAATAGGTTCTGGTACTTTTTTAACTGGTTTAGCGGAAGGTTGAGGGGCAGCTTTTACTGCAGGTACCTTCGCTTTTTGAACCACAGGTGCTGGAGCCGGAGCTGGAGCAGGTGCTGGTTTAGGTGCCGTATGCGTTGTTGATTTAGCCAATGGTTTTTCTGGGATTTTGGATACAGGTTTGGAAACCGGCTTGGATACCGGTTTTGCAGCCGGTTTTGCTGCAACTTTATGCTTTACTACAGGTTCTACTTTTTTGGCAGGTGCCGCTTTCGCTGGTGCTGCTTTAACTGGTGCCACTTTTACTGGAGCCGCTTTTACTGGAGCTGCTTTCTTTGCCGGTGCCGCTTTTGCAACAACTTTCTTCGCTACTGGTTTAGCTACAGCTTTTGGCTGAGGCTTCGCCACAACTTTCTTTGCAGGTGCTGCTTTTGCAACAGGTGCCGCTTTTTTAGCTGGAACAGGCTTTTTAGCCGGTGCAGCTTTAGGCGCAGGCGCCGCTTTTTTAGCAGAACTAGCAGGCTTAGCTGCTGGTTTTGAAGACTTTGCAACAGGTTTTACTGTTTTTTTCGGAGCAGGTTTTTTAGAAGGCATACGGTTTATCCTTTTTTTGTGACTACCACTTTCAACAAAATGTCATTAACATCAATTTCGATACCCTCAGGTAATTCAGGAACCCATTCAATGACGTCTGCCAAAATTTCGCGGCAAATATAATCGTTATATTTAATTATTGATTGCTTAATACCGTCAGCATCAAGCAATTTTACGAATATACGGTCTGTTAAATCAAAACCGTTATCTTTTCTGATATTTTGTATCCGATTCACCAATTCGCGGGCATCGCCCTCCTGTTTTAGCTCATCCGTTAATACAATATCTAGTGCAACGGTTAATCCACCCTTGCTGGCAACACTCCATCCTGGGATGTCTTCAGCAGCTATTTCAACTTCATTGAGCTCAATTGTGAACGCAGTTCCCTCAACTTGAATCTCCATTTGACCATTTTTTTCTAAAGCCGCAATTTCTTGCTGGGTAAATGCCACGATCACAGCACTGGCAGCCTTCATTTTGGCACCCATCTTGGTACCCAATAATTTGAAATTAGGCTTGACCTTTTTCTTGATAATACCTTCTGTTTCAGTGATATACACCAATTCTTTCACGTTCACCTCTGCAATAATCAGGTCTTCGATGAGCTCTAATTGCTCCTTCATTTCTGGATTCAATACCGGAATTAATACCTTTTGCAAAGGCTGACGCACTTTGATATTCACTTTTTTACGAAGTGACAGTACCAATGAACAAACGTCCTGTGCCAATTGCATCCGCTCTTCTAAACTTTGATCTATTACAGCTGTATCAGCAACAGGGAAATCGGCATGATGGATCGATTCTACTTTAAAACGATTGGAAACCAGGTTCAGGTTCTGGAACATCGCATCGCTAAAGAATGGAGAGATCGGCGCCATCAGTCGTACGATGGTTTCTAAACACTCGTATAAAGTTTGATATGCCGAAATTTTATCAGTCTCATATTCACCTTTCCAAAAACGCCTTCTACACAATCTTACGTACCAGTTACTCAAGTGCTCATCTACAAAAGTTTCGATAGCCCTACCTGCAATGGTTGGCTCGAAATCGTTCATAGAATCTGTAACTTTTTGTACCAAAGTATTTAAGGAAGAAAGGATCCAACGGTCAATTTCTGGTCGCTCGTTTAAAGGAATAGAAGCTTCACTAAAATCAAACCCATCCACATTTGCATAGAGTGCGAAAAACTGATAGGTATTGTATAAGGTTCCAAAGAATTTGCGTTGCACTTCTTGGATTCCTGCAAGATCGAATTTCAAATTATCCCAAGGCGATGCATTGGTGATCAAATACCAACGAGTAGCATCAGCACCATATTTTTCAATGGTCTCAAATGGATTCACCACATTGCCCAAGCGCTTACTCATCTTGTTGCCATTCTTATCCAACACCAAGCCATTACTCACCACTGCTTTGTAAGCCACAGTATCAAACAACATCACACCCAATGCATGCAGGGTATAAAACCATCCACGCGTTTGGTCAACACCTTCCGCAATAAAATCTGCTGGAAAAGCTTCGCCCTTATCAATCAAATCTTTATTCTCAAATGGATAATGCCACTGCGCATACGGCATAGCACCGCTATCAAACCAAACATCCACCAAGTCAGACACACGCTTCATTGGTTTGCCTGATGCGCTCACCAAAATGATATCATCTACAAATGGTTTGTGTAAATCCAAAATGCCTTCGTGCAAATAATTTTTATTGACGTCAGCACCCAATACTTCATTTGCTTTTCTGATGCCCGCATTTAATTCTTCAATAGATCCAATACAAATTTTTTCTTCCGCATCTTCTGTACGCCATACTGGTAAAGGGGTTCCCCAATATCTACTCCTGCTCAAATTCCAATCCACCATATTCTCCAACCAATTACCAAACCTGCCTTCGCCTGTAGATTTTGGTTTCCAGTTAATGGTCTTGTTTAACTCCACCATTCTTTCTTTCACTGCAGTGGTTTTGATGAACCATGCATCTAATGGATAGTAAAGAATAGGTTTATCAGTTCTCCAACAATGCGGATAACTGTGTTCGTATTTCTCAACTTTGAATGCGCGATTTTCTTTTTTCAGTTTTACGCAGATGTCTACGTTCACGTCTTGATAGTCGGCCTCGTCTTTATAATTTTTTACATAGCGATTGCTGAATTCTCCTAGTCCGTCTAAGAATTTTCCCTGACGATCAACCATCGTAAGAATCCCAATATTAAATTTCTTTCCAACCTTATAGTCATCCGCACCAAATGCAGGTGCAGTGTGCACGATTCCAGTACCATCTTCGGTAGTAACAAAATCGCCAACAATTACTCTGAATGGTTTTGCACCTTCACTATTTGCTTCTATTACTGCTGCGCTGTTTGCTTCGTATGCCAATAATTGCTCGTAGGTACTTTCTTCAATTTGCTTGCCCTTAAATTCTGCAATGATCTTCCAAGGCAATAATTTTGTTTCAGCAGAATGGTTTTCGAAATCGCCATTCTCTCCTTCTGCTTTCAAATATTTTCCAACCAATGCCTTTGCCAAAACAATGTTTACAGGCAATGTAGTGTATGGGTTAAAGGTCTTTACTAAAACATAATCAATGTTTTCTCCAACGGTTAATCCGAGGTTTGATGGAAGGGTCCATGGCGTGGTTGTCCAAGCCATAAAGAAAACTTCATCGCTAGCTGCTGTATCAAACAAGAATTGCGTTTTATCGCTTTTCACTGCTTTGAACATCGCAACTGCAGAAGTATCTTTTACATCTTTATAGGTACCAGGTTGATTTAATTCGTGTGAGCTCAAACCCGTTCCTGCAGCAGGAGAATAAGGTTGGATACTTACACTCTGATACAACAATCCCTTCTTGTACAATTCACTCAAAATCCACCAAAGGGTTTCGATATAATCGTTTTCAAAAGTGATATAGGGATCATTCAGATCAACCCAATATCCCATTTTGGTAGTAAGCTCATCCCATTTGTCTTTGTAGCGTAGAACGGCTTCACGACATTTTTGATTGTATTCTTCAACAGATATTTTTTTACCAATATCTTCTTTTGTAATGCCCAATTCTTTCTCAACACCCAACTCTACTGGTAAGCCATGTGTGTCCCATCCGCCCTTACGTTTTACTTGAAATCCTTGCATGGTTTTATACCTACAAACCATGTCTTTCAAGGTTCTTGAAATGACGTGGTGTATACCAGGCATACCATTTGCGCTTGGTGGTCCTTCATAAAACACAAAGGGCTTTCTTCCCTCACGGAGAGAAATGCTTTTTTCAAATGCCTCATTTGCCTTCCACTTTGCCAATATTTCCTGCTCGATCTTTGGCAGGTTTAAACCTGAGAATTCGGGATACTTCATACGCTAAAACACTTTACCTACCTATTTTTAAGGTTGGCAAAGGTACGAAACTGCCAACAGAAAACCCCGGTTTTTAACCAGGGTTTTCGAGTCAATTAAAAAAGGGAGAGAATATTAAAAGCTGGCACCGCCGCTTGGCTGGTACACATATTGAAACTTATAGGCCAATTGTAAAGGAGTAGGGCCTGTAAATGGTAAATAATCTACAGCCAATAATTGCATTTTTGCATAATGTGTTCCATCTGCAGTGCGGAAAAAGAACACTTTCCCAGCTTTAGGTACAAATGCATGGCTCAAAGGATTGTAATCGTACCATGAACCATCCTTGATTGCTAATTTGGTGCTTGTGGTGTCATAAGCATAGCCAGTAGTTGGTGCTGAAGTAAGACTTGCGAATACACCATCCTGCATTATTACACCTGCAGCGCCTGGTCCGCTCGCATTACTATTGACCACAAAATTGGTGAAACGTAAACCGAAATCCCATTTAGCAGAAGCAGAATCTGTGTTCACTACTAGGCTACTATCTTTAAAACCAAAGAAAGCAAATGGTTTTGCTGTACTGAAATTAACGGTCAGCGTTTGTGTACTTGAATAAGCAGGAACTACAACTGGTGCGTTATCTGTTTTTGAGCAGGCAGTAAATAAAACTACTAAAGCAACTGCGGCGATTAAACTAAAACGATTGTTCATAATCTATTGGATTTGTGTTTTGTGGGTTGATTGATATTGCAATTGATATTGATAAAAAAAGTTCTTCCTGGAATATTGGGCAACTGAATGGCGTTTGTATAGTCTAACAAATTCTCTGCTCCTACTTGTATTCTAATTGCCTGACCGATAGATTTTGAAGCAGCTACATTGAGCATCCAATATCCTGGTGTCATTTCAATTGGATTGTCGATAATATTATTACCATTCTTATCCATAAATCCAAACTGACCTCTATAAACAGCTCTGAAATAAGTATCCCATCCGTTTTGATTGTCTTCGTATAAGATCTTGAAATTGGCCGTATTCTTTGAACGATTAGCTAAACCAAAATAATCCTGACGCGTAACCAAACTCGATTGCAGTGTAACAGGATCGCGTTTATACAATAAGCCCTGATCAATGTTTTGTAAAACCTGTTTGTCTTTCGCCAATAAAAATTGATAGCCACCAGAGATTGACCAATGTTTAGTAAGTCGATATTTCAAATCCATTTCAGCACCTTCTGTAAATACGCTATTGATATTTTGATAACTGTAAATCGGTAGTCCATTACTTCTTCCAAAAGGAAGCGAATACACATCGATCAAGTTCTTGATATCATCTCTAAAAATGCCCCATTCAACCACCAAATGATTGCTTGTATATTTTGCACCAAGGTGTACTCCAATAGAAGTTTCTGGTTTTAGTTCTTGACTATTTGCATAAGCCGAAATGTCTGCACCTGTTTGTAATAAACCTTGCTGTTGCATTTTTTGCAATTCGGGCCAAAGAATACTAGTACCTAATAAAGAATAACCAATTTGTGCATTATTAAAGTTCAGATACATGTGCCTAAAGTCGGGTGCTTTAAAACCTAACCCTGCAGATGCAGTAAATTTCCATTGACTATTGGGCTTATATGCCACTGCAATTCTAGGACTCAGGTGTAATGCATAATCATTTCTTTTATCCAATCTAGCTCCAGCAATCAGTGTTAATTTTTGCTGCATCAAATACCACTCTTTTTGAGTAAATGCATACCCAGTAGTTAGCTGCTGTTTACCAGCATATCTTGATGCATCGATCATTTCAAAATTTGCACCAAAGCCAGCTACATACTGACTCTTTCCAGCCCTATTTTTTTCAAACTGAACCTCTGGTTTTAAAACAGATTGAACAAAACTTGTTTCATCGAAACGAAGTCCATTTTTGTCGAGGTTCACAAAAGATTCATTGCTATACTTATCATAGAATCCTCTGAAATATATTTTGCTATTCGCAGATACTAAATATTTCAATTGAGCAAAAGCAGACTGATCTTTTTCAGATGTATAACCACTAACAATGGCAGGAAGGCTTTGATAAAAAATTTGATAATTATTATCCTGACGCGCATCATAATTACGCAACGATACCAATAATTGAAGTTTATTACCGATCTCTTGTGTGATCTTTAAATGTCCATTCCATTCACGAGAAGGATCAACAGTTTTACCATACACCGTTGGATCTAAATCATATCCGTTAGAGGAAAGTCGATTTAGAAAAAGCTGAACTCCTGTCTTATTATATTTATTGGAATAATTAATTGTTCCGCCCCAAGTATTATTACTTGCATTGTGCAATTGTAAACCCAGTGTTTCCTTGATCGGCATTTCTGTAAGGATATTGATCACACCTGCCATTGCTTCACTTCCATATAAACTAGATGATGGCCCTTTTACTATTTCTACTTGTTTAATATTTCCAGTAGCGATCCTACCTAGTTTTAAGATACCCGCATTTCTTCCTACTAAGGGCTCGCCATCTAATAAGATCGCGGTGTACGCAGGATCTAGTCCGAGCATTTGCACTCCTTGTCCGAATGGATTAGGATACCCATTTAAAGAAGTACCCAATGCACTGTTTACAATTACGATACCGGTTTGTTCAGATAAAATATTTTGTAATTGAAGCGACCCTGTTTTGGAGATGCTGCTTTTATTAATCAGAGAAGTAGGAACCGCCACATTTCCCATTTTCCTCTCAGAGCGATTGGCAGTAACTACTACTTCTTCACTTGAGCCATTCAATGTGTCTTTGAACACCCTAGTTTGTGCAGATAACTGCAAAAAAAAGAGGTTGAATAAACAGAAAAAAAAGTAGTGGGTATTTTTCATTTGATTTCTATGATGTAAAATTTCATCAAATAGATGGCCTGATTGCCACAGTTTTGTAAAACAATGTTGTAACAATGTGAAATGACAAACAAATGACAGGGCTATTTTTGCATAACTGATCAATGTCATTTTTTTAGCGTTGCCACACAGGTATGAATTGCTTAAAAAATTGTTACTTACGTTATATTTGAAATATGAAATGAGCAGGATGGGATTTTATTTTTAACCGAAATGACCTTTTGCGAATCACATGTAACAACAATTAATTAATAGACCCATGAAAATTGCTTTCTTCTCAACGCAACCTTACGACATTCAATTCTTTAACCATCATAAAGACGAATTCGGCTTTGAATTGGTTTATTTTGAATCATCTCTTACTTCCAAAACTGCAAGTCTTGCAGGAAACGCTGAAGCAGTTTGTGTATTTGTAAATGATAAACTAACTGCGGAAGTCATTGATACCTTAGGTAAACAAGGCGTAAAAATCATTGCACTAAGATGTGCTGGATTTAATAATGTTGATTTGGAAGCAGCAAAACGTAATGGCATACAAGTATGTAGGGTACCAGCCTATTCACCAGAAGCGGTTGCAGAATTTGCAGTTGCCATTTTACTTACTCTAAACCGAAAAACAAATAAAGCTTATAACCGTGTTCGTGAGCAGAATTTTTCTTTGAATGGATTACTAGGTTTTGATGTACACAATAAGACCATTGGTGTTGTTGGTACAGGAAATATTGGAAAGGCATTTTGCAAGATCATGTTGGGGTTTGGCTGTAAAGTGCTTGCTTTTGATGTGATAGCAAATAGGGACCTTGAAGCTATTGGGGTTGAATTCAAGCCCTTACAAGAAGTTCTGAATTGTGATATCATTTCTCTTCATTGTCCTTTGAACGACCAAACCAAACACATCATTAATGATACTACCATTGCCATGATGAAAAGGGGTGTGATGTTGATCAATACCAGCAGAGGTGGTTTAATCGATACCAAGTCTGTGATCAATGCCTTAAAGTCTGGGCAAATCGGATATTTAGGAATTGATGTGTATGAACAAGAAGAAAAACTGTTTTTTAGGGATTTATCCTCAGATATTATTCAGGATGACCTCATTCAGCGCTTGATGAGTTTCCCCAATGTGCTGATTACTGCCCATCAGGCATTTTTTACCGAAGATGCATTGAGTCAAATCTCAACAACTACGTTAAAGAATATCAAAGATTTTCACGAAAAGGGCATTTTAGATAACAAGGCTGCGTTTTTGGTCTAAATTTTATCTGATATTCGTAGGAGGAACCCCACAAACCATAAAATGAAGCAACTGTTACAATATCGTTTCATACTCTTAATGATGGCTTTGACTTTCTTTTCTTGTAAAAAAGAAACTAGCAAAGAGAATCCGAAACAAATTGCGGGGTACGCTTCCTTTTCATTATTAGATTCTTCTGGCAATTGCACTTCTGCAGCCATACACGGATCCTATAAAGTAGATTCTGTTTTAGCAGACAGCAATTATGTTTCAATCAACGTCAAATTTACTAGTACCGGGAAATATTATATCAAAACCGACACTGTAAATGGCATGTGGTTTATCGACTCAGGATATGTGTTATCGATTGGTTCAAAAATTATTAAACTTAAGGGGAATGGGAAAGCTATCATACCCAATGGCGGTACTTTTTTAATGACCCATAATAATGAAACCTGTGGTTTTACCATCTCAGTAAAGTTGGACGATGATTACTTGGTCACCACAAATGGTTCAACATGGAGATACCAGTATATCCCTGCCATGATTGGAAATGCTGGAGCAAATATCGACAGCTTTGACGTTACCTTGATTCCACCATCCATTAATTATAATAACAAAGTGTATGTACAATATGCCACATCGCTTTTAGATACTTTCTACTTTGCTAAACAAGCAAATGATTATTATGAATTTGGAACACTCGATTTTGATTACACTTTTATTTTTGATCAAGTTGATTCATTCATAGAATATATTTATTTAAAGGATAATCAGCCGGTTGGTACTAGTTGGGAAACTACTGAAATAGGCGTGAGCTACGGTGCTGCATTTGGTGGTACTAGTAAGCCTGGCACTGCAAAAGATGTGTTTACCATCATGAGTGTTAATCAGCCTTATACTGTTGCTGGCAAAACTTTCCAGAATGTGATTACCGTTCGAAGGGATATTATGTTTAAAGAAACGGGCACTACTAGTTATTTAAAAGTAATGGATGGTATAGCCATGTACGCAAAAGGATATGGTTTGATCGATCAATCCATTAATATTCCTGGAGGAACTTCAAAAGAGAACATTCCAATCCTAAAATGGAATATCAAATAATAAAATTTTCCTAGGAAATCTGTGTGTTATCATTCACAATAGAATTGGTCTCAACGGTATGGTGTTGAGGGGTATCGTGATGCACAAAAAACTTATTTTGGAAAAGTAGAATGATAATCACTCCACATGAGATCGAAGCATCTGCAATATTGAATACCGGTCGGAAGAACTCGAAATCGTCGCCTCCCCAAATAGGAACCCAATTAGGGAAATGAGCATTGGTGATTAAAGGGAAGTACATCATGTCTACCACTTTTCCGTGCAAGAATCCAGCATAACCACCCAATGCAGGGAACAATTTAGATACGTTCTGTGCCATCGGATTGCTATTATCGAAGATCATTCCGTAGAACATGCTATCAATTAAGTTTCCCAAAGCACCAGAGTAAATCATGGCTGCACAAATAATAAACCCTTTGTGATATTTCTTTCTAATGAAATCGCGGAGTAAAAAGCTTCCCCAGATTACCGCCACTAAACGAAATAAAGTCAACGCGATTTTACCAAATCCACCCCCGAATTTCCATCCCCAAGCCATGCCTTCATTTTCAACAAAATGCAGTTTAGCCCATTGCCTGCCTAGGATCAAATGTTCCTCACCAGCAAAGTAATTCAGCTTGATATAGAATTTCATTGCCTGGTCAGCGAAAATAATGCACAGTATAATTAAGATAAGATTTCTTGCTTTCACATCTGGGATTTAGGTGGGCAAATATAGAAAGTTAAAAGTCAAAAGTCAAAAGTCATAAATGAAGGAAAAGCCAAATTGTATAAACGGGCAGTTTTATTCGTGTTTTTGGGGGTTATTCTTCCAGATAAACCCTTTTGACCCGCTGACTGATGCCAGTCATTATTTCATAGGGAATCGTATCGCTCCAAGCAGCCAATTGTTGAATGGTTAAATGGTTACCGAAGATTTCTACCTGGTCTCCCTCGTTTACACCAGGGATATCCGTGATATCAATCATGGTCATATCCATACAAACATTTCCAATCACTGGCGCCAGTTTGCCATTTACGTACATCGAAACCCTACCATTTCCCAATCTTCTATTAAAGCCATCAGCATAGCCAATTCTTACAGTTGCTATTTTGCTGACCCTGTTGACCCTGCCTTTTCGATTATACCCTACCGTATCATTTTCATGGATCGTTCTGATTTGTGCGATGGTAGACTTTAATGAAGCCACTGTTTGCAAGGAGAGATCTTTTTCATTTGCCGTATCAACACCGTATAATCCAATCCCCAAACGAACCATATCATATTGCAAATCGGGGTTTCTAAAAATGGCTGCAGTATTTGATAGATGTCGAATAAAATGATAGCCAATACCTTCTTGCAGATGATTGCAGGCAGAATCAAATAGCCTTGCTTGCTCCAAAGTAAATGCATCTAAGTTCTCATCTTCGCTAGCAGCTAAATGGCTAAATGCAGACTTTATCAAAAAACAATTGTTATTGATGATACTTGCGGCAAGTGCTGTTGCTTCCTCAACTTCAAAACCAAGTCGATTCATTCCTGTGTTGAATTTAATGTGCACAGGGAAATGAGTCACTGCTTGTTTTTGCAAGTATTGTTCGAAAGAATGAAATATAGCGTTCGAAAAGAGTTCAGGTTCTAAGTGGTATTCTAATAATGCATCAAAGCTTGCTTCATCGGGACTCATAACCATAATAGGTAAACGAATCCCTGCTTTACGTAATACTACTCCCTCATCTGCATAGGCTACAGCTAAGTAATCAATTTTATGAAATTCTAAGAGCCTGGCAACTTCAACAGATCCGCTACCATAACTAAACGCTTTCACCATCGCCATTACCTTGGTTGTTGGCTGTAGCTTTTGTTGATAGGACTTTAAGTTGTGCAACATGGCAGTGAGGTTGATTTCCATTACCGTCTGGTGTTGTTGCTTTTCGAGCCATTTACTGATTCTTTCAAATTCAAATATTCTAGCTCCTTTCAGTAAAATGTATTCGTTTTGAAATAAGTGATGCGTTGCAGCTTGCAAAAAGGCTTCTGTAGATTCAAAGAAATCACAGGTGATACCCTGATTCAAAAAGATGTTTTTGAAAGATGAAATATTTTTCCCAATTCCAAATAGCCGTTGAACCTTTTGATTCACTAATTCTTCTGACACCATTTTGTACAAGACTTCATTTGAAATGCCAGACTGCAATATGTCGGATAGAATGATGGTCTTTTTTTGCTCAGCAGCCTGTTGTTTTAAATAAGTAAGAGCTATTGATAAAGAAGACAAATCATTACTGTAGCTATCATTAATAATATAACAATTATTGATGCCAGTTTTTAATTGCATCCGCATTTCAACAGGCTCCAATTTTTGCATTCTTTCTCTTATTAAAGAAGTGTGGTAACCTAATACTTTTAAAACAGACCAACAGGTTATTGCATTATCAACAGAAATTGGATCGGTAAATGGAATATCTATTTTTTCTTCTACACCTGCAACCATCGCAACGATTGTAGTCTTATGCTGCGAGCGCTCTTCATTTATTACTTGCAAACTAACGCCTGGTTTTCTACTCCATGTAAATGCTTTTGGAAATTGAAGTTTTACAAGTTCTAATTCATTTTCATGCATTTCATTAACAGCCAAGATCGTTTGGTCTGTTAAACGAAATAGCTTCAACTTCTCTTCCAGCTTTTCAAATCTATTCCTGAATCCTTCATTATGAGATTGGCCAATCCCTGTAAAAACTCCAATAGTGGGTTGTATCATTTTCCACAAAGCATCCATTTCATTGGAAGTAGAAATGCCCGCTTCAAAAATGGCCATGGTATCAGTATCATTCATTTGCCAGATACTTAAAGGAACTCCAATCTGTGAATTATAACTTCTCGGGCTTCTTACGATTTGAAAATCATCTTGAAGTAATTGATTGAGCCACTCCTTCACAATAGTTTTACCATTGCTTCCTGTTATTCCAATTACCGGTATTTTTTTTGACAACTCATTTGTGATGAAACTGGCACGATGGTAGGTTGCTACTAATTGCAATGCTTCCAAAACATCTTCAACAAAAAGATAATTGGCATCCTTTGTAGCACTGATATAGCCTTTCTGAACTACAAAGTTTCGAACTCCTTTTTCATAGAGTTCTTGGATAAACATGTGTCCATCTTTACGTGTACTACTGAGCGCAAAAAAAAGGGATCTTTCTGGGTAGTTTAATTTTCTACTATCGATCAACAAAAACTCAATACTGCTGTTCGTCAAAGCACCATGCTCGGCATGAATGATCTGTGCAATATTTGAAATAGAGTAGATCAATGAGATTAGTTTTTTTCTTCAGGCAATGAATCGATCTTGCCCTTTTTATCGAAATAAATAGAATATCCAATTGAGCCAGATATACAGATTAGTATTACTAATAAAGAAAGTACAGTCTGCAATGTTTTATCGATCCACTGATCAATATAATATTCACCCAACATTTTTGCTCCAATAAAAATTAAGACGATAGCAATACCTTGCTGTAAGAAATCAAATTTATTCACCGCTCTTCTCAACAAGAAAAAGAGTGAACGAAGACCGAGTACCGCAAAAATATTGGAGGTATAGATCACTAGTTTATCTTTTGAGATACCCATCACGGCCGGTATTGAATCTAAGGCGAATACTAAGTCGATTGAGGCCAATAAAATGACCACCACAAAGAGTGTAGTATAAATGGGCTTGCCATTTTCTTTCACCATAAACTTTCCATTACCATCGTGTGAAGCAAGAGGCAAATATTTCTTAAGCAAGAGATATACTTTGGTCTCGTGTGGTTCAAAATTATCGTCATCATTTGTAGTGAACATCTTATAACCAGTATACAATAAGAACAAACCAAAGCCATATAAAATCCAATGAAACTGTGCAACCAATGCCACTCCCACTGTAATGAACATAATTCTGAAAACGATGGCCATTAGAATGCCGATCAACAAAACCCTGGAGTAATTTTTTTCTTTGACCTTAAACGAATTAAATATGAGGATGAATACAAAAATATTATCGATACTCAAACTCCACTCCATCAAATAAGCACTTAGGTATTCTAGTGCAGGCTTACTACCTTTTTCAACCCACATGAATACAAAGAATGACATGGCAAGCACCACCCAAAAAATGGTTTGCCAAAAAGCATTCTTAATACTGACCTCTTTATTTTTTTTACTGATGATACCCAAATCAAAGACCAGTGCCAAAGCAAGTACAATTCCAAAAATTAAATAAACAAACTGTTGGGTTGACATTCCTGAATTTTATTCTTAAAGATAGCTATTGGTAAACAGAATTAGGCGCCATAACGCTTTTTTCTGCGCCACTGAAAAGCAGAACCTAAAATCACGACAAATAATATGGGCAGACCAATATTGATCAACTGCCATTCTAATCGATGCTCCTGTAATTTTTTCATATCTAGTAATCGAAGCACAAATTCTTTGTTTCTGGTTACAAACAGGTTATTATTACTAACGAGGTAGTCGATACTGTTTAGAAAAAATTCTCTGTTCGCGAATCGATAATTTTCCATCCCCAACAATCCCATTGCAAGGGGCCCTTTGGTTTGTGTTACTTCGTTCGTAACAATATCTGCATCGGCTACCACAATTTGCTTTCCTTCCTTTTCAGCTTTGTTCAAATAGGGTTTACCGGAGGTTCGTAAAATAGAGTCAGCCAGATTCGCACTTACCCGGTTATTGAAGAAGGAATTAAATTTTCCTTCCAATAATACAGCAACTGGAATATAAGATTTTGAGAAGCTGCGCATATCATCTTCACTACTCACACTATTCACAGATACCATTGCGGGGCTTGTTAATCTTCTACTATTACTATCGGTACTCAACAAGATTGTTTTTGCGATACCAAGCGCTTTTACAGTGTCGATGCTTGAAGGGAATAATGGTAACACACGATCTAAGTTCTTAGTAATGGGATTATCGCTGTGTGATGACAAGAACGGATAATATGGCCAAGGAACGCGTTGCATTTTTGGGCTACCGTCGGGATTCTGACCAATCACAATTGGTATTTTAGAACAATTCAAATCTTGTAAAAGATCGCCATTGATACGTACCCCATATTTAAAGAGAAGATCGTCGATATCTAAACCACGATCATAGGCAGTATAATTTGCCTGATTACGTTTTAAGCTATCCAATTCTGCATAAAGTTTATCAACAAACCAGATAATCTTTCCGCCGTGCATCAGGTACTGATCAATTTTTAATTTATCCTCTTCCGTAAATGGCGTAGTTGGTTTTACGATCAACATGGCATCTATAATGGAAGCATCGGGATAGCCCTTTTTCAAATCAAATACTGCTAATCGATATTCATTACGAAGGCTTTCTCCAAGGTCATTGACTTTAAGATCGATGGGTTCTCCATTTCCAACTGCATAAGCAACGGTAGGGATATTTTTTCGAGTAAGCTTATCAACTGCACTAGCAAATTTGTATTCTAATAAAGCTTCAGCTGCGTTTCTAGTAGCTTCCACATCTTCTTGTGGGTCTTCCGTTAAAACATTGTACTGTTTGAAAACCTTTTTACTACTGCGCAAATCAATCGCTATCGGTTTTTGATTCTTGTAACTAACTAAAGCTGATGGAATGATCAGTTGTTGTGTTGATTTTTCTTTCTCAGAAGAAACAGAGGCAGACTGTTCAAATACAACTCCCAATCTGGCGAGGCTATCATAGAATAATACTTTGGCGGTATCGTCTTTGATTGATTCACCTGGCTTTTCAAAGCTTACTTTCAAAAGGTTACCGCCTGCGATACTTTTGAATTCTGTTAGTAGATCCTGAACAGATTGATTCAATTTTCTATAATCTGCGGGTAGATCACCTGTAAGAAATACTTGAATGGTTACAGTTGTATCAATTTCATTCAATACTTTTTTTGTGGCGGAGCTAACAGTGAATCTTTTTTCAGCAGTAAGATCTGCGCGGAAAGAAAACCAATTCGACAAATAAACTAATCCAATAAATAGGATTACTACAATGGCCCAAGCGAATTTTGCTTCCAATAATTTTTTCATAGTCATTGGTTATCTTTTGAGCAAATTTTTGCTTGTAATAAAAAGGAATACGACGATCACGCCTAGAAAATAGATCAAGTCTCTGCTATCGATCACACCTCTACTGATGCTACGATAATAGTATTGAATACCGAGCAATTCAATATAGTAATCTAACCCTGCGTTAAAAATTGGCAACCTACTGATTGCTGAAAATCCAATGTATAAAAGGAAGCAAACAAATGCACCACCAATAAATGCCACAACTGTATTATTGGTAAAACTGCTAGCTGCAATTCCGATTGCCGTAAAAACAGCAGCAAGAAAACACAATCCAATATAACTTCCAATAGTACCGCCTACATCTATCCCTCCAGTAACGCTAAGGGATTGCATTGAAAATGCGTACACAACAGATGGAATCAATGCGGTTAATACAATGATTAAAGCTCCTAGATATTTGCCCATCACAATTGAAGTTGGAGTTAGAGGAAGGGTCTTTAAAATTTCGAAATTCCCCGATTTGTATTCGTCGGCAAATGTGCGCATGGTGATAGTAGGAATCAGGAACAATAGTAGCCAAGGGGCTAGGTTAAAAAAGCCAGTTAGGCTAGCATAACCGAAGTCTAACAAATTAGAGTCGGGAAATACAAATAAAAAAAGTCCGTTCAATAATAAAAAGACAATGAGTGCAAGATAGCCGGTGAGGCTACTAAAAAACTGTTGCCATTCTTTTTTACAGATCATCCACATGCTTCAAAACTAAATCTTATCATTTAATTCTGTGGTACTTTATGGAAATTATCACATTTGGCATCCTAGCTAAAATAAAAAATATGAACCTACGAATTAAGTTAATCGCCTTCTTCCTGTTTGGTATTGGCATTTTTGCTAATGCGCAGGACAAAAAACAGGGGCCTCCGCCTCCCCCTCCCCCTGCAAAGTCAACTCCACCAAGTATTGTAAAAAATGGAGAGAAACCTGTTCCACCGCCGCCGCCGCCACCTTCAGCAGGTAAGCACAAGAAAGGCGATATGCCTCCACCACCACCCCCTCCTTTAGACAAAAAGCATACAGGTAGCAATCCACCACCACCACCGCCGCCACAAAAAAAACATGCAGGAGAAATGCCACCTCCACCGCCACCTCCACAAAAAAAGCACGATGGAAATATGCCCCCGCCTCCTCCGCCACCACAAAAACATGGTGACGACGATAAATAATTTTTCTAAAAAAAGAGCCGTAGTAAATGAATTACTACGGCTCTTTTAATAGTTTATATTTTGAATATTATACTGCAAAGCTTTCACCGCATCCACAACTTCTACTAGCATTGGGGTTATTAAAATAAAAACCCTTGCCATTTAATCCATCTGAAAAATCAAGTTCTGTATTAACGAGGTAGAGGAAGCTTTTTAAGTCGGTCACCACTTTAATCCCATTATCTTCAAACACCTGATCCATTGGTTTGACTTCGTTATCAAAATCCAATTTATAGCTCAGACCTGAACAACCGCCGCCAACAACTCCTACTCTTAAGAAATAAGAATCGTCGCCAGTAACACCAGCTTCATTCATGAGCTGTTGAACTTTCTTTTTTGCTTTCTCGCTAACGTAAATACTATTCTCTGTTGCTACTGCTGCCATAATTGATGCTCTGATAAACTTGCCTCTAAAATAAGTCAGAAATTTTATCAGTATTAATTGATTAGTGAATTTTTTCTTCGAAAACCAACTGTTCTAAACCATTCTTAGAACGATAATCGTTGATTGCTGCCTTAATAGCATCTTCTGCTAAAACAGAACAATGGATCTTAACTGGAGGAAGGTTTAATTCTTCTACTAAGTCCATATTGTCGATAGCCACTGCTTGATCAACTGTTTTTCCTTTTAGCCATTCTGTAGCCAAAGAAGAAGAAGCAATCGCAGAACCACAACCAAAGGTTTTGAATTTTGCATCGGTGATCACACCTGTTGCATCGTCAACTTCAATTTGAAGGCGCATTACGTCGCCACATTCTGGAGCACCAACAAGGCCGGTGCCAACGTTTTTCTTTGCTTTATCCAAAGTACCAACGTTCTTAGGATTGCTATAATGATCAATTACTTTTTCTGAGTATGCCATGATTTTATTTTTTGTGGGGTGATTTAAAAATTAATAATTAATGGTGTGCCCATTCAATTTTATCCATATCAACACCTTCTTTAAACATTTCCCAAAGAGGGCTCATTTCTCTTAGTTTCAAAACAGTTTCACTAATTGCATTAATGGTATAATCAATTTGTTCTTCTGTTGTAAAACGTCCTAGACCAAAACGTAAAGAACTGTGTGCAAGATCATCGCCCAAGCCAAGTGCTTTCAACACATAACTAGGTTCTAATGAAGCAGAAGTACAAGCAGATCCTGAAGACAGTGCAATGTTTTTATTAAAGCCCATCAACAAGCCTTCTCCTTCTACGTATTTGAAAGAAATATTGGTAACATGTGGTAAACGGTGTGCCTGACTACCATTCACATATGCTTCTTCTAATTTCAATAAAGCAGTTTCCAATTTATCGCGGAGTTTGCTCAAACGGATAGCATCATCAGCCATTTCTAAACGTGCTAATTCGCAAGCCTTACCGAATCCAACAATACCTGGAACATTTAATGTACCACTACGCATGCCTCTTTCGTGGCCGCCGCCATCCATTTGTGCGGTTACTTTAACGCGAGGGTTTTTACGACGAACATAAAGGGCACCGATGCCTTTTGGTCCGTACATTTTATGTGCCGTAAATGCCATGATATCAATTCCGTCTTTGTTTACATCAACAGGAACTTTACCAACAGCTTGTACCGCATCTGAGAAAAATAAGACGCCATTCTTTTTTGCCAAGGCGCTAATTTCTTTTACTGGTTGTATTACACCAATTTCATTATTCGCATACATGATTGCAATAAGAATCGTGGTTGGTTTGATCGCTGCTTCTAATTCAGCAAGATTGATCAATCCGTCTGCACCAACTTCTAAGTAGGTTACTTCACCACCAGAACGCTCAATGTGTTTACAGGTATCTAATACTGCTTTGTGTTCTGTAGTACAAGTAATGATATGATTACCCTTGCTAGCATACATTTCAAAAACACCTTTGATACCAAGGTTATCACCTTCAGTTGCACCTGAGGTAAAAATGATCTCTTTGGGATCTGCACCAATTAACTGAGCTACTTGCTCACGAGCATAATCTACTGCTTCTTCTGCTTCCCATCCAAAAGGGTGGTTACGACTTGCCGCATTACCGAAGTGTTCGGTAAAATAAGGCAGCATGGCTTCCAACACACGAGGATCCATCGGAGTGGTAGCGTTATTATCTAGGTATATCGGGAACTTCAACATAATCAATTTTGTTTATTCTTACTTATAATGCAAAAGTATAGCAATAGGTTCTATAAATTTGGGGCCGGAAGGCTTGCAAACAATGATTTTCCTCTTTTCGTAAAGCAAACAGACCTAACAAAATCATATGACAAAACTCGAACATATTGGCATCGCGGTAAAGAATTTACAAGAATCTATCACCCTTTTCGAATCCTTATTGAATAGCCCTTGCTACAAAACTGAAACTGTTGAAAGTGAGCAGGTTACTACTGCTTTTTTTAAGCAAGGCGAAACTAAGATCGAGTTATTGGCCAATACTGCAGATGGTGGTGTCATAGAAAAATTCATTGAAAAAAAGGGGGAGGGGATTCATCATCTTGCTTTTGCCGTAACAGATATTAAGTCTGAAATGCTACGCTTAAGAGATCTCGGATTTGTGTTATTGCAAGAAGAACCTAAAAAAGGGGCAGACAATAAATTGGTATGTTTCCTACATCCAAAATCTACGAATGGCGTTTTGATAGAACTGTGCCAGGAAATTAGTTAGTGGCAGGAGAAATAAAAGATGGCAATCATCCCCACAAAAAATAAGCTCGCAAATAGGATCAATTTTTTTTTGACTTGAAAATTAAATTGATCATTATCCATTAGAGTCCCAATTTTTCAACAGCTAACTGCGCGGCAACCTGACTAGCGTCTTTTTTATTGTAGCCTTTTCCTTGAGCGAGCATTTCTCCGTCTAACACAGCATTGATTGTAAACAAACGTCTACTTCCTTCCATTTTTTCTTGTACAAGATCAAACGCCAATACTTTTCCATTTTTATTGGCCCATCCAATTAATTTATTTTTCAAATTAATATCGATGAGTTCAAGATCGTCAACAAACATATGCGGGATCACAATTTGTTTCAAAACCCAGCTACTGGTTTTTACATAGCCTTTATCGAGATATACCGCTCCCACCAAGGCTTCGAGCGTATTCCCGAAAATTTGACTTCCTTTTAAAGAATTATCAAACTTATTATAGAAAGTGAGTTTCTTCAGTCCCATTTTAAGGGCAATATCGTTGAGCTGTTGCCTGTTTACCATCTTGCTACGCATCTCTGTAAGGAAGCCTTCACCCTTGTAAGGATAACGTTTAAAAAGATAATCAGCTACAATGGCGCTAAGCACAGCATCGCCTAAATATTCGAGGCGTTCATTGTTTTCATCAGCTGTTTCTTTTACAGAACGATGGCTCAAAGCCGTTCGATACAGTAAACTATTACCGGGTTTGATGCCCAATACATTCTTCAACTGATTTTCGAAAGAAGTATCGACTGATTTTTTGAGTAGATTTTTTAGGAATTGCACAAACCTAAGCTACATATTTTTTTACAATCACACAGGCATTGTGTCCACCAAATCCGAAAGTATTACTCAACGCAGCACGAACCAATCTTTTTTCAGGCTTGTTGAAAGTGAAATTCAGCTTCGGATCCAATGTTGGATCATCCGTAAAGTGATTAATAGTAGGTGGTATGATATCGTAAATCACAGCTTGTATACAAGCAATTGCTTCAATAACGCCAGCAGCACCAAGACAGTGGCCAGTCATTGATTTTGTAGCGCTAATATTGAGATTATACGCGTGTTCGCCAAACACTTCTGTTATGGCTTTTGCTTCAGCACCATCTCCAAGCGGAGTAGAGGTACCATGAACATTGATGTAATCAATTTCGTCGGCTCTCATGCCTGCATCTTTCAATGCAGCATTCATAACGTTGCGAGCGCCCAATCCATCAGGATGAGGAGCAGTAAGATGATAGGCATCAGCAGTAGCTCCGCCACCAGCAATTTCGCAATAAATTTTAGCACCACGTTTAATAGCGTGCTCGTATTCTTCGAGAACCAAAACACCTGCAGCTTCACCCATTACAAAACCATCACGGTCTTTATCATAAGGTCTACTAGCAGTTTTCGGATCGTCGTTGCGTTCGCTCATCGCTTTCATGGCGTTGAATCCGCCCATTCCAGCTTCGCTAATCACTGCTTCAGAACCTCCGCTAATAATAATATCGGCTTTACCCAAACGAATATTGTCGCATGCAGTGATGATCCCATTTGTGCTGGAAGCGCAAGCACTTACAACGGCAAAATTTGGACCACGAAATCCATGACGCATGGAAATCTGACCAGCAGCAATATCTAATATCATTTTGGGAATGAAGAAGGGATTGAATCTTGGAGTACCATCGCCTTTAGCAAAGTTGATTACTTCTTCTTGGAAAGTTATTAATCCACCAATACCACTTGCAAAAATGACACCCACTCGATCTACATCCACATTTTCTTTGCTGATTCCTGCATCAGCAACAGCCTGATCACTAGCAACTATGGCTAGTTGCGCAAATCGGTCTAATTTTCGGGCTTCTTTCCGATCCATAAAATTTGTTGGATCAAAACCTTTCACTTCACAAGCAAATCTTGTTTTAAACTTAGAGGCATCAAATAAAGTAACATTATCTGCACCTGGAACTCCATTAATCAAATTTGTCCAATAATCGTTCAGATTATTACCCAAAGGATTCAAAGTTCCAATACCGGTAACAACTACTCTTTTTAATTCCATTTCCTAGCCTGTTTGAAGTGATAATCCGGCCCGGAGTGAACCGGGCCGGATTAAATTATTCCTATTGAAGGGAGATCTTACTTAGCGTGCTCTTCTAGGTAAGCTACAGCCTGACCAACAGTTGTGATGGTTTCAGCCTGCTCATCTGGGATAGAGATGTTAAATTCCTTTTCGAATTCCATAATCAATTCTACGGTATCCAAAGAATCCGCACCCAAATCATTGGTAAAAGAAGCCTCGTTTGTTACCTCTGCTTCGTCTACGCCTAACTTGTCAACTATGATTTTCTTTACTCTTGTTGCGATGTCTGACATTGTAAAAGTTTTTGTTACAGGCGCAAAAATATACTTTTTAATAAATAAGCAATCTTTTAATGCATTTTTGTTTTCACAAGGTTTAACTAATAAATGTTAGTTCTTCCTCATTTTCTTGTTTTTAGATATAAAAATGATTGCTATCTTGTAGACCTTGATTATAGCTTATGCCCTTACAAATCATTGACCACGGCTCACTTCAGCATCGAAAGATGGTGGATTTACGTTTTTTGATGCTCAGAAAACCTTTGGGATTAACTTTTTCGAAAGAAGATCTCGAATCTGAAAAAAAGGACATTTTAATTGGCTTTTTTGACGAAGAAAAGCTCGAAGGGTGCTGTATTTTAACAAAAGAGGACGAAAAAACTGTTCGTCTTCGACAAATGGCCGTGCTTTCTGGACTCCAAGGAAAGGGTATTGGGAGGGTAATTATGACCTTCGCCGAAAACATTGCCCGCGACCGTGGTTTCAAAAGACTGAATATGCACGCCCGAAAAACCGCTCAGGGTTTTTATGAGAAATTGGGGTACCACGTAGAAGGACCCGAATTTGAAGAAGTAACAATTCCGCATGTTGAAATGGTGAAAGGCTTATAATGGACCGCGAAGAGATCATAGCCGGTCATGATGGATGGCATATATATCGAACAATTTTATGCCAAATGGGAAAGGTCTCGCTAATATTATTTTCCAATTTTTTGATTCAATAATCCACGGAGTTCATGTCTGAAATCCTCCCCCATATTGTCTTTCGGAACAATGAAGAAAGATTTTGCATCGAAGTATAAATGAAAAAAATGTGGGCTTTCAAAAAATTTACTAAACCTGTTCCACTGCCAAACCATCTCTCCTCTTTCATTCTCTAAAACAACAGCTGCATCATTAAAATGAATGATGAATTTATCTTTGAATGTATCTGCTTTGTTATAAATATTATTAGGCAAAAAATACCAGAATGATGCCATTAACCCCATCCAAATAAGAGAGCCTAAAAAGAATGGTTCTGGTCTGATCATTTTGGTATAAAAAAGTATCGCTGATACAATCGCAAATACGTTTACAAGAATCAACATGATTCTTATTTCCGGGCTTTGTACGAAATGATAACGAAGTGCCTGAATTACTTTGGGTTTCTGATAGCTAAAGCTCAATTGCATCTTCCAAAAGTATTGCCCAATGCATAAACCACAAATTATTTTACTAAACTGAACTCCTGAGCGAGTTTTTCGATGGATGCATTTGGCAATCTATTTGCACCTGCAGCGATAATAATCTTATAGCGGAACACCACTGATTGGCCTTTGGGCAACTTAAAATTCAGTTGGCTTTTGCCGTTGGAAAATATTTTTTGTCCGAGTGGATTGGCCGCAAATAATCCATAATTGCGTGCATGCCAGTAAGTAGGAAAGCCAGGATTCTGAGGATGATCGATTATGACAATGCTGATCGAGTCGCTCCCCAATTTCCCATACAACATACACCATTTGCCCCTTCTGCCCCAGGCTGCATCACCCTCCTTGCCTTCACTTGTAAGATAGTTTCCTGTAACAGTATTGTCTTTATTGGCTTTTACATAGGTTATATTACCACTAGCGTCTACATATTTTTTTGTGTCGGAAATCGGCAATTCTAATTCGTGTGCCACACGCAAACCTAACATGCCATCTTTCGCATCGTTGAAATTAACGTCTTCAACTGCTGTGAGTTTTGTGATGCGTTCAATTACACGGTCATTTCCAATCGTACTAAAATTCAAATCAGTGGTTTCTTCTAACAATACCTTCTTCTGTTGATCTGTCCAATTAGCTGTATATGCTACACTGGCTTGCTTTCCGCTTTTGGTATGCAGTATTTTTTGTGTGCGAATCCATCCATAGTTTTTTTTCTTATCTGCCTCTATTGCATAAGAATTATTCCAAAAATCGAGACCGTTTACATTCTCATAATTAAACCATAGGCCAATATGATGTGGATGATCAATTGGATCATTGGGCTTCGGATTCCAAGGAAACCCTCTTGTGATTGCAGACCCATTGGATGCATATATTGGATAGAGAAAAGGTTTCTCCATGGTATCGGTATAGATCAACTCTGTAAACGCTTTGCCATCTATCGTAACCGTTACTTTTTTTTGTGACGGGATATCTTTAACTGTAAACTTGTTTTTATTGGCTTGTGCCATTAATACAAATGGTGTGCAATAAATAACCATTACAAACAATAAGTATTTCATAGTATTCAATTTATTGCACTGCTGCTTTTTTATTGCCGACTAAAAAATGCATAATTAACCAAGCTAATAAATAGGCCGATGCACAAACAAAGAACATGATATAATAGGCAGTTTCGATCTTATTAATAGAGCGATAATATACAAACATATTTTTCTGCACAAAGAGGGAAAGTAAAATACCGCCAACAGATCCAAACATGCCACCAATGCCAGTTACAGAGCCTGTAGCAGACTTAGGAAACATATCACTAACCGTAGTGAATATATTAGCGCTCCAAGCCTGATGCGCAGCTGCAGCTAAACCAATTACACCCACGGCAAACCACATATTCATTTCACCTAAGACCAACGCCCCCACAACTGGCACTACACAAAATGCATAAATCAACATCGAAGTTTTACGTGCTCTTAAAACTGGCCATCCTAATTTATTGATGAAATATAGTGGCAGCCAACCTCCAGCAACACTTCCCACTGTAGAAACAATATATACAGCAGCAACAGGCCAACTAGCAGCAGTGATCTTCATGTGATACATGCTTTCGAAAAAATCTGGTAGCCAGAAAATATAAAACCACCATATTGGATCAGTTAATAATTTTCCTATCGCAAAAGCCCAGGTCTGCTTGAATCCCAACAATTGCATCCATGACATTTTGGGTTGATTGTCATCAGCAATTGTGCCAACTTCAGATTCAATATCACTTTCTATAAAAGCAAGTTCTTCTACAGATAGCTTATGCGATTTTCTTGGCACTTCATATAAAACAAACCAGAATATCAACCATACAAATCCTAACAAACCAGTAAGAATAAAAGCCCATTGCCATCCCCAATTTGCCACAATGAATGGTACCGTTAAGGGCGTAAGAATGGCGCCTATATTGGCTCCAGAATTAAATATGCCAGTAGCAAATGCTCTTTCTTTTTTTGGAAACCATTCAGCTACTGTTTTAATAGCAGAAGGAAAGTTACCAGCTTCAGACAATCCCAATGCACCTCTTACAATTTGAAAGCCTACAACAGTATTCACTAAAGCAGTTGCAATACCGGCCAAACTCCAAAAAAAAGTAGATAACGCATAACCCAATTTCGTACCCAACTTATCAATCAATCTTCCTGCTCCTAATAATCCAATGGCATAAAACACTTTGAAAGTAATTTCAACATTGGCATAATCACCATCGGTCCAACCCATCGTTTCAGTGAAAGTGGACTTCAAAAAACTGATCACACTACGATCAATATAGTTGATGGTGGTTGCAAAAAATACGAGTGCGCAAATCGACCAACGGTATTTTCCAATCTTTGTAGCAGTCATGATTATGATTTGATTGTACGAATAATAGCAAGAGCATCCTCAGTTGCTTTAGTAATTTGTGCGTAATCCTTATTCTCTAATAATTGCTTCGTGATTAATTTACTACCCATACCTACCGCACATACTCCCGCTTTATACCAGCCTGCAATATTGTCTTTATCTAATTCAACACCTCCTGTTGGCATGAATAATAAACCAGGAAAAATTTCTTTGATCGCTGACAAAAATCCTGGACCCAAAATATTACCCGGAAATAATTTGATCATCTTTGCTCCTAAGGTCTCTGCTTTGATGATCTCAGAAGGAGTCATACAACCAGGTACCCAGAGCATATTGTTTTTATCTGCTACAGCAGCAACTGATTCCACTAAACCCGGACAAATGATATAATCCGTTCCAGCATCTATAAAGGTTTGTGCCATTTCGCCATTCTTAATAGTACCAATACCTAAGTACATCCCTTTTAATTCAGTATCACAAACCTTGCGCATTTCAATGAAATTCTTTAATGCTGCTTCTCCACGATTGGTATATTCTACTGCTCTAATACCAGCAGCATACAAGGCTTTTAGCACTTCAATACTAACAGTTGTATCTTTGTAAAAATAGAGTGGAAGTATGCCCTGCTGTGGGATCAAATCGAGGATTGCTTGTTTCTTTTCCATATAGCTTTTTTTCGTAGTGCAATGTTATTTTAAAAGGCAATGATTTTTTTTAAATACTACGCAATCGATTGCGTAATTTGTTGCACAAAATCAGCTTATTTTTTTTGTTGCCAATGAATTATACCCAACTTTGGGCTGCCTTTGAAGATAATTAATTTTTTGAACACCCACTTAACTTTCAAACTCGATTAAAATGCCAAAAAAAGTTGTTACCCTTGGAGAAATCATGTTGCGCTTATCTACGCCCGGTCACGAGCGTTTTGTACAAAGCGATAGTTTTGACGTTACATACGGTGGAGGTGAAGCCAATGTAGCAGTTGCGTTAAGTAATTATGGTTTAAATGGGGTATTTGTTACCAAAGTTCCTGACAATGCATTGGGACAAGCAGCGATCAATCATATTCGTCGTTATGGTGTTGACACACAATTTATAGTTCGTGGTGGTGCGAGACTAGGGATCTACTTCTTAGAAACTGGTGCTTCCATGAGAGCATCACAAGTAATCTACGATCGCGCTGGGGCTTCTGTTGCTGAAATGGATATTAGTGAATTCGATTTCGATAAAATCTTGGATGGTGCAAGTTGGTTTCATACAACTGGTATCACACCTGCACTGAGCGATAAAGCTGCTGCCCTGACTGAAGCCGCTTTGAAAGCAGCAAAAGCTAAAGGAATCACTACTTCGATCGATTTGAACTATCGTAAGAAATTATGGAGCAAAGAGAAAGCAAGAGAAGTAATGACAAGACTTTGTCAGTACGTTGACGTGTGTATTGGTAACGAAGAAGACGCAGATACCACTTTAGGATTCAAAGCAAAAGGAACCGATGTTACCAAAGGGGAATTGAATTTGGATGGTTACAAAGATGTATTCCAGCAAATGAAAGAAAAATTCGGATTCAAGTATATCGCTTCCACTTTACGCGAAAGCCATAGTGCTTCTGATAATGGATGGAGTGCATTGGTGTATGATGGCAGCGAATTCTATCATACCAAATCATACGAAGTTCGTATCGTTGACCGTGTAGGTAGTGGAGATTCATTCGCAAGTGGTTTTATTTATGGTTTGGTTACCGGTATGCCAATGGCTGATGCTGCAGAGTTTGGCGTTGCGGCTTCTGCATTAAAACATACTATTCCTGGCGATTTAAACCACGCTACATTGAACGATGTGAAAGAGTTGATGAAGGGTGATGGTTCAGGTAGAGTACAACGTTAATAGTAATTAAAAACGATTTATGATTTTAGATAGTTTAGCATCTGCTTCAAAATATGCCAGTTTAAATCCGCTTTTTGCAAAAGCTTTTGCCTACATCGCATCAGTTGATTTGAATGCATTAGAAATAGGAAAATTCGATATTGATGGCGCCGATTTAAGAGGCATAGTTTCAGATAAAAAAGGAACTACCGCTGAAGAAAGCATTGCCAAATTCGAATGCCATAATGCACATATCGATATTCAGGTTTGCATCAGAGGTAAAGAAACAATGGGCTGGAAACCTCGTAGTACCTGCAAGGAACAAAAGGGAGAATACAATCCTGAGAAAGATGTGTTGTTTTATAACGATGCCCCAGATATGTATTTTGGATTAACAGACAATCAGTTTGTGATCTTCTATCCTGAAGACGTGCACGCTCCAATGATCGGAGAAGAAGCGATCAAAAAACTAGTGATAAAAGTTAGAATTTAGTTTAATAGCAAACAAGCAAAGAATCGTACTTCATACATAGCGGTATGGGGTGCGATTTTTTTTGCTCCTACTTTTCAAATCCTGACTCTACTTGCAATACCTCTTGCTCTGTAGCATCTCCATGTTCTTGTAATTTCCCAAACGCAGCAGCCGTTGCATAATTGAGTAGTTCTTGTGGGTCATTGGGGTTGGTAACAAAACCATAGATCAAGCCCGCCATAAAACAGTCACCACTACCTGAACGGTCCACAACACCTGCACAGGAGAACTCTTGAGAAGCATATGCAGTATCTTTTTACTGCAAAGTGGTGTAATAAAGAATTTGTTCATCATTGCTGTCAAAGCGATACGTATTTGCTACAGCTTCACATTTTGGAAATTGTTGCATGATTAGTTTTGAAGTTTTTTCGGCATGATCAAGATATGCTTGCTTTGACTGATGTTGATGAATTTCATCATCCACATCAATTCCCAATAAACTATTAGCACTCCAAATATTGCCCATGATCAGATCACAATATTGCACTAATTGCGGCATGATCTCTTTGGGTTCTTTTCCATATTTCCAAAGCTTTGAACGATAATTCAAATCAACAGATATTTTTAAACCCTTGCTCGCTGCTACTTGCAATGCTTCTAAACATACATCTGCAATGGACTGATTCAGGGCAGGACTAATAGCGGTAAAGTGAAACCAATCAACACCTTCAAATACTTTTTCCCAGTCTATCACCCCAGGTACTAATTCAGAAAAAGAAGATCTTTCTCGATCATATACCACTCCACCCTTGATATCTGCGCCAGTTTCTAAATAATATAATCCAATTCTGTTACCTGCTAAACGAATAGCACTAGTATCAATATGTTTTGCAGAAAGATAATTAATGACGTACTGACTCATAAAATTATCGGGAAGAACAGTACAATAACGCACAGGAATATTCCAACCAGCTAATGCAGTAGCAACATTGGCTTCAGCTCCTCCCACAAACAACTTCATGGGTTGTTTCTGCTGATGGTATTTTTTGGAAGATGGTGAAATGCGTAGCAATAATTCACCCATACACAAAACCTTATTCATCGGCATTGATTAATCTGTTAGCGCATATCAGCAATTGCAACAGGGTCCATATCAGTGAAAGTATAATTCTCACCAGCCATTGCCCAGATGAAGCCGTAGTTAGTAGTGCCTGGTCCGCAGTGTACCGACCATGGCGCAGAAATAACCGCTTCGTGATTTGCCATTACCACATGTCTTGTTTCTTGAGGCTCGCCCATTAAATGAAATACGCGATGTTGTTCTGGTAAATCGAAATAGAAATAGACTTCCATCCTTCTAGTATGGGTATGCGGTGGCACTGAATTCCAAACACTTCCTTCCGCCAAAACTGTCAAACCCATTACAAGCTGACAACTTTGTATGCCTTGTTCGTGGATGTACTTATAAATGGTTCTTTTATTTGCAGTTGCTGTTTCGCCTAAATGAACAGGTGAAGCATCTTCTTTCTTCATTAATGTGTTAGGATATCCATGGTGTGCTGGTGTAGACATCAAAAAGAAATTAGCAGGTGCATCACTTGAAGCACTTGAAAATTTTACGTCTACCGTTCCCTTACCCAAATAAACAGTATCTAATTTATTCAACTCATAAACGATTCCATCGGCTTCCACAAAGCCAGCCTCTCCCACATTAATGATTCCCAATTCTCTGCGCTGCAAAAAGTATTCGGCCCTCAATTCAGCTTCATTGTGCAATGAAACTTTATGATGCACGGGTTTAACACCTCCAATAATCACACGATCATAATGAGAATAAACAAGGTGCAATTGATCGGCCTGCATTAAATCCTGCACCAAAAAATTCTCCCGCAATTCAGCGGTACTCATACCCTTAACTTCCTTCGGACTATTCTGAAATCTGATTTCCATATTAATGATTGTTTTTACTTAGGTGTCCCCAGCTTGAAAGCTGGGGTTAACGTATTCTTTTTGAGGCCCTATCTTCACTCCTCACTTCTCACTCCTCACTTCTCACTTCTCACTCCTCACTCCTAACTTATCTCCCCATCCATCCTCCATCCACCGTAAGAATCGTTCCACTAACATAGTCTGATGCTGATGAGGATAGGAATACGGCAGGACCCTTAAAGTCTTCAATCTCACCCCATCTTCCAGCTGGAATCCTTTCTAAGATTGACCTGCTACGATCTGGATCATTTCTTAATGCTTCTGTATTATCTGTTGCAATATATCCTGGTGCAATTCCATTTACTTGAACGCCCTTGGATGCCCATTCATTTGAGAGTGCTTTGATCAAGCTACTTAAAGCACCTTTACTCGCTGCATAACCAGGCACATTGATACCACCTTGGAAACTTAATAATGAACAAGTGAAAATGATTTTTCCCGAACCTTTAGCAATCATGTCCTTACCAATTTCACGAGCAAGAATAAACGGTGCGTCGAGGTTAAGCGATAAAACTGTATCCCAATATTCATCAGGATGCTCTGCCGCAGGTTTACGCATGATCATCCCTGCATTATTAATTAAAATATCAATCCTTGGGTTTTCAGATTTTAATTTTGAAAGAAAAGCATACAAGCTATCTCTATGTATAAGATCTGCTTGGTAGGCAGTAAATTTTCTACCTAAAGCTTCTACTGATTTAGACACATCACTTCCTACTAATTCAATAGAACCAGAAACCCCAATAATATCAGCACCTGCTTCTGCTAGTCCGATTGCCATAGCTTTACCTATACCTTTATTACAACCTGTTACCAGTGCTACTTTACCAGATAAATCAAATATTCCCATTGCTTATGTTTTAGTACTTATACGTTTGGTGTAATTGCCTGCAGATTAAAATAATTGCGCGCATTACGATAACAAATATCCTGAATTACTTTTCCAATCCACTCTTCATCATTCGGCAATTCTCCTCTTTCAATTTCTTCTCCAAATAAATTGCATAACAGTCTACGGAAATATTCATGCCTAGGGAACGATAAGAAGCTTCTAGAATCAGTAAGCATTCCTACAAATCTACTCAACAATCCCATATTTGAAAGTGCATTCATTTGTTTCACCATGCCATCTTTCTGATCAAGGAACCACCATGCTGCACCATATTGTATTTTACCAGGCATTGAACCATCATTGAAATTACCGATCATGGTTGCCATTAACTCGTTATCCGCAGGATTCAAATTATACAAAATGGTTTTTGCCAGTTTATTATCTGAATCTAGCTTACCTAAAAATTTAGATAGTGCTCTACCTTGTGAAAAGTCGCCGATAGAATCCCAGCCTGTATCCGGACCAAGCTGCTGTAACATTCTAGAATTATTATTTCTCAATGCTCCTAAGTGAAACTGTTGTGCCCAGCCTTTCTCATGATCCCATTCTGCAAAATGAATGAGCATGGCAGATTTAAATTTCTTTTGTTCAATTTCGTTCAATTCTTTTCCGCCGTGAATCTTATCAAAAATGGTGTCTATTTCAGATCCTGTAAAGTCTTCCGCATAAATCTCTTCTAAACCATGATCAGAAACACCACAGCCCGCATCAGCAAAGAAATCGTGTCTATTTTGTAAGGCGTATAAATAATCATCAAAAGATGAAATTGAAATATTGGTAACTGCCTGCAATTTTTTTACATACTGATTAAATTTTTCAGGGCTGGCAACATTCATGGCATTATCAGGTCTGAAAGCTGGGAGGATCGGAATTTCAAATCCATCATTTTTGATCTTTTCATGAAAAGCCAAATCGTCAATAGGATCATCAGTTGTACAAACCAATGCCACATTCATTTTTCTTAAAAGATTTTTTACAGAAAATTCTGGCTTTTGGATTAATGCTGTACTTTCTTCATAGATCGCTGCAGCAGAATCTTGGTTTAAAATTTTATTGATCCTAAAATATCTGCTCAACTCTAAATGTGTCCAATGATATAAAGGATTTCTAAGAGTGTATGGAACTGTTTTAGCCCACTCCTGAAATTTTTCTTGATCCGGTTTATTGCCTGTACAAAATGCTTCATCAATTCCATTGGTACGCATTGCTCTCCACTTATAATGGTCTCCCGACAACCAAGCTTCTGTAATATTTTTAAACTGATGGTCTTCGGCAATCTGTTGTGGTAGCAGGTGGCAGTGATAATCGATTATCGGCATCTGCTTTGCGTAAGAATGATATAATTTTTCTGCAGTTTTGTTACTCAACAAGAAATTCTCGTCCAAAAAATTTTTCATAATGCTTCTTTAAAATTCTGTCCTATTAAACCAACCAATTTATAGACTTACGCCTCTTTTCCATGGAATAAAATCGTCTTGACCGTGCACCTGCGCATGTACTATTTGATTGCCACTTGCCACTTCAATTAAAAACTCCATAATTCGCTCCCCGGCTTCCTCAATCGTTTCTTCTCCTTCAATGATGGTACCCGTATTGATATCAATAATATCGGGCATACGATTATACAGGGCAGTATTGCTAGAAAGTTTGATAACAGGTGTGATAGGGTTTCCTGTTGGTGTACCAAGTCCGGTTGTAAACAATACAACGGTTGCACCAGAAGCTACTTCTGCTGTTGTTGACTCTACATCATTACCAGGTGTACATAATAAATTCAATCCTGGCTTGGTAACTTTTTCTGGATAATCTAATACATCCACTACTGGAGATGTACCTCCCTTTTTGGCTGCACCTGCAGATTTGATGGCATCCGTTATCAAACCATCTTTAATATTTCCAGGGGAAGGATTCATATAAAATCCGCTTCCTGCATCTTCTGCTTTTTGATTGTAAACGCGCATTAATTGCATAAAGCGATTTGCTTTTTCTTCATCCACACAACGATCGCTTAACTCCTGCTCAACACCGCACAATTCAGGGAATTCAGAAAGGATTACTGTACCACCTAATGCGATGAGTAAATCAGAGGTATACCCAATTGCAGGATTAGCGGAGATTCCAGAGAATCCATCAGAGCCTCCACATTCTAACCCAATTACAATTTTGCTGATTGGGGCATCCTTTCTGCTATTCTCATTTGCAATAGCCAAACCAGTAAAAGTTTGTTTTATTGCATTGGTTAGCAGCTTCGTTTCAGTTCCTGTTTTTTGTTGATCCAAAATAAATAATGGCCGATCGTAATCTGGAATTCTTTTGGCGATCTCATCTTGCAACATTGAAACCTGCGCATTCTGACAACCCAAACTTAATACTGTAGCACCAGCGCAATTTGGATGGGTAATATATCCAGCCAATAAAGCACACAATGCTTGTGCATCAGACCTAATACCACCACAGCCACCTTCATGGGTAAGAAATTTGATCCCGTCTATATTTTTGAAAACTCTTTCTGCTTTTGCTTCAGTTAGCATTTCTTCAAAAACTTCTTCCTCAATATTTGCAATTCCTTTTTGTGATTGATAGATGCTTGCCAATTTTTTTGTGAACTGTTGATATTTTTTTGGTCTAGCATATCCTAACTCTTCTAACAAGGCTTCTTTTAAAACATCAATATTTCTATTTTCACAAAAGACCATTGGCACTACTAACCAATAATTTCCCGTGCCTACAGAACCATCTTTTCGATGATAGCCCATAAAAGTTTTTTGCCGCCACTTGTCAATATTGGGAAGCTGCCATTCAGTTCTTCTGTTACCCAGAACATATCCATCTGAAGCGTGACCAATATTTTCAGTTGATATTCTTACACCGATTTCTAACTGTGTTTTTGCCTGAGCAACTAAAACCCCGTACATGGTAATGGAGTCACCCGCTTGAAGTAGCGTTGTGGTGAATTTATGCTTTGCTGGTATATCTTCTTTTAAGATATATTCTACAGCATTGAACAGAATAGTTTCCCCTTTCGCAAGATCCTGTAATGCTACCAAAACGTTATCATTGGGGTGAACCTGTAATACTCTTCTTTTATTAAGCATGCATTAATTTTTGAGATAGTAAATTATGCAAAATATTTTTAGCTCCTTGTGTTCTCAATTGAATAATAGCATCAATCGCATCGTTACTAAATCCATCAATTGCATTTAAGTCAATCCCCCAAAGACTTTCATCTTTCAACATCAATGGAATGGCGGTTTCCAAATCCCCTGATTCCCAATACTGAAATAACAATGGGGCTTTATCATCTGTAACCGGATAGGTTGTACTACCTACTTTTGAATAATATTTTCCATCTGCCATTATCGTTGTATTCATAAACATAAGATAGGCAGCAAAACCTAAAACCATCAATTTGGGTGATTCCTGGCACTTTAATAAATGTTTTACAATTAATGGCACTGTACGCATCTCCATTTTTGAACTGTATTGCATACTAATGCTGATCCATTTATGTTCAATAGAATTGTTTCTAAATCTATCAATTACCTGCTCTGCAAATTGTTGAGCTGAATCGTCTGAAATTGTTGTAGAAAGTATGAGCGGCTTAATCTCTTGCATCATTATAGAAGCCACAAAATTTCTAAAATAGGGTTCTTTCATAGCTTCTCTTACTGTCTCAAACCCACAGAAGAGAGCCAAAGCACAGGAAAAACTATGTGTTGCATTTAATAAACACAATTTTAATTCCTTGAATTGGCTAATGTCAGGTTCTATCTTAATTCCTTTGTTGACATTAGCAAATGAGAGAATATTTTTAGCTCTCATTGAACTTGTTTCAATCGCCCAAAGGCAATAAGGCTCACACATGATCATTAAACCATCGGTATACCCTAGTTTTTTTTCTTCCATTTCTTTTTCCGGCTCTGATAATTTTCCGGGAACAATTCTATCTACCAATGAATTACAAAAATCATTTTCATCATTGATCCAATTAATGAACACCTGATCAAGTTGATTAAATGCAGCCAATTCTAAAACAATCCTTTTTAAAACCGCTCCATTCTCAGAAATCAATTCTGTTGGAATAATCATCAGTCCAGATCCTTTAGATCCCTGAAAATGTTGATACCGATTCCACATGAAGCTTAACAACTTTGCTGGAAATGAGGTAGGTGGGTTTGAAAATATGCTTTCCTTTACCAAATTAATTCCAACTTCGGTTGTATTTGAAATGATAATTTTCATTTCAGGATTCTCGGCACATTTTAAAATTTCTTCCCAGTTTTGTTTTGCAGAAATCACCCTGCTGATTGAAGCATTGATAAATTTAGTATCTACCTCTTTGCCTTCTTCAAAACCTCTAACAAACACTGTAAATAATCCGTCTTGCTCTTCAAACAAATCTGCCCCTCCTGATTCGGTTGATTTAACTACAACTATTCTTCCGTTGAATATATTTTTCGTATTGGCTTCGTGAATAAAATAGTCAGGCAAGCCTCTGAGTAAAACACCAGTTCCAAATTGCAACACTTTTTCAGGCAACTTCAATAATCTATCTGAAGGAACGGCTATTTGTTCCTCCTTTATGTTCTTTAATATATCAGCATTCAATACCATTACCCAATATTTAATCAATTATTTATTTGCTGTTTTTTTTCACCCAATTAGGGTAATCTTTTTCCAATAGTTCTAAAGGCCAAGTGCCATACCAACCATATCCAATTCTACGCTCCTGTTCTATCTCAGTTACCGAATATTTTTTAATACTGTCTCTACCGCTAAACATTGGACGATTGGTTCCGATCTCATAAAACCTAGCCCAAACAACAGAATTGGAATCTGGCAACAACACGCGATCTTTTCCTTTAGGCAATGCAGGAGCATCAATATCTACATATTTAAATCCAACTACTTTTACCGCATTAAACCAATCGATGGCCGCACTTATAGCGATTTTTACTTGATCTGTAGGTTTTTGAAATCGCATTAAAAAACGAACAATTGCGACTGACTCGTTGCCACTGATTGATATTAGCTCAAATTTCCTGGCCATCTCAGGCACTAAGGTTACAGGGTTATATTGTGTACACCATGCTGTTAATTTTCCATTCACAACGATCTGTGTTTTTAAAATACAGGTGATCCCTTTTTCAATGGCTACTTTTGACGCTTCTATATAAATAGGTGCAACCAATTCAAATCCATTTTTATTTTCAATAATATCCTGCAAAATGTTTAGCACATTCACCATCGCATTATCGTTATAAGTGATCTGTGCTCTATATAAACTAGCATCAGGGTAATATTGTGGCCATCCACCTTTTGCATTCTGCGCTTTTAAACAATAATTAATGCCTTTTTCGGCAGCTTTTAAATAATTGATATTCCTTGTTTGTTTAAATGCCTTTACTAAATACTTAATTTCTCTGGATGTTGCCTCATTATCAATTGTTGCATCATTATGTAAAGAGTCTGCTTTTGTGATTCGCATTTCAACATCTGTCATGGAATAATGATAGTCAACCTTAACTTCATTCACAGCCTTTGGCCAACCACCAATTGCTCTTTGATAAACCAACATTCTTTCTGCGATACTATCAATTGTTTTATTTTCCTTTTTACCTGTTGCTGCATTTTGTATTTGACTATTGCTGACAAATATTGATTCGAAAACAATTTTTTCTGGATGCCAGCTCCCACTAAACACCCAATCAGAATTGATGGTTGAAGCAGATGGACTTCCTTCAGCTTCCTTCAAATTATCTGCAAACCATTTATAATCACCTCCTACACGATGACAATTGGAAAAATATACTCTGTGACCCCATTGAATAATATTCTGAGGTTTGGACGGATTCAAATAAATAGGTGTATCCGCCATATTATTAGGGAACTGACAATCGATCAAATAAAACTGTGCGTCTCGATGATATCTTCCTAGTTTAAACCCATCTTCTCCTTTGAATACACAATTCTTTAATACTGTTTTGCTTTCCTTAACGGCAGAACCATCATGCCAAATTGCTGCTACGTTTCCATGAGCATTAAACACGCAATTTTCTGCATAGGCCCAGCCTCTAGGACAATAAAAATCAACGCCACCTTCCATTTCACAATTCAAAAAATAGAATTGTCCATTCTCTTTATTCCACGGACTAACCGTGTCGCCACCATAAGCTTTGAAAATACAATTACGTGCTATGAATCTAGTTGTATTGAAAGAACGAATAGCCATTTGATGACCAGTTTTGCGAACCGTCTTAAAAGGATTTAAACTATCTCCGGGACAATCAATATGTATGTCTTCTTTTAGTTCAAATCCAAAGTCGTTCGAGATGGTTAGATTTTCAAGCACAATATCTGATCCATCTAGATTCAAAGTTGCAACACCCCAATCTTCTTTGTTTTCACAGCGCCAGATATCTCTTGCTAATGAATATCTGATCTGGGTTTTCTCTTTGTTCTCCCCGATTAGTGTAACAAAATCTTTTTTAATAAAAAGTTTCTCGTGGTAAATTCCATTCTTTATAAAAATGATTCGATGTTTTGTTGCCTTTTCTGGCAAGCTATTGATCGCATCTTGAATACTAGTAAAATCACCATGCCCATTGATATCAACCAAAATAGGCTTCTCCGCAGCATTTGCAAACAAGCCATTCCCCACAACCAACATAAGCAACACAATATGTCTAACTAATCTTTTCAATGGTATATTTTATATTTTTATTCTTATCTAATTTTTCCTCACTCCTCACTCCTCACTCCTCACTCTTATCTCTTATCTTTTATCTCTTCACTTGTTTTATTAGCCATTTCACCAAATCATTTGCGGCCTGACTATTTTCATAATCAGCTGGCAATTTTCTACCATCTGTGTATTCGTTATACAACCAAGGGTCGCCCACTGCAAACACAGTTCCTTTTCCATACTTTGAAACAGCTATAATTACGTCATTGCTTTCTGTAAGGGCCGGTTTAGCAGGACTTGTAATACTGATCTTACAGATATCTTTTAAGTAAAGCTTTTTGGTGTTAGGGAAGACTTCATTTCCGGCAGGAATTAAGATCGCACCCATTTGATACTCTTTTCCTTTGACCATATTTCTACTTTGGTCATCGAAATGAATACCAAAGGTTTTGGCTAATTCATTAAAATGTGGGAGCTCACAGTTTGCACTATCATTGGCCATCATTACTAAAACGCCTCCCGCTTTTACCCATTCAGAAATTTCTTTAATGCTGGATGCACCAATAAAATTTGGATCTTTTGTTTCTTTTTTGGTATCAGGGTCTACGATCACATAAATCGCAGCTTTAGATAAATTATTTAAGGTTGGCAGAGTATCCAGCTCAAGAGTTTTTAAACCATGTGCCCGAAATATATCGCCCAAGAATGAGAACCCATTTTGCTCTAACTGATTCCACACATAATGGTGTGTTTTTTCTACTCCAGCCACATCTTTTTTATACTCACGATTGAAATAACGATCAAGTAGAATAGTTTTCCCTTTTCCTAATGCAACAGTTGCTAATAGTTCCATTTCGTTGCTGGCAATTAAAAAAGCGCCGACACCTTTTGGATCGTTAGTAACAACTTTTTCAGCAACATAATATTCATAGCTTCCATTACGATAAGGTGTTCCACCTAATCCACTAACTGCCACTGTGCCTTTTAAATTGGTTTGTTGTTGAGCATCCGTTTCAATAAACTCGTTTACGATTCCCGCATATCCTTTCTTAGCGATAGGTAAATAGGAGTCTTGCAACCATCCCAATCTTACTGCTTTTGCAATTGTATAAACAAACATGCAACTAGCTGATGCTTCTTGATAATTGCCTTTATCTGCTGGCCTGTTCAAAACATCCCACCAAAGTCCGTTTTTCTTATCCTGCACTTTTTGAACCGCATCGGCATACCTTTTCAAAATCGCGATCAGCTCTTTTTTTCTAGGATTATTTTCTGGAAAGTATTCCAACACGTCCACCAATGCTAAACCATACCAACCCATGGCTCTAGCCCAAAAATTGGGAGAACATCCTGTTGTTTTATTCGCCCATTTTTCTTCCTTTGATTCATCCCAACCGTGATATAATAATCCTGTTGCAGCATCTCTTGCATGTTTTTCCATCCATACAAACTGGTTGGCAATATCATTGAAAGCCTCCGGCTCATAAGATGCGGCCCATTCTGCATAAAAGGGCGCACCCATATACAAACCATCCAACCACATTTGATTGGGGTACCTTTTTTTATGCCAGAATCCACCCTCTTTTGTTCTGGGTTGTGTTTTTAATTGACTACGTAAGGTTGATGCAGCTTTATAATATTTTGCATCTACTAAAGTGTTGGCCAAAAACAATAGATTTCTACCACAAAGAATATTATCAATATTATAGTCTTCTAATTTGTAGGTTCTGATTGATCCATCAGGTTGCACAAAATTGTCCATGCTCTTCTGCATGTATTGGAAATAAATTGGATTCGCAGTTCTTTTCCAGATTCCTTCAATACCTTTTAATAAGATACCTTGATCATAGGTCCATTTCACTGGCTTTCCTTGCTCCATCACTAAAGAGTCTTTCCAGATCTGCATCACTGTAGCAGCCATCTTTTCGGAAAGTGTTTGAGCGTTTGCCCCTGAAAGAAGCAATAGAAAAGATACTATCAACAAAGCATTTTTTTTCATACCTACTTAATTAAAATTGTTTTAGAATCAGCACCAAAACCAATATCTGACTTGGCTTTTAATTTATCGCTATTACTATTCTTGATTAAAATATTTTTTGTTCTTGTTCCTTCGGCCTGTAGCAATAGACTTGCAGGTTCAGCATATTTCAAATGATCAATGTTTACTTGATCACTATTTAAAACATATACAACTGGATTGGTGTTATTACTAAATACTGCCACATTGTTTAATTGAATCCCAGTTGCTTCCTGAATATCGATACCTTCTTTACTTTGGATCACCAGGTTATCCATGTTTATATCTTTGATATGCATTTCCGGAATACCGCGAATAAACACTGCCTTTGATGCACCATTACAGGTTACATTACTGATATAAAAATGTTGAAACTGTGGGGTGCCATCATTTACAGGTAGTATTTCAACAGCCGGCAATTCACGTTTTTCGCCCACCAAAGCAACAGGATCTTTAGCCATATAGTACATATCGAAGAGAATTGCTTCTCCAACAATATCCATCATATTGATATTGTTCATGTAAATATTTTCAACAATTCCACCTCTGCCCCTAGTTGTTTTAAATCTGAGTCCAATATCTGTTCCAATAAATGTACAATTTTCAACAAACAAATTTTTTGCCCCTCCACTCATTTCACTACCAATCACAAATCCACCATGTGCATGATAAACCGTGCAATTTCTAACAACCATATTTTCGGTAGGCATTCCCCTTTTACGACCATCTTCATCTCTTCCAGATTTAATAGTGATGCCATCATCGCCTGTATCAAAAACGCAATCTTCCATTAAGATGTTTTTGCAACTCTCCAGATCAATTGCATCAGTATTTGTTCCATACCACGGGTTCTTAACCTTTAGTCCGCGAACCGTTATTTGATCACTCATTAAAATGTGTGTAGTCCATGCTGGTGAATTTTCAAATGTCACTCCTTCGATCAAAATATTTTTCGAGTTGGCAATCCGCACCATATTGGGTCGTAGAAAATCTTTTATTTCTTCAAAGTCTTTCAGTGTTTTTCCATCGATCAACTTTCCAATGTTTTTTTCTGTGGAAGCTTTTACTGCAGCCTGCGATGGATACCAAGTTTTTTTGTCCTCCGTAAGTGCTCCTTTATATTTTTCTAGATGCTTCTTCCATTCACTCTCATTCATCTTTTCTTTCTTGAGCGGTCTCCAATAGAATCCATTGCCGTTCAATATTCCCTTGCCTGTGATAGCAACATTTACTAGATCTTCTGCAGTAATGGGCGACATACACCTTGCCGCATCCACACCTTCAAAAGAAGATTTGACTAATGGATATTGAGAAAAGTCGCTCGTGAAAATCACCAATGCCCCTTTTTCTAAATAAAGATTGATATTGCTTTTTAAAACAATCGGGCCTGTAACCCATGAGCCAGCTGGGATACAAACTGTACCACCTCCGTTTGCTGCCTGCTTATCGATGGCACTATTTATTGCCACCGTATTCAAAGTTTTCCCATCAGCAATTGCACCGAATTTCACAATGCTTATAGTGTCGCGTTTAAAATGAGGTTCATAAACTTTGGGCAATTCAAAGGCATATTTATTTTTGAAACCACTCAGTTTTAAATAAGGTGCCAAACCCAATTGTTGTGAAGCTATTGATTCACAAACAAGTGATGCCATAGAAGATGCGCCATAATAACTGAAATGTGTATTGTCTTCTTCTTTGCCTTTATAATTTTTAAAATGATTCTGAGGAATGTTTAAAAATATCTTTCTGCTTCCCTCCACTCCTTGTGCTACGATTAGTTGCTCACTAGATTTGTGTAAATCGATCAAAGGAACTTTCATCATTGCTGCAACTTCCTTTACTACGGATGGATAGTCTCCATGTTGATCAACAAATTTTCCTTTCTCATCAAATTTTCTGCGCATGACAGGTGTGATCAAAATTGGATTGGCAGATTTGCTTCTTACATCATTGATAAAACGTATCAAGTTGTCTTTATACAAGGTATGAGCTGGAGCAGAACGAATACTATCATCTAGCTTACTATCGTTGTGTCCAAATTGTATTAAAACATAATCACCTTTTTTTAACCGGTTCATCACGGTATCCCAACGACCTTCCTTGATAAAACTTTTGGTGCTTCTACCATTCACTGCATGGTTTTGAATGCTGATTTCATTGGTGAAGAATTGCGGAAAAATTTGACCCCAACCTCGCTCCGGATTTTCATCAAGTGGTTTATCAGCCATCGTAGAATCGCCAATTAAAAATACAGTGATTCGAGATTCAGGTATTGCAAAACTGCAAAGCAAAAAGACAGAAAAAACAAAGTAAAAACGTTTCATAGTATTACAATCGTTAAGCAATTTTAACTTGCTGATAATGAAATAAAAAAGCAGTGGCAGCAAGAACTGAAATTCAGTAAACAATGCTACATAGATATTAACGAAGCATGTGCATTATTGCTATATTTTTTTACGCAAACGTTCCCGGTATCGTTGCCTTAAATTACCTGATTTTACGCAGCTTTCAGGGTTCTGTGTCAACCGTTTAACCATTTGAATCCACATTTCATAAACATTCAAACAAGCTGCTAGCATAAATACAGTATTTTAGTACCTCATTAAAGGGAAATGAAGCTTAATTTCTTTCTATGAAATTCGAAGCAGTAACCATAAAAGATATTGCAAAAGCACTGGGACTGTCCACTTCAACAGTTTCTCGGGCTTTGAGGGATAGCTATGAAATTAGCCCAGCAACAAAAAAGCAGGTTCTGGAATATGCTGCCGAGATCAATTATCGCCCAAATCCAATCGCACTTAGTCTTAAAGAGAAAAGAAGTCGCTCTATAGGAGTTATTGTTTGTGAAATTGCCAATAGCTTTTTCTCGCAAATCATTAACGGGATTGAATCTATCGCATACGACAAAGGATATAATGTCATCATATCTCAAAGCCATGAGTCTTATGCCAGGGAAGTGATTGACCTGAATTACCTAGCTTCTCGTTCCATTGATGGACTACTCATTTCAGTTTCTGCAGAAACAGAAGACCTTTCCCATATTCAATCGCTTCATGATCGTGGTTTCCCTATCGTGTTCTTTGATAGGGTTGCTGAAAACATTCAAACCCACAAAGTAATTGTCGATAATTTCAAAGGCGGTTATGATGCCACCATCCACCTAATCGATAATGGATTTAAAAGAATTGCCAATCTCGCCGGATCTCCATTATTGTCGAATACCAAAGAGCGATTTGACGGTTACACAAAAGCACTAGAAGAAAGAGGACTTGTATTTGATCAAAATTTAACGAGCCATTGTTTACATGGGGGTATGGAATATGAGGAAGTGGAAACTGCATTAGATGAGATCATGGCTAATCCTAACAAACCAGATGCCATTTTAGCTACGGCAGATAAGGTAACCACAAACTGTTTACGATATTTCAAATCAAAAAATATCAAAGTCCCAGATGATATTGCCTTGATGGGATTTTCAAACCTTGATCTTACCGATCTGCTTTCTCCTTCTCTCTCAGTAGTTCGTCAACCTGCATTTGAAATGGGGCAAATCGCCACAGAATTATTACTACAATTAATAGAAAGTAAAAGACCCGTTCACGATTTTGAAAAAAGGGTGTTGCCATTACAACTCATGGCGCGAGAATCTTCCATTAAAAAATAAAAAATCTACTTCTTAGGATCCCAATCGCCGAAGATAGTTTTCAAATTAATTTTTTGCATTTCTTCCAGAGTAAGAATCTTAGCCCATTTTACCCTAGCGCCAATATTTGCACCATGACCAGTACTATTGTATTCTGCATATCGTGCGGTTAATTCATTGGCCGGGTTTTTCCAATTGTTCCATCCTTCTGGAATAATATGTTCGCCAAGTTCACAATTGATATAAGTCACACTAGCATTCGGTTGCCAAGGGCGACCTAAAGAAACTTTATGAACACTGGTATCGGCAGTTAATTTGCAATTGAGGAAAACAAAACCAAAAGGAATTTCTCTTGGTGTAGAAGCAGCAGTAACGTGCGAATTCTTTTTACTATGAATATGACAATTCTGAAATACTGCTGTAGCTGGACCAAAAATAAAATCTGTTGTTCCTTCGATATAACAATCTTCATAAAACTGTTTGGTCCCTATCCCACTACAAAACAGCACATCTTGGAAACCTAAAAAATTGCAATTTGAAAAGTGTAGTCGATTACCATTTGCAAATACTGCTACTGCTTGTCCGGCTGTAAACCCTGCATTGTTTTGGAAACTGATATTCTTTGCAGTGAAATTGTCGGCATACACAAAAAAACTAGCAGATGACCAGGTATTCACAGTATCCCCGTTTGGAAATTTTACGCCAGCATGATTATTGTAAGTTAAAATGGTAGAAGCTTTATCTTCTCCTTCAATGGTCACAAAATCTTTCCTCGTATCTAGTACAAGTCGTTCATTATAAACTCCCTTTTTAATATAAATCAATATGGCCTCTTTATTATCTGCAGGCACTGCATTTAGTGCAGCTTGTACATTTGAGTAATTTCCTTTTCCGTCTTTTGACACAACCCATTTTTTTGTAGTCTGACCAAATACAAAACCAAGTGGTATTACACAAAGGAGTATGATTACGATATTTTTCATGGTAGCTGTATTAAAAAATCTACTTAAATTAAAAAATCCCGTCCTAAGTATAGGTACGGGATTTTTCATACTGCTTGTTAATTAGTATCCTGGATTCTGAGAAAGATTTGCATTGGCGTCTCTGGCAGGTTGTGGAATTGGATTAAGTTCAGATTTTCCTGAAACAAATCCAGTTGCATATCTTGAGAGTGCTGTAGTATTAATTGCTGCACTAAACCAAACTACTTTGGTAGTTCCAGTAGGAGTACTTGTTGGTGCTGCTTTATAAAACGAATTCGCCCAAAGTCCACCAGTGAAAGTATTATCATCAGATGTTGATACAGTCTTATAATACATTGCAATTGGCAATGTGTTATAAGGAGCTGTTAAGGTAGACATTGCTAAAAGAGCTGCTTTAGTATCACTCAATTTTTGAGCTAATAAATTCCAACGGATCAGGTCAAACTTCCTTACACCTTCACCACCTAATTCTAATGATCTTTCTTTAACGAGTGCTGTAAAGAATGCAGACTTACTTAATCCAGAAGGTAGATCAACAGTTGCATCGGCTGTGGTAATTGGTTTGCCATATCCTCTTCTTCTAATCTGATTTACTTTATCATATGCACCAGCTGTTGGTCCATTCAATTCATTTTCTGCTTCAGCATACATCAATAGTACATCAGCGTAACGTAGGATCTGCCACTTCAAACCAAAATATTGAATGGCGTTTGTAGGAGAAACTATCGGATTTGTAATCCAATCTCTTCTATACTTACCGTCGCAAATAGAAGTAATAGCCTGACCAACTTTAGTGATACCATCTGCAGCCACATTATACACTGCACAAGTAACATCTCTTCTTAAGTCGGTAGAATCGAATGCATAAAAATAGGTAGGTAATACATTGATACTTTTATTTCCGAGCCCATTTACAGTAGGACCATTATAGTAACCCAATTTATTATCTCCAGCTCCAACACCACCGATACCGCTTGCTTGGAACATCAATTCTCCTTGTGGGTCTGCAACTGCGTGAGCATTTACTTGATCTCTCCAAAGTGCTTTAAAGCTAGGGTTTAAAGCATGCTGAGTAGAATTTATGATATCGTTACACTCATCTTTTGCAATTTGATAGTAAGTAAGATAATCAGCATTGCGTTTCATAGTACCATCTTGACGCAATGAATAGCCACCTCTGAAAAGTGCAATTCTTGCACGAAGACCTTTTACTGTTCCTTTAGTGATTCTTTCATCCGAACCATCGCCAATTGCGGCAAGTTCATTACGCCAAGGAACTAAATCTTCTGCAATTTTAAGATCGTCTAATAAATGATTATACAGTGTGTCGCGGTCAGTTCTGCTTGGGAAAGGATTTGAGCTTGCTAATTCAGATGCTGGTCTAAAATGTGCGGGAAGGTCTCCCCAAACCATGATTGCCTCTAAATAAAATTGCGCTCTCAATGTCAACGCTTCGCCATACATTCTTTGTAATTGTTTTTTCTCTTGATCGCTTCCTCCTGTATACAATGCCATTTTCGGAATGTTAACGATACAGATATTAGCATATTCAATACCAGCAAACAATTGGTTGAAAGGGTTTGTCAATTGTGCATTACCAGATGTAGCAGCATAACGAGCAATATCTCTTCTATCATTATCAGCCGCACCTGTTGGCCCTTGCATTTCGTCGTTATCAACGGTATAATAAAGGCTTAAACGAATCCCAAATCCTGCATCACCAACTAATCTACTATAGACACCTGCAAGAGATTTATATGCACTAGGCACATCATTAAAGGCAACATCTGCACTCACATCAGTGATGGGCTGCTGGTCAAGGAATTTCTTACAACTGCCTAGCAGCAACAAGAATCCTGTTGAAGCTATTAAAGCGAGTTTATAAAAATGTTTCTTATTCATATCTTAATTTTTAGTTGGGTTTAATTAAAAGCTTGCATTGATTCCGAAAATAAAGCTGCGACTTTTTGGATACGCTGAGTAATCAAGACCCGGAGTTAGCGGGCTATTTCTTACACTTACTTCCGGATCATAACCAGAGTATTTAGTAAATACTGCTAAGTTATTAGCTGTGAAATAAACTCTCAATTTGCTAAACAATTTCATTTTAGCTGTTGGAATGGAATATCCCAGTGTAACGTTGTTGATCCTTAAGAATGATCCATCTTCAATTGCCCAAGAACTTGGATAAAATGCACCAGAACTTTTAATTGGTTGCCACATGGAAGCATTCGCATTGATCGCATTCAACACATCTGGAGACATGCCTACTGCTTGGTTGGATGAATTAATCCATTGTGTTGTTTGTCCCAATGCAGATACTACTTTCCATCTACCTTCCATCATTTGTAACATATTTGAGTTACCAGTATACCCATTGGTGAACTCGATTTTATTTGCATTGTAAATACTATTTCCATAAACAAAGTTTACAAATACACTCATATCCCAATTCTTATAGGTAAACGAGTTATTTAAACCACCGGTGAACTTTGGAGTTGGATTACCAATAAAAGTTCTATCGTTATTTAGATCTACCACACCATCATTATTCAAATCTTTGAATTTCACAGAACCTGGTTGAACTGTTCCAATGATGGCTACATCAGTTACTGTACCTGCTTTTAAAGTATATACAGAAGTTGCTGGGTTATAATCAAAGTCGCCTGTTTTATAAAAACCATCACTCACTAAACCATACATTGAACCAACTGGCTGACCAACTTTTACGATGTAATCGGTAGGCTGACCAGATACACCCCAGCTAGCTGCTGGATAGAATAATGTTTGGTTTGTACCTAGTGCTTCTACTTTATTTTTATTAAATGCTATGTTGAAATTAGCATTCCATGTAAAGTTCTTATTACGAATAATGGCTGCGTTCAATTGGAATTCAACACCCTTGTTAGAGGTTTTACCAATATTCTGTAACTGTGAAGAATATCCATAAGTTGAAGCAATTGGAACATTCAACAATAGATTTTTGGCGTTGTTAAAATATGCGTCAACGCTTAAGCTTACACGGTCTTTAAAGAAAGAGATATCCATACCATAGTTCTGAGACACATTTGATTCCCACTGTAATGCTTCATTCACTAAACCAGCAGAATAGTAAGCAGAAACTGCTTGGTTATTGATACCATAGTAGTATGCTCCATCATTTTTAAATGTTGTCAAGAACAAATAGTCATTGATACGGTTGTTACCAACTTCACCATAACTTGCTCTAAACTTCAAGTCGCTAATTGTTTTTGAATTCTCCATGAATTTCTCATTCTTAGCTCTCCAGGCTACAGAAGCAGCTGGGAAATAACCCCACTGTCTGCCTGGCGCAAATTTTGATGCACCATCTGCACGAACGTTAAAAGAGAAGTAGTACTTATTTAAATAATCGTAATTAATTCTGCTGAAGAAAGAAAGATTGGTATATCTGGTTTTACCAAGTCTAGGATATCCTGTAAAAGGAATTCCCATATTTAAGTTGACAAATGCTGCATCTGGATTAGTTAAATTAGGATAATTCTTAACCAGTTGGGTTCTTGTTTCAGTACTTAGGTCATAAGTTTCTTCACCCACTAAGAAATCAAAATCGTGTTTCCCTTTGTATTTACTAATTGAATAGGTAAGTACATTGGAATTAGTGATTGTTTTTCTATTTACAGTATCTAATTGAGCGATTGGTTTTTTAGAACCAGATATTACAGAGTATGGAGTAATTGAATCGCTGAACTGACGATCAACAAAATCATTCTTATCATAACCGAATGTTGATTTGAAGGTCAAGTTCTTAGTAATATTATATGTTATTGCAGCGGTTACGTTGAAAACATCCGTTGTTTTTTTTCTATACTCTGCATCAGTAAGTGCAATAGGATTAATCAAAGTAAGTCCGTTACCCACACTTGGTTCTGCTAATGGATCAGCTTGGTCAACCTCTTGATTTGGCGATAAATAAGGTCTGTATTTAACAGCATTACGCAATCTGCTATAAGAAGAACCTTGCTCAGAAGAGACCCCTGCACCAAATACATCCGTATGCGTATATCTCACACCTGCAGATAATCTTAAATTATTAGTGATCCTGTATTCAGATTTAAAGTTCAATAAATGTCTCTTATAATCTGAATTCAATAAGATTGCTTTATCACCATTGTAAGTATATCCAAAATTGTAAGTGATTCTTTTACTGCCACCATTCAGGTTTACGTTATGGCTTTGTAATGATCCTTGTTGGCCCATTACTTCATTTTGCCAATCTACTGGCGCTGCATTTCTATAGTTACCCAATGTATCCCAAGTGGTTCCAAAGTTTTTCAAGAAAGTGGTACTATCTGTTGCACTACCCCTTGATCTTTCTGATTGATACAACACATAATCATATGGGTTCATCACAGCTAGTTTATTAGCAATTGATTTAACACCATAAAATCCATTGTACGAAACAGTTAGTCTTCCAATTTTACCGCTTTTGGTGGTAATAATAATAACACCGTTAGCACCTCTTGCACCATAAATGGCTGTAGCTGCCGCATCTTTTAAAACGTCAATGGTTTGAATATTTTGTGGTGATAATGAACTTAGTCCGTTTTCAACCTGTACTCCATCCACAATGTATAAAGGAGAGTTATCACCAGTAATAGACATACCACCACGAATACGAACTCTAACATCCGCATCAGGAGAACCTTCTGCAGTTGTAGCAGTTACACCCGCTAATCTACCGTTCAAAGCCTCAGCTGCTGAGTTAACCGGGATATCTTTTAGATCTTTTGCACTAACGCTTGAAACAGAAGCCAACAAGTTTTTACGTTTGATGGTTTGATAACCAATTACTACTACTTCCTCAGATTCTTTAACCTCAGGAGTTAGTGCAACATCAATTACATTCTTACTATCAACAGCGATGGTTTTGCTTGCATAACCTACATAACTATATACAAGAGAAACATTTCCATTATCTACTAAAATGCGATAATGGCCAGTAGCATCGGTTGCAGTACCAGACTGACCACCAGCAACTCTAATGTTTACACCTTCTAAGGGTTTTTTATCTGCTGAAGTGACCGTTCCTTTTACTTCAAACTTTTTATCCTGTGCAAGCAGGTTTTCCGACTGTATCAGTAGGAATCCCAACAGCAGTAAAATACACAGGTTAACTTTCTTCATAAGCATAAGCGCGCGTTTAAACAATCATTAATGGATATATACAAAAGAGTTGAAATAAGGGTATAAGCAAGCATTTTGTGTGGATTCAACACTAAAAACAAGGCACTGTTTTTATTTTGGGGCATGACAAGCGGTTTAAGCATCAAATCGTAGTTGTTAGAACTCTTTAGCACAGTTTAAGGATACCTTGTTAAAGCAATCCTAAAGTAATTCTACCCAATGCTACATTTATCTAGACAATTTGAAAGGGGATTTCGTGTTTTTTTCTACGCAATCGTTCCCGGTAACGTTATCATTTTTATTAATTTGAAAATATGGGATAAGCCCGGTTTTTTTTACCTATGAAATCCCTATTTTTAGAAACACCTTCTAACTGCTTGCTATGTCATTCACTAAACCTCGTCTGAGTTTTTCGCAGATCATCAATATGAATGTGGGATTCTTTGGAATTCAATACAGTTTTGGCTTACAGCAAAGTGCCGTTAACCCCATTTATGACTTTTTAGGTGCAAGTCCAGACCAAATTCCAATCCTCAATTTGGCGGGACCAATGACAGGTCTTTTAATTCAACCAATTATAGGTGCGCTGAGTGATAAAACATGGCATCCTCGCTTCGGAAGGCGTAAACCATATTTCTTTATAGGGGCTCTTTTTTGTAGCCTCTGTTTGTTCATTTACCCGTTTAGCAGCACACTCTGGATGGCAGGTGGATTATTATGGGTATTAGACGCAGCCAATAACACGGCGATGGAACCCTATCGTGCGTTTATTGCCGACAAACTACCACCATCACAACACGCAGAAGGTTTTTTGACCCAGAGCTTTTTTACTGGCCTTGGAATTACTTTAGCCAATATTTCATTGTTTGCTTTTCAAAAAGTATCATTCTTAAAACAGATGCACGGGCAGATCCCCTATTGGGTTTTCGGTTCTTTCTTTTTAGGGTCTATTTGCTCTATTAGCTCTGTCCTTTGGTCAATTACTAAAACCCCTGAAATACCTCCAACAGAAGATGAATTAGCTGCTTTAAGAGCCAATAAAAAGACAGTGTTTGGTCCGTTCATTGAAATTTTCAGTGCGATACATGATATGCCCAAAGTAATGTGGCAACTGGCTCTAGTTTATCTCTTTCAGTGGTATGCCTTATTTTGTTATTGGCAGAACGCTTCAAAAAGTATCGCACAATCTGTTTGGAAAACTTCTCCAACAAAAGACCCAACACTCTATCAAGAAGCAGTTGGTTGGGCCGGATTAGTGAATGGTTGGTATAATGTAGTAACATTTTTGTCGGCATTTCTATTGGTAGGTTTGGCAAAAAAATATAGTCCGAAGAATGTACACGTTACTTGTTTATTGATTGCAGGATTAGGACTATTAACTTTCCCTCATATTGAAAATCAATACTTGTTATTTGTTCCCATGACTGGTTTCGGAATTGCATGGGCAAGTATGATGGGGGTTCCTTATCTCATGGTTGTTAACGATATCCCGAAAGAAAGATATGGCGTGTATATGGGTATCATTAATATGATGATTGTGATCCCAATGATCTTACAAACCACCACTTTTGGATTTATCCTGAATCATTTTTTGGATAACAATCCTGGCAAGGCCATTAGCTTTGGAGGTGTGTTATTATTAATTGCTTGTGTAGCAACACTAAGGATGAAAAAAGTTATTCCTGCAGACGACTCTGTTGTTATGAGCGGTGGTGGACATTAAAATAAAATCTCCATTTAGGAGAAGGAGGTACTATGAAAATATTATGTATTGGAGAAGCACTGATTGATATGATCTGTACAGATAAGGGTAGCACTTTATCGCAGGGGCAAAACTTTTTAAAAAAACCAGGTGGTGCACCTACCAATGTAGCAGCAGCCGTTGCTGCTTTAGGAGGCAAAGTTGAACTTGCTGCAAAAGTTGGTAAAGATCCTTTTGGTAAACAGTTGATTCAAGTGATGGAAGATTTTGGCGTTTCCACTAAGTATATGCTGCAAGATGAAAAGCATTTTACCACTTTCGCATTTGTTTCTTTAATGGAAGATGGGGAACGCGATTTTGTTTTTAATCGTGGCGCTGATGGAGAACTTACTGAAGAGGAAATCAATACAATTGATCTATCAGATATTTCTATCATTCACTTTGGATCAGCTACAGGATTTTTAAGTGGCCCTCTTCAAAAAGCTTATTTAAGTTTATTGGAACGCGCCAAAAAATTGAATATTTTTATCAGCTTTGATCCAAATTATCGGCACTTGCTTTTTCAACATAATACAGATAGTTTCATTGAGCAGTCGTGGTATTTTTTAAAGAACTGCCATTTTTTTAAATTGAGTGATGAAGAAGCTATGCTCATTACTCGGACAGCAACCTTACAAGATGCTACTACTATTTTAAATAACGAAACATTGGCCACTTACTGCATAACGCTTGGTAAAGAAGGAACGCTTCTTGGGTATCATCAACAAAATAGTATCATTGGAAGTATTGCCATCAAACCCGTTGACACAACTGGTGCTGGTGACGCATTTGTTGGTGCCTTGCTTTATCAGCTTAGTGATAAAAAATTCGACGAGATTCAAAATGCAACAATTCAAGATTGGAATGCCATTGTGCGTAATGCAAATAAAGCTGGGGCACGTACCTGTGAGTACTTAGGTGCCATGGAAGCATTCAAACATTTAAATAATCAGATTTTTAAATAACTCATTTTAATAAAAGTTGCTCGTGTACCAATATCAATTACATCAACAAATATCATTACCAGTTTTAGAATATAAAATTGATGTAGCAGGGAAAGACAACCTTTTCTATAGTAGGTTTTTAGCTAATTCAAGTGAGATTGCCGACCTCTATCAATCATTATATGGAAATCATCCTAATGCAATAACTGCATTTGCTGAACTACTTGAAACAATTACCAAAGCATATGCTGAAAGAAGCGAAGCTTTAAAATTAAAAGATGAAGAAAAGGAAGAAACTGGCAATTGGTTTCTTACTAATCAATTGGCGGGTATGAGTTTGTATGTTGATCGGTTTTGTGGTGATCTAGAAACTTTAAATTCCAAATTAGATTATTTTAAAAAATTAGGGGTCAACTTTTTACACCTAATGCCAATTTTTGAAAGTCCGGCTGGCGAAAGCGATGGTGGTTATGCTGTTTCGAATTTTAGAAAAGTGGATCCCCGATTTGGCAGTCTAGAAGACCTTCAAAAGGTTCAACAAAACATGAGCGAAGAAAGCATGTTTCTAATGATCGATATTGTTTTGAATCACACTTCCATACGACATGAGTGGGCCGAAAAAGCGAAAGCTGGTGATAAAAAATATCAGGACTACTTCTACATGTTTGACGATCGAAGTTTGCCCAATTGGTATGAAGAAACAATGCCTGAAATTTTTCCCGAATCAGCACCTGGTAGTTTCTCTTATGTTCCTGAATGTAACAAATGGGTAATGAGTGTGTTTCATGATTATCAATGGGATCTTAACTACCAAAACCCAGATGTTTTTGTAACCATGCTCGATACAATCTTCTTCTATGCTAATTTAGGAGTTGACGTTTTACGAATCGACGCTCCCGCATTTATTTGGAAACAACTTGGCACAAGTTGTCAGAACTTACCCGAAGCACATACACTTTTAAGATTAATAAAACAGTGTGTTCAAGTTGCTGCTCCTGGTATGGCATTACTTGGCGAAGCAATTGTTGCGCCGAATGAGATCATGAAATATTTTGGTACCGATCGATTTACTGCAAAAGAATGTGATTTTGCTTATAACGCTACCCAAATGGCACTTCAGTGGGATGCATTAGCAACGGGCGATACAAGGGTTATGTTAGCGGCACAAAACGAACTTTTGCAAAAACCATTTGGCTGCTCATGGATTACTTATACCAGGTGCCACGATGATATTGGTTTGGGCTATGATGATAGCATGATTGCTGCGGCAGGTTTTAATGCATATGAACATCGTAGATTTTTGAAAGAATATTATTCAGGCGCATTACCAGATTCACCAGCTAGCGGTGCCTTATTTTCTATAAATCCTAAAACACAGGATGCGAGAATTAGCGGTTCCTTGGCTTCATTATGTGGATTAGAAAAAGCAATTCGAAAGAATGATCTTGAAGAAATAGAAAAATCTATTCTCAAGATCTGTTTGATGCAGGCTCAGAGCTTTTTTATAGGCGGACTTCCCATCCTATTTTATGGAGATGAAATGGGTTATACAAACGATTATAGTTATTTAAGTGACCCAGCTAAAAGCTACGATAATCGGTGGATGCATCGTCCCATTATTGATTGGGATAAGATGGATCTGCTTAATGATGTAGATACCATTGAATCAAAAGTTTTTAGTGCAACAAAGCGGATGATTGAAATCAGGAAAAAATTAATGGCTTTCGGAGACTATAAAAATCTTACTTGGCTTACTCCGTATAATATTCATGTTGCAGGATTTATTCGGACTTATGGAAAACAAATGGTTTATTGCCTCTTTAATTTTAATAATGCTGCATCCTATGTAACATGGTATGCATTCAAAACGCATGGCGCTACGTCTAATAAATTGTATGATCATTGGACAGAAACAGAGCTTACTGTTGGAGGAGATCAAGAATATTTAATCATCCCCCCTTACTCATTCTGCATCCTAGAAGTTATAGCATAAAATACCCATTGGCGGGTATCTATGGTCTTTACTTAATTATTTACTTTGAGTAAATTAAGAAACTGTTACTTATATTAGAGAAGTATAAACCAATTGAAATTGCTAAAAAAACTACCAGTCATATTAGCTATTATCCTTGCTTTTATAAATACTATTCAAGCTCAGGAATACAAAGATAGTCTTCAAATTTATTCAAAAACGATTTCAGACACGGTTTCATTGAACCGATTGATCAGTTTTTGCTTTGCACATATTAATGATATTCCTGATGCTGCATATTCTTATTCAGAAATTACACTTGCTAAAAGTAAGGAACTAAAAGCCCTTTCCTGTGAAGCAAGAAGTATGACCAATTTAGGTGCCATACAAGCTTTGAAAGGGAATTATCCAAAAGCACTTCAATTTTATTTAGAGAGCTTAGCCATTTGGGAGAAGATGAATAATCCTAAAGGCATCATGCTTAGCAAAAACAATGTAGCTCAGATCTATGGCTATTTGAAAAACACAAAATTAGAATTGCAGTTTTTAAAAGAGGCGGAAGATATAGCTATCAAGAATGGATTTGATGATGACCTAGGCCTTATTAAACTTAATCTTTCTATTTACTATGCAAACAAAGCAGATTTTAGAAGTGCCTTTAATGAACAGACTATTGCGAACAATATCAATTTAAAATTGAATAAACGTGCAAATTTATCACTTGGCCTTTCAAATGCTGGGGCATACCTGTTTTATATCAATAAAATTGATAGCGCCATATTGTATTATAGGCAATCTGAAATCATTGGCACTGAATTGAACGACAAAAAAGCTATTGCGCTGAGTAGTGGCAATCTTGCGGAAGCTTTTCAGCATAAGGGGAATAATGACTCAGCAATATTCTATTATAACCGAGCTATCAATCTTTCAAAAGCTAATGGTTTAAAAGATATCCTATTATTTAGCTATGATCAACTATCACAGATCTATAGAAAAAATGGCGACTTCAATAAAGCCCTGGGATATAGCGATTTAAAACAAATTCTAAAAGATTCGTTATTGAATATAACAGCCACTAAACAGTTGGCTGAAATGCAAACTAAATACGAAACAGAGAAGAAAGAGAAAACAATCAATCAACAAGATTTCGAGATCAGTAAACGGAACTATTGGATCGCAGGGCTATCCATATTGTTTTTATCTATCAGCTTATTAGCTTACTCCTACCATCGAAGGGTGCAATTAAAAAAAGAAGCTGAAACCCAACTTAAACTTAGAAAGTCTGAAGAAATGGCTACTAGAGCGGTTTTGGAAGCAGAAGAAAACGAAAGAATAAGAATTGCATCAGACCTACACGATGGAATCGGACAGATGATGAGTGTAGCGAAAATGAACCTAAGCGCTATTGAAGATGAGATACCGTTTATGAATAATACTCAAAAGAGTCAATACCAAAATGCCATAACCCTAGTTGATGATAGCTGCAAAGAAGTGCGAATCATTTCGCATAATATGATGCCAAACGCATTAATCAAAGCTGGTTTAGCAAGTGCTGTTCGGAAATTTTTAGATGAATTGCATAATCGCTCCATCAAGATTAATCTATTCACAGAAGGTTTAAACGAACGCATAGATGCAAATACTGAAGCTATTCTTTATCGTATAGTACAAGAAGCTGTCGCTAATGTGATCAAACATGCTGAAGCAAGCACGTTAGACCTCACATTAATAAAGGAAGAGCATAATATCACTGTGACAATTGAGGACAATGGAAAAGGTTTCGATATTAATAAAGCTAAGACCAAAGATGGGATTGGCTTAAAAAATATCGAATCGAGGGTCAACTTTTTAAAAGGTACGATAGAGTGGGATTCAAAAATTGGCAGCGGAACTGTGGTAGCTATCCATATTCCTTGTTAACAGCATCTTTAATAAACTTTTTATAATATACCCTAGGGAGGGTATACACAGAAACTAGCGAAATATTAGTTTTATTTTAGATTAAATAAACAAAAATGAAAAAACAATTCGGGTTACTCTTCAGTCTGCTATTGAGTCTTGTCATTTCGGCACAAACGAAAGATACTCACCAATTTATTTTTACTGAATCCTTTCTAGAAGGCTTCAAAAAAATAGTACCGACATCGGAACAATCAAAATTATACGATCATATTTATGTTTCAAATGATAAACAGGTACAGATTCGCTATACTTTTAGGCCAGACATGAAAAATGTAAAACCCGACGCAGTTGAAACCTATGCAACAGCATTGTTTTTAAACAATGCGAAAAGCAAAGTTCCTGGGAATATTAAAGTGCTGCCATCTACTAAGGAAGATGTTCAAACTGATTATGGTGGAACTGCGGCCTATTTTGCTTTGTTTGAAACGGATAAAACATTTGGAGCAGAATATCCATATTGTTTGAGTTTTTTGATCTATAAAGAAAATACTGGTGCATTTGAAATTCATTTATTAGCAAAGACCCAAGAAGATTTTTCTGTGGATAGCCATATTCAGGTATTTGCAGGAAAGATCATCCATTTCAATTCGGAATTGACTATTGTACCAAGTTTACAAAAACAATACCTACCTGTTGAAATTCAAAATATGCATATTGGCATGCCACAAGATCTTGTAAAAAAACTAAGGCCAAAAATACCAATCCCCGCAGATGCTAATGAAGATAATCTTGTTGAAAATTTTACTACAGGTGCAGTAAAACAACTTACCTGTCAGATGCTTGCAGACAAAACAGTATATGAGTTCATTGTAGAATATCGTGACGAGGCAAAAGCAGTGGCAGTGGCAAAACAAATGTATCATGCACCAAATGATGCTTCATCTGAGCTACCGTTAAAATGGGAGTTCAAATTGTCTGATGGGTTGATTCTTAAGTGTTGGGTTTTTAGAAACAAGATTTGTATTGCAGATAGCAGACAATTCTAACTAAAACTTACAAAAATTAATATGTCAAAAATAATAATGATTGTTTGTTTAGTACTAATCTTTACAGCTGCGAGATCACAAGGAATTCAAAAAACAGAATTTTCGGAAAAAGATATCTTTTCGAATACTAGTTTTCATATACTTGGGATAAGTGTTTTTGGCCTGTATATAGGAATGGATAAACAGGCTGCAAGAAAATTGTTATTCCATAATGAAAATATAGTAACCGAAGTAGATTCAAACAATACAAAATCGATTTCAGATAAAGACCTAAAAGAATTACGTTATTACGTTTATAGTAAAGACAATACAACTGGAGAAAAAAGCAGCTCTTTATTATCTATAATATGGAAGAATGGCGAAACCGGGATTAGTCGAATTGTACTTTTTAATGCCATGAAATATAAAGCCTTCGGCCTAACTAAACAATTATTTACTGGGGAATTATTGAACCCCTATTCTGTTTTGCGCAAACAATACTTTACAAAAGAACCTACTGTTAACAATGGCGAATATTACAATACTTATTATTTTTCAGAACAGGGTTTTGAACTAGTTGAGTACAAAGAAAAACAGGGGTACACTTATTATTTTGCGTTAACAAATCAAAAATAAATAATACTAAATTGAAATATGAAAAGATACAGTATTTGCAGACTCTTTAATTACCTCCAATAACTAAAACTACCTGTGCTCCAAATCCATTAAGCGAAGATTTTGTAGAACCTGTGTAATTGATTAATCTCGATTGAAAAATATGACTATTATAAAAATCATATTTTGATAACCCATAATCGTAATATACATTTAATTTAATCCCCGAATATTTACCTGCCTTGAAAGGAAAAAAGAAACCGGCTTTTGGCCTTACAGAAAAAACATATCCCTTAAATGGGTTAAGAGATTCAGGGCTATCTTCAAAATGAGATATTGGGGTATTTTCATTTACTTGCAATTTCCCGCCATTACTGATTGCTCCCAAATCAGCCCCTATAAATAAAGGTCCTAAGATATAATTGGAAAACCCAAAATGAATATCAATTGTACTCAAACTTAAAGAAGCAAAATTGCTCTTTGATACATTACTACTTTGTGTTTTGATTCCTGAACTTAAAACACCTCCTCCTTCAAATTCCCAATTCCCATTTCGTAAAGTCATACCAAGATTAAGTCCGTATGTTGTTTGGGGTATAATTGAGGTAGTTAGATGCATAGTGTCGCTTACAACAGAAATGTATTTTTCAAACTCAGTTCGGGTTGGCTTTGAATAGTTGATGCCTATATAGAAAGCAACACCATTATCGATAGTATTCTTTTTGCTTTTTTGTGCAAAGGACATTAAAAATGGAGTCATTAAAATTAGCAAAAAGATTATTTTTTTCATATTATTCAATATTTATTTCACTAAATATACCCTGAAACAGGAAAATGTTTATACCCAATAGAGGGTATATTTATAAATGAATTAATATTGAAAGTTGCGAAAGAAAATGTGCAATATTATTTTTTCATCTTTTCTTTACATTCTTTTATTTTAGATAGGTAAATATCGTTTTTGGGTTCTAACTTATTTAAAGCTTCATAGTCGATTAGGGCAGATGTATAGTTTTTAAATTCGTTCATTAATAAATCTCCCCGCTTCAATAAAACATCTTTAAAATCTGGTTTCAATTGAACAGCTATTGTATAATCCGTTAAAGCCCCTTTCAAATTATCCAAGGCATACTGTTTACATAATCCATTCAAGTAGTAGCAAAGTTCATTCTTCGAGCCAAATAATGCCGCAGTATCGAGAATGCCTGATGCTTTTTTATAATCTTCTACATTTTTGATATAAAATACTCCTAGATCCACAAAGTATTCTGAGCTTTTACCATTGGCATAGGCGGCATAATGCAAAAAGGGTTCCGCATAATTATTTATATTATAAAAACCAAAGATTTTTCCTGCTTTATTATAAGGCTCTGTGTTAGTAGGTTCTATTTTAGTGCATTTAGTATAACTCAGGGCAGCATATAATTTATCATCGTTTTTTAAATATTCATCTCCTTGTTTCATAAAATATTGAAACACATTTTGAGCTGTTACTCCTTTTTTTGCATATTCTGCTTTTAAAAGCGGGTCTAATTTTTGCACATTATTTCTAGAAATATTATCTTTCGGATTTAGTAAAAGAGCTACGTTATAATCGTCATAGGCATCTATGAATTTATCTAACTTCCCATTACAGTAACCCCTACCGGCATAATAATCCGGATTGGCCTTCCCGTACTTAATGGCGCTTTTGAAATCTTGCAGTGCCGCAAGAAAGTTATTGTTATCTCTGTAAAGTAGCGCCCTTAAATAGTAGTATTCAGCTTTTTCTGGTTTCAAACCAATGCATGTTGAAAGAGTGCGAATGGCTTCCTGATCATTATGCAATTTCGTATGACTAATTATGGCCAACTGAAAATATATTTCAGGATCGGCAGATTTCAATAGCGCGGCCTTATTAAGGTCGGCCAATGCATTCGTAGTGTCTTTAACAGTCTGCAAATAAAACTTCCCTCTTTCACCAATGTATATGTTATTTGCTGGCTTTAATTGTATGGCCTTATAGAAAAATTCTAAGACCAACTTATTTAATGGCTCTCTATCATTCGATTTTACTGTTTCATTCTCTTTTGCCATTGCCATTGCAGCTAAATAATAGGCTGAATCGGTCAAATAATAACGCGCAGCTTGGTCATAATTTACCCATGAATCCCTGAATTTATTTAGTTTATATGAAATGCGCGCTTTATCGAATTTGCATTTCCAAAAATAAAACGCTTCCATTGTGGTAAGCTCATTTAAAATTATTTTTTTGCCAACAGAGGTGTTATATAATGATACGTCATAAAAATTATTTGCTTGCTTATAAGATTCAGCAATATCCGTTAGTTCTGCCTTAGTAGAAAGGGTGTTCGATGCCTCATTTAAATGTACTATTAGGCTTTGTAAATCGCCAATCTCTTCTGTTTTTTTTGCTAGAGAATTAAAAGCAACAAAGTATTCTAAATTGGTAAATAATTGCTTTTTGTTTTTTGCCAAAAGCATTTTCGTAAAATTATTGTGTATATGTGCTACACTGTCCTTACTTAGACCTTTACAGTGTAGAATGTCTTGCCTTTTCTTTTCGATTAATTGGCTATTATTATCACTTTTTTCTTTTGCAACTTTTACCTCCTGGGCATGAATAAACTGGCAAAATAATATATTACTTAATAAGATTGCCGTAAAAAATATTATGCTAGTTTTCATTTTACTTGTTCCTTTTAATTTATACTATATAATTATTATCTTGAAGGCCCCATATATTTTCCGTTTAAAAATTCGCCCTCATTGGTTAGTTGATATGCACCATTCAACCATATATAAAGTTTTCCTTTACCGTTGTATAGGTTATTTTTAAATTGACCAAGATACTTTTCTGACCCAATAAATGGCTCTGTATCGTCTACTCTGCGTAAACCAATTTTCCAATAAGTTTCATAATACCCATATCCATTTAATTTTCCATCTGAAAAGTCTCCTTTATATTCTGTTACAGTTAAATGTTCCATTCGCACCCATTCGGTTCCAGTAGAAGTTGCACCAGCATCTGCTTCAAACTCTTTTTCATCATAACTTTTAATCTCAGTGTAGATACTCCCTGAACCACTCATTTTAGTGCCATTCCAAATACCCTTCATGGTTGTTTTTTCAAACATTTGTTGTTGCTGAATATGCGTAAACTTCTGTATCGAAAGTTCTCTTGCATAAGTATAAGTGCCCTGACCAAAGGGAACCCCATTTTTGAAAATACCATTATAGGTTCCCCCAGAACAATCAACATAAGAACCAAAACCATTATCACAATTACCTGAAGTGCATTCGCCATTGTTACAACCTTCTATTAAGGCGGCAGCTTTAGCAATCGGATTTGACTTACTTGCACTATACTTCATTGCAGATTTAAATAATTTCAGGAAATTGCTTCTTTGAGCTGTTAAATATTTTTGTGCTTCTTTTTCATCAATTTTTGAAACAAGGGTATCTTCATTCCAGATTCCAAAATAAAAATTGTCAGCACCAGAAAACTCGGCTACAAATCCCTGGCGTTTCCCATTGAGCCAATTGCCAATAAAAATCTCTCGAACATAATCAAATTCACATGTTCCTAATCCGGTATAGCAATTACCCTCTGCACAAAATTTATATGGGTTTTTTGTTTTAAACTCTTGATAAGTTATTTTTTGATTTTGATTATTAAAGTATCTTTCATTGACAACTTTAAAATCTTTTTTAAATGTTGCCTTCATATAATAGCCATTTGGATACATTTCCATACCAGCCCCTGATAAATAACCTTCATCCCAATTACCACTACTGATTCGGCCGCCAAACTTGGCATCTGTTTGCGAACCTTTACCATCGCGTTTTCCATTCTTCCAATGCCCTGAATAACTAGTACCTTTCCCGTCATTATATGTGCCTTCCCCATCGTATTTTCCATCCTTCCAATGTCCTGAATAACTTTTACCTTCCCAATCATAAGTGCCTTCTCCATTCATTTCATCATTTTTCCATTGCCCCTTGAAAACCTGATTTGCATTGTTTGTAAAAGTGCCCATACCTTCTTTTGTAAGAAAATATTTTACCTGACCATTATATACACCATCTTTATTTATGATAGTGCCTTCACCCATAGCTTTTCCGTTTTTCCATTGCCCAGTGTAGCTTTCTCCTCTATCATAATTAAATGTGCCAATCCCATTTTCACAATCACCTGAAACACATGTCCAAGTTTTTTGTGCTGTTCCTACTAAAGCAAAAAAGTTAATTGCAATAAAAATGATGATTGGCTTCATTCTTGAATTTTATGTTATAATAAATGTTTTTTGACTAGCCAGTCCACTAGAATCATGACGAATAAATAGATTACTACCAGGATTGGATAAAATCCTAGTATCAAAAAATAATATCCCATCCTAGTGCTGGCATCCTCTCCTAGCAAATTTTGAATGGCCACATATGATGCGATATAAGTGCATAAAATCAAAACAGGGAATAGAATTCCTCCTGCTATAACCACCCAGGAAATTCTTTTAGTTAGATTAGACTTCCGGTATCTATAGATTAACCATATATGAAATAATGTAAGCAATAGGCCACAAAATATCATTAGCCAGAAAGGATCAATTGCAATAAGAAAGGACGCAAGTTTGCCAATTACAGGTTGATAATTTATTTCGAAAACATCAACAGGTAATTTGTTGAATTTCCAATTCGAAATAGCAGCAAATTTTCCTTCACTCGGGTTTCCTAAATTGGTAGTTACTGAATCAAATCCTGATTCATTAATAATGGTAATTGTAAGTCCGCCGAACGATTTCCAGTAAGCTGCAGGTGCAAGAGCATATCGAAAACTATATTCTTTAACCCATTCTGCATTATACACCCAAACATTAGCAGTATAGGATACTCGAATTTTATGATTCCCCTTTTTTAAAGAGGCTTCAAAGTATTTTAAATCGTCTAACTTATATAAATTATGTCCGTTATCGGTCCAGTTAATTTTTATATAGTTATAACCAGATTCAGTATAATCAAATGAATTGTCGAAATTTGCAAAGGGAGAATCCTTAGGTTTTATAATATAATTAGGAATTTCCTTAATGTTTACCAATTGGTCATCTACCCAAACTTTAAAATCGCCTTTATACTCTTTGGCTAAAAATAATAATGGAATTTGCCCACCACCTATCTCGGTTTTTATCGTGTATACAATATCGAATTGAGCCGTTTTAAATCCCTTGAAAATTCGAACATCCATATGTTCCTGTAAAATAGAAACGTCTTTACTATTTAAAACATTTGAATTTATGGTACCGCTTCTGAGTGGAGATGCCATATTTCCTTGGCAAATATTAGCAAGTAGTGCTAAAAAAATAAGCAATTTAGTTTTCATGACTTAAAGAGTATATTTTAGGAATATAATATTTAAAGCTAATTACTTATTGTTTCTTTCCAAGCGGATATGCAATACTAATACTGTACGTTTTATTATATACATCTTCTAAAGCATTTGCCGATATTCCAAAAAGGCCTTTATTGTACCCGAGTATGAATTTTACTTTGGATACATTAATAATAGTTTTAAGACTTAGTCCAAAATCATCTCTATGGGCGTCATCAACACCATCTTGATTTCCAAATTTTAGATCAGTGGTGGTGCTTGTTCCATCAGCTTTGCTATATGTCTTTTTCCCACTAATCGCATAATTATAATAAAAACCTCCGCAAATTTCGAGAAGCGAAATTGGGAGTGAAATAAAAAATTCACCCTGCAAATAATTAAGCCTAATTTTTGACTCTACAAATGTTGTTGATGTAGGTGCCTTGTCAACTGCTCCTGCCTGCAAATAATTCAATCCGAAATTCAGCATCATATTATTCTTAGTTCCACCCATGAATCCGGTACTAGCCAACAAGCCTCCTGTGTAGCCTTGATATATGCTTCTTGGTGAAGAAACTTTGTCGTAACTATATTTAAAATTGGGTAATGATACCCCACCTACAATAAAGGTATTAATATGTACCTGTGAATTAACAAGTGTAACGCTAAATACAATTATGAATAATAGTGCGATTTTTTTCATTTAATCTGATTTTACTATATAGATTTATATTTTTCGAATACTTTGATATAAAATAAGAAAGGCCGGTATAATTACCGGCCCTTTAAAAGTATTTCTATAAAAATTCACCTACATACCCTCCAAAGGGTATTTATCATTTCTGGTTATTTAATTTAAAAGAATGCTCTAATTCTCTCCTTAACGATTTTATCTTGCGTACACACCATTCGGACTAACCACACTAGCAGGACCGCCAGTTATTCCAATTGGTGGAATAATCATATCTATTACGGTTCCATTTACTTTGAAAATTGTTTTACCACAACTCATTTCAACACCTTGCTGATAAAAAGGAGGCATCGCAGCAGGCTCTCTATTGATTAAGTATGGTGCGCTTAAATCTGTCATCTCCACTTCAAAAGTAAAACCACCTACCACACATTTGCTATAGGCTGTAATACCATCGTATTTAATATCAATTTCGGCATTTAAAACTGGTGCTTGTTCAAATGGGGTATCGGCAAAAATATTAGGGCCGAAATAAGCGCCAACAGTTTCATTAGTACTTACAAAGCCCATCACCAATGGAGGAGCCGTTGCGTCTGGTTGCCAAAAAATCATACCACTAGCGGCATTCCCTACTGGTGTATTTACCATTCTCCCTAAATGCACAATAATATTTGGCATTTGTAAATCAGGGCTAGTAACTGCTACTAAATCAACCCCCATTTCCCAGCTCATCCATTGTTTTACATTTGTCATGTTTTTTATTTTTATAATAATAAATAGAGAACCTAATTTCTTTTTGTAGGTGTATGCAATTTGTATTTGTCAATTCCATGTTGAATATAAAGAGCAATTTCATAAGAACCTAAGTCAGTAGAATCACCTGAATACCATCAAGTAACTAAAAAACTGGTTGAATTATCCATTGAATGTATTTCAATCGATTTTTATTGATTGCCATCATCTATCGATTCAATATTACCAGCCATTACCCACCTACCTTTCTCTTTATTAAATGGCACCCTAGACCATAGCCGGTCTTTTTCCTCACTACCTTTCCAAAGCGGACTACCTATGCGCAATTCAGCCTTAACACCATCAATTTTTACTTGATAAATATTGTCCTTTCCTGTATGCCATTTTACTAAGTATTCCACAGATTCCTGGCCGCCACCCCATCTGTCAAAATCAAAACCTACTGGCATTTCGTCTAAGGGGTCTGCTTTGTAACAACTGTCATAGAATTTAAAATCATTTTTTTCATTGTTGATATATGTTTCCCCAACAAAAGGGACATTCTTTCTTAAAAAATTGGCATATCGTTCCACCTCTTTCCACTGAATATGATAAGGAGGTGCGTCTTCCTTACCAGTCCCTTTGTGCAATTCAAAAGCATCGAACTTCTTTTCATTTTGTTGGTAATAGTGCAAAAAATCAAAAAAAACCTTTTTTATAGTTTGTTGTTCTATATTTAATTGAGCAAATCCCGAGAATACTATGACTAAAAAAACGAAAAACAAACAAGATTTTTTTAAACACATATAAATTAGTTATAAGTAAATATACCCAATTTCAATAGTATAATAATACCCTCCAATGGGTATTATTATAAAAGGAACAGTGTTTAAGTTTGACTAAGCTTTACTAACCTAATTTGATTAATTAACCGAGAATAAAATACAAAGATGAAAATCAATAAATTACTATCCTTGATTTTTTTTGGATCCCTTATTAGCTTAACCGCTTGCAATAATGGAACAACTAAAATAGCTGTAGCAGACAGTAGCTATACTAATGAAGAAAAATTAGAAATCGCTCGATTGGCAGCAGCAGAAGAAGGGAAGTATGATCAAGTATCTGATTTTAAGAATGGGAGAGCCGTTGTAATTTTTTCTGATTCTGTTGGAATACTTTCTATAAATGGAGATATAACCGTATTACCTGAGGTGAAGGAACTACAAAACTTTTATTTTGGCATGGCAGCTGGTGTTACTAGAAAAGGGGAACCCTGTTTTGTAGATACAATTGGAAAAATTATCAAGACTTTTCCTGACTATCAATCAGTAAATAGTTTTAGTGTAGATGGTTATACCAATTTCTTTCATAAAAATGGAAAATTCGGTTTGATGGATAGGAACTTTAAAGAAATAATACCAGCTAAATACAATCAAACCAGTTGGTGGGAGGATGGTTTGTTTATTGTTGAAAAAGATGGCAAATGGGGAGCTGTTGATAAGGATGACAAAACAATTATTCCATTCGAATATACAAATTTGGGTATGATGGATGAAAAAGGAAGAATTCTTGCTAGAAATATTTCAGGTCAAGGTTTTATAGATAAAACTGGAAAAGTAATAGTGCCTTTACAGTTTTCAAACTTGTCTAATTTCTCTAAAAACTTAGCGAGATTTCAAGATAAAGAATCTAGTAATTATGGGTTAATTAATTCAACTGGCACAATAACAGTAAAACCCATTTACTTTGGTATTGATGAATTTAAAAACGATTTGGCAAAAGTTTATGTGTATTTGCCAATTCATCATGATAACAATGTAACGGTAAGAGGATACATTGATTCAACTGGCAAAGAAGTTATTAAAGCAAAATACTTAGAAGCTTCCGATTTTAGTAAAGAGGGATTCGCATTGGTAAGTGATAGTACCAAAACATTCTATATTGATAAACACGAAAATATAATATTACCCTATTTACCAAATAATAATCCTGAAACAGTTGAGTTGTCAGAATTTGAAAATGGCTTTGCTAAAATCAAGTCTGTTAATGGTGCAACCTACCATATGGATCGATATCAAAGAATCCTAACTTCTTCAGATTTGAAAAAATTAAGAAACGAATATTTTAGAAAGTAATTGACCATTTGTAATTTTTCCATAACTTAAAGGAAAGACTATTAATAAGTCTTTGATACAAGATTTAAACTAAATAATATGAAAACAATTATTATTTGTCTTTTGCTTTGTTCTTACATGAATAGTGGGTTCTCTCAAAACTCAGCTTATGGTAAAGAACGGGTGCGCTTAGGGTTGGATACTAATAATAAAGCTTATCAAGAAGCAGAGGCGGAGTGGACTAAATTGTATGCCTATTCTGTTATGATTGGAACGAGTAAACTTTCCGCTTCGGGTGCAGAATATGGAACTGGAATTGATGGTTTTAGAATAAAAGAAAAGGAAATAAAGATTGTTGGTTTTTTGCACAGGTATAGTAAAATTGAATATGACCATATTTATGTTGAAACAAAACTAGACACGATGTTGCTTGATTCTCAGGTAATGAAAGGGAGAAGTATCAATGCAAGTTGGAAAGATTTTTATATAAAGTTAAAAGATGTTGCGTATAGTAATAATTACAAAATAACCGTCTATTCCTATCCTGAAAAAGTATTGCTTGCGAGTAAGGTTTTTTATATCAAAAAACAATAATTGGTATAATAATTCTCAAACAGCTAAATTTTTATATATCCAGATTAGCATCTATTTTGGAATTTGAATTGACGCATAATAATGATGGAAAGACTTAAATTAAGTTTTATTGATCAGCAAAATTTTTTGTTTTCCCAACCTTTTTACCAAAGTTATAAATGGTTTCATGTTGAACTTTTCCGCTTACATAAAACCATTTAGATATACCATTTAGTTTACCGTATTGATAATTTTCTTCGAATAGTAATTTCCCATTTGGATAATATCCTTTACTTAAACCCGTTTCTGTGCCATGTACATAAGTATGTTCATATTGTATTGTTCCATCTTCAAAAAGGGTTAATTCTACCCCATCTTTAAAGTCCCTAACATAGGGAGTTTTATACCTTAATTGTCCATTTTTTTCATATGTTTTTGTTATGCCGTTTTCATAACCATCTACATAATTCTTTTCGTATTGTAATTGCCCATTATCGTAATAATTCTTTTGAATTCCATTTTTTATTCCATTCACATATTGTATTTCAAAGTCTATATTCCCATTTTCGTAATAATACTTCGAAAGTCCTTGTAGTTTGTCATTTAAATACCAGTCTTCTGATTTTATTTTCCCATTTTTGTAGTAAGTTTTAAAAAGTGTCCCTTTACCTTTCTCTAAATCAACACCTTGATCGTTATCAAATTTTTGTGCCTGAACAAATGGGGTAATAGTTATAAAGGATAGAAAAAAAACTACTTTTATGTTCATTTCATGTGTTTTATAGATAATCCTACAGGCTGTGTAAATAAATGTATTGAAAATAGTCCAGTTAGTATATACCATGCAATGGGTATATGCAAATTGAACTTAAATAGTAGCTTTAAACTATTCCTCTCTTCTTTAATAAAGATGCGCATGAAATACTTACTCTTTGTTTGCTTTGTTTTTTTAGGCATTAACTCAACTTTTTGTCAGCAGGTGCAAGGCTGCCCCGAATTTCCTAGATGGCAAAAATTAATGGATAAAGGGAATTTTGAAGAAGCTACTAATCTGGCTGAATTAGTATTGAATTACGAAGAGCCATGGTCGTGGAAACCACAAAAAGATATTAATACCTACAGAGATTTTCAAAAAAAATATAGCATTAATACATCTAAATTATGCAGACGCTATTTTCTTGCAGAACCTGCTCGCAGACAAGGGAATTTATCCCGTGCAGTTAATCTTGCTACAAACTGGTTTAATGCATTAAATGCGCAATATCGAAATGACAAATTTGGTTATGATTATAAGAATAATGAACCAGCTATGTTAGATAAGTATGTTCATTGGTGCATGGAATTGGGTGAGAAAGAATTAGCAGCAGGGAATTTGGAAGAAGCCCTTACAGCATTTAATTGGGGTGTAAATGTTGGAAATTTCGATATGGGTGTATGTGCTGGCTATCCAATGGAGAAAAATAGTGTAAGCCATGCATACATACTAACCGAACTGGTTGGTGATGTGTATTTTAAAAAAGACAATTATAAGCAAGCATTGAAGCTTTACCAATTATTTGATTCCAGTAAATATAGTAAGCAAATTAGTTCAAAAATAGTACTTACAAAATCAAAAATAGCATCATTACAATCTCGACTTATTGAAAAATCAAATCAAGCCAAATTACAGTATAAGCAAGACGAAGCAACACTTCCCATTCTTTTCAAACAAACACAAAAAAGAACAGTTGGACTTCTCGCTAGCGGAAATATTAGTACGAAGATAAATGCCGCAAAAGAACCTATATCCCCAACTATTAATAGAAAATGGGAAAATAATGACCTTGTTTTTAGTGCAAGTGGAGAAGAATTGTATTTTAAGAATTATGTAGATAGTAATTATCAGTTTTGGGATGTAAAAAGTCAAAAAAAACTGGGGGAGATTCCATTTTCAGAAATGGAAAAAACACAAAAGGGACGAGAAATACTTTCTTCTTTTGTGCCTTTATATATTTTTTCACTCCCACCCAATGCAACATTTAGTAGATGGATATCGGATAGCCTACAATTATCTATCGAAAAACTAGAACACTATACAATTTCCAATGAAAAAGGGGAACCAATATACTCTTTTTCAATGCCCACAGTACTGAGCTCAGGGGCAATTGAAACTATTAGAATACAACTTTACTATCACAAGGCACTTAATAAATTGTTTATATATAAATTGGAAAAAAATCTTACAAAGGATTACGAAAGTTCCATGGGAATTTATGTATATAATCTAAACACAAAACAAATTCAAAGTGTTTTTAGAAAATATACCTACAACCCGGATAAAAATAGTTGGCGATTTTCTAACAACTTTATTATACTAAATAAACTTACTGAGTCGATTGATTTTTGGACAAATGGGATAAGTCTATATGATTTAGAATTGGTCAATAAAGAAGTATTGTCATACGATTATCAATACGATAATCATTTATCTGGAGAAATAAACAATAGCAACTTGTACTTGTGTTCTGATAATCAAAATCATCACTATTTTCTGGATACTTCAAATAAAGGCAACACAATAAAAATTAAATATGCAGAGGCGAAGTCATTAGAAGTAGTTACAATTTTACCTTCTAGAAAATTAAATAGCCTTACCATTGACCCTACAGGAAAACATATAGCTTATTTTGAAACTTTCTTTTTGCCTAATACGGGTAATTTTGTTTCAATTAATATGTATAACATAAATGAGCCAGATAAATTATATACACTTACAGACCAAACAAAGTATCCCATGTTGTTGGCTAAGAATTATGTGACTTCAAAAGAAAATGGGGAATACCTATTCAAAAAAGCTGCTGAAGATGCATTGGCCCTTAATAAGAAACAAATAGCAGATCGATTAGAATCTGAAAATGCTAAGCAACAAGCTGCTGATGAATTAGCTAAGAAAGCATTAGCTGCAAGAGAAGCCCAAAATGCTAAAGACAAAAAAATAGCATCCAATAGACAGCTTTATAAACAAGAATTTGATTCTTTGAGCTTAGAATTTACAAAAGTAGAAAACAAAATTCAAGCAATTCGTCAAAAAGAAATGGCACTATTTAATCAAAAGAAGTATGCAGAATTACTAGCTATGAGACATTGGGAACTTACCGTTCAATTCCCAATGTCACTAAAAGATGAAAATCATAACATGGCTTTTCTGACTAATTTTACGCTTAAGTTAGAAATGTCTTTTCTATTAAGGGGAGATAATGAAACATTAGATTTGAAAATAAAAAGTACGTTTACGGTACCTTCATCCCAATCAAATAATAGAAGTTCTTTATGGTTTGATGATAAATACACTAGTAGCGTTAGCTCAACCCGAGACTATATTGTGGCAAAATTTAAGGGAACTATGGTGCGAATGGAGCAGTTTTATCCTGGCATTAGTAAGCCTTTACCTAAAATGCCATTTGGAGATGACTCTCTTTGGGTAAATTCGGTTCGGAATGAATTTTGTTTTAAAAATGAGTTATACATATATAAAAAATCATTTGGGTTAAATGTAGTAAAAGGTACTCTTCCAGTATTGACACTTTATGATGAGGATGGAACGGGTGATTGTTATGCCATTCCTACTAAAGAAGAAAATGAGTTGTACGAAAAAAAGAATACTATTCTAGGTAGGATACGAATTATTGATGAGCGCAAATAAGTATCGATATCTCTTAATCGATATCGATACTTAAAAAATTAGAACCTAACAGAAAACCCAATGTTCACTGAATAATCAGCGAATGCAGCGTCACCCTGAGCATAAACACCAGTTTGCTCAGTTTTTAATTTATCTGGAACACTTTGGGTACGATTACGTGATACGGCAACAGGCACGTACGCATAAATGTTGCATTTTTTCATGGTATAGGTAATTCCTGGTTCTACAGTTACTACACGTCCTGGTCTGCGAAAGCCTGTACTTCCACCAATCAAATCATACACAGGAATGCACTCATACCTAACACCACCAGAAAAAGTAACTTTGCCAGCCATATAATTTGCACCAGCTCTAATAAGGTATTGATCGGGAACACTCATTACATCAGAAGTGTTGGCAATAGTTGCAGACGAAGGGGTTCCACCTCTTTGAGTTGAAACGCCATTTTGTTCCCTAGGATTTAAGAGATAATAAAAGTTGCCATATAAATTAAGCTTGTGTGAGATGGCATAATAAGTATTTAATTCTGTTGTGAATCCTGTACCACCATCGCCTAATTGAATAGATTGATCTACTGGTCCTAATACAGTGGTACCGGTAGTTCCAGCAGCAGTATAGAATCTATCTGTGTATTTATAATCGCCAGTTGCGAATTTAATTCCCAAACCAGCCTGAATATTAAAGTTCATATGCTTCACTGGATCTAATAACCATGCATATCCTGCCACGCGAATATCACCTAATCCAAATGAATGTGTTTCATGACGCGCAACACCACCATGTTCGTATAAAGACGAACGAGTATTTGCAATGAGGGGAACATAGACTGAAACACTCCAAGTTTTATTTAACACGCGTGTTAAACCAAAATCCATATTGAATGTATGGTTAATTACTTCTGTACCTAATTCCAGACGTTTTGGTTGTTCTACTTTTCCAACAAAATGTTTGTACGATTTGAAATAACGTGTATTGGTAGAGAACAACCATTTTGATGTGTCAATGTTTTTCATATGGTCCATCATATTACAAGTTGCTCCACCTGCTCCTCTAATTGCTACGCATCCCTGCGCATTTACCGTTCGGTTAACTAAAAGGCATATTACTAGTATTAAGAATATTTTTTTCATTTGTGGGATTTGTGATTTTAGAAATTTGTTTTTTTATTTTTTCATTTTGACTCTTTCAACAACGAGTCCTCCAACTTTTTTACCAAATTCGGTACTGATAATACAAGAATTATGAAAATGTAATCCTCCATAAAAACGAGCCCAATTATTTTCATCGGCTGCAGCTCTGAACGATTTGAAATCACGATTCTTAATACCAAATTCTATTTCAGTAGAATCGGTATAAGCAAAGTTTTCTCCAAATACGCTGGTAAGCGCTTCAGCAGCGGAAGAAGAAATGGTGCTATGTCCGCAGGTATATTCTGGGAATGCTGGTGTTTGTAATAAAGGACGCCAATTTGGATCGATATATTTATTGATCACTGTTTCTGGTCGTACAGTATTGTAGGCATATTTTGCAAACCAACATTGTATAAATGCATCAAATAATGCAATACTTGTTTTTGCGAAAGCAGTGACTGTGGTTCCGTAATCTGCTTTTGCTTTTTGAGCTGCAATACCAACAACACTCATCCAATGTCCGGGAGGTGAGAACTTCTTACTTCCAAACATAGCATGACCAGTAACGTTCATTTTAAAAGGATTATCATCCCAGAACTCAGCCATATGTTTTTGGTCTGCTGTTAAACTATCTACAGCATTTTTGATTTTCATCACTTCTGAGTAGTACTTACTGTTCTTGTCTTTAATATTGAATGCAGGTGGCGGTGGTACAGGGAAAATTCCTGCACTATCAATCACCATGGGTCTAATTTCTTTCCAATGTGGTTCGGCTGCTGATGCATACATCGGAGGGGTTGGAACCCAACGTCCTGGTTCATCTGTTACATTGTATTTTTCCGCACCACGTGTTTCTAAATAATTATCTTTTTTGCTCCAACGTATGATGGACATTCCAATGCTATCTGCATATTGCTGAGATACTTTTTCAACAGCTTCGGGTAATCCTTTCGAACGAGCAATTTTTAAAATACTGTCTTTATATGTTTTTAAACTTCCTTCCGGAAATGTAACAGCCTCTCCTACTTTCATATATGCTAATAAAGCCGCTAATTCATAATCTACACCAACGGTATCTTTTGATAAGTTGATTTCCTTTAGCCCATTTAATTGACCGGCTAAAGATTGGTAATGCACTGGATCGCTTGCTGCTATTACTTCATACGCTGCTATTGCCGCATAAGCATAGTTTCTGGAAGCCACCATTGGCGGAAAATTATTTCCCATTACCACCGTGTTCAATTCATGAACTGTATTACTAAAAAGGTCAGGGTTGTGTAAATAGGTCTTGTATTCATTACTGGTTTTGCACGCAAATAATGTTACAATAGCACAAATTGCTATTAGAAGCTTTTTCATCTTATACGATTGTTTGATAGAATGCAATCTACCTATACATACATATAGGCACTGACCATTACAAACTAATAATTAGAGAAACTGTAAATACAATAAAAACATAAAAATACCTGCATAGCTGCTATACTATGCAGGCTGAATCTTGTTAATCATCTTAAGATTCAACCTGAGGAGGCCTATCTAATTGGTCTAAATATTCGGAGAGATGTACTAAATATTTGTTATTCCCGTACACAAAGTTGATGGGACTTAATTCTTGCTGTAAATCAAAATAATGCTCATTCGTTAAATCTTGTTTTTCGATTTTGATGTCACGATGAGGAGTACTTGTCTTTTTTGCACCAGAATAACTTACAAAGTCGTTGGCAAGTTTAAAAAACTCATCCCTTGCATTATTGATAGAAGTTTTTTGCATATTCGGAATGCAAAGCAATTCTAATGAATCGTTTAAAAACCTACGTTTTACATAACGATAGTTGACACCCTTAATATCGATACTTCCTTCCATGTGTTCAAACACAGTAGAACTTAGGGTATAAGGTGGTAATGTTGCGGGAACTTTAATGCTAATTAATTCTGATTCAGAATATTGATTATCATCTAGTTGCGCCTGCATTTGTAGGTCTGCCCGCTGTGCAAAAAAGTCTGCCACTAGATGGTAGCCCATCCAATTTAACAGCAGTACGCCAAATAGTAATATGCAAGCAGCTTTTTTCAGGCTATGAAAATAAAAAAAATTAATGAATTACAAAGGTTTTCTTTTGAGTGCCTACACCTGTGATTGTCAAGCTTTTCCATTGTTTGGGCAAGCTAGATTTCACCTGTACTATACCGTTGGAAGTGATGTCTAATCCGCCAAACCCCATGAGTAAACTTTGTACAATTCCACCAGCACCCGTTGCAAAATATGGATTTGTACCCCCTTTGGTTTCTGCGATCACCCTGAATGGCGGGTTTAGGTTGGGTTCATACGCCTCTTTAAACCAATGATAAGCTTTCTCCCCGTCTCCTAAACGGGCATATAATAAGGTGAAAATGGCTTGTGTCATTGCCGGGGTACCCTGATTGGGAATCCGGCTGGCGTAATAGGTCAAATCGTTCTTGATCTGAACCGGATCTGTAATTTCCTTCAACGGGTAAGCTAATAAGTTCACATCAGCTTGCTTGATTCCTTCACCATGATAGGATGCGTGTTCTTTGGTAACCCCATCATCAAATTTTAGGATTGGAATATTTGCAGCCACTTGTAACCAATCAGGATCTGCACTAAGATTTAAAACCTTTGCTGCCTCGGTTGCATATTTAAGAACTGATTTAGCTGCGGCATTAGTAAAAGCATCATTATTAATATTTTCTGCCCATTCGTCTGCAGCTACCACATTATTTATTTCGTATTTACCCGGTCCATTTCTTTCAACCCTGCTTGCCCAAAATGCTGCTGTTTCTTTTAGAATTGGCCAACCCTTTTGTAATAACCATTCTTTGTCTTGGGTTACGCAATAATAATTCCATGCTGCGATACCAACGCAAGCGGTGATATGGTGTTCAAAGGGACCACTCAAAGCCCATACAGGTGTTTCTTCCACACCAGTGGCGGCACTTTCCCATGGGAACATGGCTCCTTTATATCCATGACTAAATGCATTTCTTCTTGCTGCTTCAAGGCGCTGAAAACGGTATTCTACAAGGCTCTTGGCGATTTCTGGGTGTAATACTAGTATCGCTGGATACATCCATAATTCTGTGTCCCAAAATACATGGCCATTATATCCTAACCCCGATAAGCCCATAGGAGATGGACTTAAAGCAGTTCCTTCCCTTACAAAAGAATACAAATGATATAACATACTATGTACATCCTGTTGAGCCTGATCGTCTCCTTCAATGCTGATATCGCTTTTCCATAATTCATCCCATGCCTTTAAATGAAACTGAACCAAACGATCGCGACCCTCGAGCTTCGCAAAGATGGTCATGCGCTCTGCTTCGTTCAAAGGATCGTCATGATGAGCTGAAGTTATAGATGAACCTACAATTGAAAAATTGTACGCTTCATTTGCTTTCAACTTTTTTGAAAATTTCATCAAATGCATATTATTATGCCACATTTCGTGTACCACTTTTGGCTCGTTACCAACTGATTCATTGAATAAAAAAGTATTGGAAGCTACAAGCTGTAATTTTCCAGTCGGACTTTTTGCTGAAGACGTTAGGAGTCCGAATGAAGTTTCTTGTTTACCCGTTTCAGTATGAACTGAACGACTTATTTCATTATAATAATTCTGAACATCTTTTAGTGCATCGGGTGCTTCCATAACACTTGCTGCATTGATTGAGATATTAGCTTTGGGTGTTATTGTGATATCCATTAAAACAGAAAATGGTAGTTGTCTTAAAGAATAATAAGTATAAGATACTGTTGCTTTATTTCCATAGTCGAAAGAAGTGGTAAAGCTTGCTTTTCGCATATTAAGCTCCTGCTTGAAATTGCTGATATTTTTGGCATCCATCCGATTACCATCAATCTCCAAATAGGCATTTAACAAATTAAAACTTCTAATAAAATTGCTGACCCTTCCCCTTCCATATAAATCATAAGCACCTGCCAATACAACATCTTTTACCATGAATGGATCTGGCGAAGAAACAATGCCAATCATGCCATTAGCAACTGTTACACCATAATAATCAGCTGCATTAAAACCAGTTGCTTTAATGATCCAGGGGTCTGCTTTTGTTTGAGCTGTTGCTGTTATACAAAACAACCCTGAAACTATTGTCAATAAAAGAAATATACTTTTTTTCATATGGCTAAAATCAGCTACTAATATACAGTATATAAACTTACTTTTTTAGTAATGTTTTATAGTTTTCATGACTTCATTATCACTATTTTGCACATTAAATTGAACACAGAATGAAAAAATGGATTGGGATACTATTTGTAGTAATTATTATTTTGGGAGTCGCTATATATACCTTAATTCCATCTCAATTAAAAGTAGGTGGTTATGTAAGAATTGATAAGCCAAGTGGTTTAATAACACGTTTATTTGTGATGCCTGAAAAAGCTAAGAATTGGTGGCCTGGAGAAAAGATCAATGATACAGAATTCATCTACCAAGAAGTACATTATCGATTTACACAATGGAACCCTATCAATATTGCTTTCGAAGCAACTATTGGGGGCATGGTTACAAGTGCCACCATCAATACGATCACAACACAAATGGATACTACTAATTTGCAAATAGACTATTTGCCTTTCGCTACTAGCCTTAATCCTATTAAGCGGTTTGAAATTTATCAAAATGCAAGTCTGTTGAAAAAACAATTAGATAGTATCGCTTCCGCGATGAAGAGGTATTCCGAAAAAGAGGAAAACATTTATGGTATATCTATCGTGAGATCAAGGGTAAAGGACTCTTCATTGATCTCAACAAAAAAACTTTATAAGCTAAAACCAAGTAATCAGGATATTCATAATTTAGTGCAGGTATTAAAAAATTATGCAGCACAAAACGGAGGAGTTGAACACGATTACCCGATGCTTAACATTAGAGAAACACTCGATCATCAATTTGAAGCAATGGTTGCAATACCATTGATGAGAGACATCCCAAGCAAAGGAAATATTATTATTAAGAAAATGATCTTGGGTAATATTTTAGAAGCCAAAGTGGTAGGCGGACCATCTCATATTGCCAATGGAGAAATCGCAATTAAAAATTATGCAGATGACTTTAATAAAAAGTCACCTGCAATTCCTTTTCAATCACTTGTTACTGATCGTTCTGTTGAAAGCGATTCTACGAAGTGGATTACTTATTTGAAATACCCGGTTTTTTAACACATATAACTTGCAGATAGTCGTTATTTTTTGCAAGTATATAGCACAAGGTATTTTGTATTTTAATTGGTGCGATGTGTCTAACTTGACCATTGATAATGATCGGGTGTACGGCTTCCGCTTCAAAGCCTAACTTACCCTTGTTTACTAAGATGGTTCCAAAATCTGCATCATATCTACCCATTTGGATATTATTGTCTTCGTAGTTGCCGCCTAAAAGTATATCTGGCAATTGGTCTCCATTTGCATCAATTACTTGTGCATCTCTATAATTTGTTAACTGAGCTTCCCAAGGCAAGGCTTCCGTAGAAAAATTTAGATTGCCCTGATTGATGAGTATGGCATTTGCAAAATAGTTAGCCGATAGTTTGGTAGCCCCACTTAGTTTCTCTTTTGTAAATATATTTTCTAAAGAAGCTTTTGCAAAATCAGCTGCATATAAAAATTTCTTTTTTAAAATGGGCATCTGTCTGGTAAGCTCATCTTTATTAGCGAACGGAATTTCTTTCCCTTCCAAATAATAAGTAACCACCTGTTCTTTTTTACCGTTGTCATCAAAGTCATTGTAGTATAAATTCACAGGCTCTTTTTCGCTTGCATGAAGTCGACTATTCAGCCCTAAATTACCAGCGATCAAATCAACATTGCCATCATTATTAATATCCACAGGCAATAAGAAATTCCACCAGCCCTTTTTATCAGTTAACACCTTTCTATTAAATTTCCCTTTTGTATTAATGAATGCATCTATTCCACCCCACTCACTACATAGTATTAAATCTTTATCGCCGTCTTTGTCAATATCAAACCACAGACCCTGTGTAACCATTCCGATATTAGAAAGTTCTGGAGCCAATTGTTCTGTAACATCCGTAAACTTTCCTTTGCCATCATTTTGCAATAAATAAGATCTTGGGGTAGCGCCATATTCCCAAGGTATTGCTCGTCCGCCAATAAATAAATCCATGAACCCATCACCATTAAAATCATAAGGAACGATAGTAGATTGTGTCGAATAAATATCGGTGAATGCTCCCTCTAATTTTTTAAACCCTGCTTTTCCATCATTTAAATAAACACGAGGTAATAAATGAGATTCTTTTCCATAATATTCATTTCCACCACTAGCAATTACTAAATCAATATTTCCATCATTGTTCACATCAACCCATGTTGCAGCAACATCTTCATACATACTGTCGATTGCCATACTTGGTTGATTTGTCTTTGCAAATTTCCCGTTGGTTTGTTGCAGATAAATGCTATTGTGAAATGTTTTCGAGGAACCTATAAAAACGTCTTCTAATCCATCATGATTAATATCCGCAACTGCCAAAGCTGGCCCTTCCGTAGAAACCATATGTGGAATCAAAATCTCACGATTAAATTCGTTAAAAGGGTTTTCTTGATGCTGATAATTTAATCCAGTAGTAGCAGTGATATCTTCTAAAGGGGAAGCAGCGGAATTTTTAAATCTTGTAATTTTTTTATAATCAAAAGTTGGTAATCCTTTTTGATAGGTTAGAATAATATTAGGCTGCTTTGGATCAAGCTTGATCGATTGAAAGGTATGATCAGGCCAGATCAAAAAGGAAGAATCCACTTTGGTATTAACCAAGCCAATATGAATAGGCAGTTCCATACTAGACTGAAAACCTTTTGCAGGATTTTTTTCATAGGTCCGGATGCCTTCGTTTGCAAAAAGAACCACTGTTGCGCCAATGGCATTGATATTATTAGAAGCTCCTTTTAATTGGATACTTACAAAAGGTTTGTCTTTTTTGGAATTACTCTTATTCTCATAGATTAAAGCAGGGTCGTCAATATTATTAACAATCACATCTAAGTCGCCATCATTATCTAGATCAGCATAGACAGCTCCATTAGAAAAAGTTGGCCGATCGTTTTTTATGGCGGCATGCATGTCTTCAAAACTCAGTGAACCCTGGTTATGATAAAACCTATTCGGGATTTTTATTTCCGGATATTTTTTAACAAAAGCCATATCATTTTCATTCATATTGTTTCCTGACAATACTTTTTGCACTTCATCAGTTGAAACAAAATTGATATAGTCAATATCATTCATCCGCTTGGGGATACCATTTGAAATAAACAGGTCTTTTAGTCCGTCGTTGTCAAAATCCATCCACAAGGGCGCCCAACTCCAATCAGTTGCATAAACATTTGAATAAAATCCTGTTTCACTAAAATGATTATTTCTTCGATTGTATTGGAGATTATTTCTGGCGTATTGATGATTATATCCGAAACTCAATTTGTTTTGAAAAATATCGTAATCATCTTCTCCTAGGGATCTTTTTAAAATAGCGGGATCTGATGGTAACATATCCATCGATATGATTTCAGGGTACCCATCATTATTGGCGTCTGCGATATCAACTCCCATTGAAAATTGGCTAGTATGCATCAACTGTTGATTATTCTCTTCAGTGAAAGTGCCATTGTGCTGATTGATATAGAGATAATCATTTTCATGAAAATCGTTTCCAATATACAGGTCAGGCCAACCATCCATATTAATATCTGCGACTGCCACACCTAATCCATAACTGATGGCAGAGCTATTAATTTTACTTTCTTTCGTAACATCTGTAAAATGATTATTTCCATCATTACGATAAAGTTTATCTCCAGAAAACAAATCATAGGTTCCTAAAAAATTATTACGGGGAGCATAGTGTGCTTCATGATTAACGGAATGGTTTAACAAGAACATATCTAAGTCACCATCTCCATCATAATCAAAAAATACTGCTTGGGTACTAAATCCAGAAAAATCTAAACCGTATTGTTGGGCTTGATCCTCATAATAAGGGATGCCGTTCTTAATGCCTTTACAAATCAATAATTGATTCTTGCCACGCAAAACCTCAAAATGGCCAACACGAGAAATATAGATATCCAATAATCCATCATTATTAATGTCTACCACAGAAACACCAGTATTCCATGCACCGTCTTGAGGAATTTGTGCTTCTTTAGATACCTCTTTAAAATGCATATTCCCTTCATTCAAAAACAATGCATTATTTCCCTGATTGGCAGTAAAGAACAAATCAATTTTCCCATCATTATTAAAATCGCCAGCACCAACTCCTGCGCCATTATAATAATACATGTATTTAAATAAATTAAATTTTGGTGTAGGATGCATGGCATTCACAAATGTCAATCCAGTTGTTTTTTGATCCAATGCTTCAAACAACGGTTCTGTTTTTATTTCTGATTTACAAGAAAATAAAAACAGTGCCAATCCAATAAATAAATTGCGTGATTTATAAAACAGTGAAATATGTTGATGTAGCATACTTTATTTAAGTGATTTTACAGAACGATTAACTGGAGTTGTAATTTTATATAAAGCAGGTAGTTCACTATTACGCAAGAATAATAGATAGGGTTGACTGTGAATGGTAATAGGCTTTATATCGCGAATTTGACCCACTACTTCCAACCCCGATTCTGAATAATTGATCGGTTCTAATTTTCGGTTGCCCTGATTCAATAATACCATACCATAACTAGCATCAATTCTTCCAAATTGAGGAGGGAATCCAAATTCATTTCCCCCAACAACGATATCTTTTTTGCCATCACTATTTACATCAGCACAGTAGATTGCATTGACAGATGAAAACTGAACTATTGCTGGAAGAGGTTCGATTTTAAAATGTCCATTACCCTCATTCCATGCAATGATCGACCTACAATAATTGACTTTTTTAACTGCAGAAGATTCGATTAAATTTTTGGCAAACAATTCTTGAACAGATTTTCTGGCAAATACTTCGTGTTTTAAATTTTGCTTTTTAAGAGAAGGGATCTGTTCTTCTAAATCGTGTTTAAGGAAAACTGTAACATCTTTTCCCTCTACAGTCTGTGTCAAAATCTTTTCTAAATTACCATTCATATCATAATCGTTCATCCACAACTTAACTGGCGTTTCTGTGTCTGGATGTAAGTATCCATTTTCGCCCATATTGCCGATAATGAGATCATTTTTACCATCGCCATCTAAGTCTGCTACTTTAATAGCATGCCACCAACCAAACATATCTGATAGGTTGGTTTTAATTTCTTGCAGTACCTGTTGTTTATACTCGAATATTTTAGGTTCCATCCAGTCACCAACAATAATCAACTCTTCTTTCCCATCTCCTGTAACATCAGCCCAAACAGCATCCGTGATCATCCCTAAATTTGAAAACGTTGGAGCGATCTTTGAAGTGGCATCAACAAAATGTCCCTTCCCATCATTTAAAAAAATATAACTAGGTGGATTTGTTCCATAACGATAAGGATAGTTTCTACTGCCAACGAATAGATCAAGGTCTCCATCATGATCGATATCTATTGCAAGAGCTACGCCTGTATTTGCATTGGTGATCGCAAATGCATTTTCCTGATTGGTGAAATTTCCTTTGCCGTCATTGATATATAGATGATTCAGCATTAATTTATTATTTGGAATTTGGCGATCTCCGCCGGCTCCCACAAACAGATCTAAATCGCCATCCCCATCGCAATCAAAAAATAAACTTGTGGTTCCTTCGATCCCTGCATCATCTTTAAATGCTTTGGTCATTTTCTTAGAAAATTTCCCTGAAGTGTTTTGAAGATATAATTGTCCGCCTTTGTTATTTGAACCACAGATATAAACATCCTGCAATCCATCCCCATTCACATCTCCCACAGTTGCTTTTGGTCCTTCTTTTGAAAGCATCTGTGGAATATTACGTTCAGAATATAATTCTGTAAAATCGTCTTCTTCATGTTTATCAAAATCTGCTGCAACTACTTGCAAAACGGTTTTAGATGCCACTGGTGCAGAATTGTACGGCTTTTCACTAGGAGGTTGCGTAAGTGTATGCGTTTTATTAATTCCTAATTGGCGGAAAACAGACAATGTTCTGTTTGGCCAAATCACTTGTACCGAATCTACGCTTGTATTTTTTCCGATCCCAATAATCGCTTTGTAATCTACAGAGGATTCAAAACCTCTACTTGGAATGATCTCTCTGCTAATAATTTGGGCTTTCTCAAATACTTTGATTTTTGCACCAATGGCAAAAGTATTTTTATCTCCGCCTTTTAATAGGAAGGCGATGTAATTATTTTTATTTTTTTCGACGCTTTTATTCTGGTAAACAAATGCCGGTTCATTCACGTTGTTTACAACCAGGTCTAAATCACCATCATTATCTAAGTCGCCATAAGCTGCACCGTTTGAAAAGGAAGGTTGTGTAAATCCCCATTTATCTCCAACATCTTCGAATTTAATTTGACCGGTATTTCGGTATACTTTATTTTTTAAAGGAGTTGAAGACATTTTATTGATGATCGCATCAACTTCATCTTTCTTTCCAGACACCACCATTTTCTGAACAATATCGTTCGCAAAAAAATCAATAAAATCCTGATTGGTTAAATCGTGATAAATTCCATTACTAATATACAGATCAGAATAGCCATCATTATCTGCATCAAACAATAAACCACCCCAACTCCAATCAGAAGCGGGAACCCCGCAATAGTTGGCGACCTCCATAAACTTACCATTCTTATTATTTAGCTGAATGGTGTTCTGCATGAACTGGTGATAGAATCCAGAATTTTCTTTTAATCGATACACATCAATATTATCAAACGATGTCGTTGTTTTTAAACGAAAATTATCAAAGGGCAACATATCTGTTGTAAAAATGTCTGGATATCCATCATTATTGATATCGCCCATGTCAGCTCCCATAGAAGCCAAACTGGTATGTTGCATTCTATTTTCTAATTCATCTTTGAAGGTTCCGTCTTGTTGATTGATATATAAATAATCTCTTTCGAAAAAATCATTCGATACATATACATCTGGCCAACCATCGCCATTGATATCTCCAACAGTGACACCCAAACCAAAACTAATCAGGCTTCCGTGTATGCCGGCCTCATGTGTTACTTCCACAAATTTTCCATTATCATTTCGCAACAAATGATCTCCCCCGCCTTTTAAAAAATCAGGTACAGGCCAATTTTCTGCAGCTAGTTCTCGCTTATTCGCATAGTTTAAAGTATTAACAGGTATCGGACTATTATTCACTAAAAAACAATCTAGATCTCCATCTCCATCGTAATCAAAAAAAGCCACTTGCGTTGTATACCCAGAATTTGCTAATCCATATGCTTCTGCTTTTTCGGTAAATGTTAGGTCATGATTATTTATAAATAATTGATTCTTGCGCAATGAATCTGTTTGCATGTTTCCAGCATTGCTTACGAATATGTCTAACCAACCGTCGTTATTGATATCTACCAAGACTACGCCTGTACTCCATTGTTTTTTATTAATGAATCCTGCTTTAGTAGAAATGTCTTCGAATTTAAAATTGCCTTTATTCAGGTACAACTTATTGCTACCCTGATTTGCAGTAAAAAATACATCTGCTAATCCATCATTATTAATATCCCCAATTGCCACTCCGGCCCCATTATAAAAGTTGCGATAGTTAAAAATATTCATGTCTTTAGCATCCTGAATGGTATTGCTAAAATCAATGCCAGAATTATTTTTCAATTCAAATAATTCATTCTCTTTGGAAGCGGAATTGCAAGCAGATAGCAGGTTTAAGCCAGAGAGAAAGCAAAGGTAGAAGATAAAATTTCGCATAGGTAAAAGTACAAAAAAGAGGTTGTATGAATTCATACAACCTCTTTTAAAAATGTTATTATAAAATATTAATAACCTGCGTTCTGTTTCAAATTTGGATTTGAAGAAAGAGAGATCAAAGGAATTGGGAAAACAACTCTTGAACCGTCAGACACTGTAGGTCTTTCGCCAACTGGTTCGTTGAATTTACCAAAACGAATCAAATCATTTCTTCTCCAAGTTTCAAGATACAATTCGCGACCTCTTTCAGCAAGCATTGCAGTTAGATTAACTGAAGCCAATGCAGTAACGCCTCTTTTAGTACGAATTGAATTTACAAGAGAAACCGCTGTTTCGCTTAATGTTGCAGAACCGCCTCTTAAGATAGCTTCTGCCTTCATCAATTTAGCATCAGACAAACGGAAGAATACATATTCGTTAGAACTTCCCCATCCACCATCATTGATAGATGCTGGATCCAAAGGATATTTGTTTGTTCTGATACCTTTTGTTTCAGTAGAGAAGAACAAACTTACATCTGGAGTAAAGATCAATGGGTTACCACTTCTGTCTTTTAAGTTCACTAGTGCATTACCAATATGCTGATCTTTTGGTCCTTGAATTTGACCTACTTGGAAACCTGCTTTTACACCAACAATATCAGTGTATCCAGGAATTGTTGCTGCTTTTCTAACATCAGCATCATCGAAACTGTTATAGAAATCAGACAATGTAGTAAAACCATTCCAACCACTTGGTGCTTGGTTATAGTGATTACCCATACAAGTAGCCCAAACTACGTTGATACCTTGGCTATTCTGACGAACAAAAATGTTTTCAGTAGATTTTGCACCATTATCCCATTTGAAGTTATCCCAATAGTTAGTTGAGATAGACAATGCCGGGTTTGCAGAAATTTGATCAACAAGGCTGATCACTTTATTCATATCTGCAGCGTCGAATGCATAAGGGCCAGCAGGCTTAGATGGATCTTGCTTATAAACAGCTTTGTTTAAATAAGCTTTAGCCAATAAGAAGCGAGCAGCTTCTTTGTTTGCCATATTTCTGGTAGCAGAAGTATAAGCAGGCAAAGTTGCAATAACAGACTCTAATTCAGAAATGACAAAGTCGATTGCTTGAGAACGTGTAAATACCTGAGGCAAGTCGTTAACAGCAGCAGTTGCTGGTCTGTGTTGAACTTGACCAAAAAGATCACACACGATATAAGAGAAATAAGCTCTTAAGAACTTAGCTTCTGCTTGTGTTTGACCAGTAGCGGTTTCAGCAACCAAAGTTGTTTGGAACAAAGCTCCATTCAAACCATTCCATGTATCATTGATCTGGTTGTGAGATGCATCCCAAGTATGTTGGTGCAATTTACGCCATGTACCAAAATCATCCCAGTCAGTACCACGAGTTGGTCCGAGGATCTCATCAGTGGTATGGGTTTGCATCGCATATGAGTTACCCTGACCTAATAATTGGTTCAGTTGCTCATAAACTTTAGACAATGAAGGTGGCGTTGGAGCACCTCCCACAGCTTGTGGCGCAATGGAAAGCGGATCTTTAATGGTGGTATCCAACTTCGTGCAGGATACACCAAGTAATATTACCGAGGCCGCCAGTAATATTTTTGATTTATTTAGATTCAATTTTTTCATATCAGAATAAATTTAATTTATGATTAAAATCCTACATTAATACCCAAACTCATTGTTCTTGATTTTGGATAACCTGCATAATCAAATCCGCGAGAAGGATATCCGCCAATTTGGTGGTCAACGTTTACTTCAGGATCTAATCCAGAATATTTGGTGAACAATAATAGGTTTTGTCCAGACAATGAAGCTGTCAAAGATTTGATTGCTTTGATGCTGCTCACATTGAAAGAATAGCTAACGCTCAAGTTAGACAAACGAACGAAATCACCTTTCTCTAAGAATCTTGTTGAAACGCTACCAGGGTTGATTGGGCTTTCAGGGCTACTAGCTACATCGTTTGTAACGTTGTGAGCTGTTTTCAAACTTCCTTTTAAGAATAAGGCATTTGCTGTGTTATTATACACATAAAAACCTCTAGAAGTATTGAAGAAGATACTAGCATTCCATCTTCCCATAGTAAAGCTGTTGTTTAAACCTGCTGTGAAAGTAGGTAATGCACTTCCCAATAACTTATCTCCTGGATCATTGTTTGCAAAACGTTGGTTACCGTTACCATCAAAGCCTGAAAATACTGGCATTTTCCAAGTAAACAATGAATAACCATTAGTAATTGTTTGCGCATACGCACCAGATAAACCTTGACCATTAACAGCACCTGTATTTACAGTTGAAGCTAGGTTTGTAACTTTATTATCAATGAATGACATGTTGTAATTGATATCCCAGCTAAAGTTCTTGCCTTTAACTGCGTTATAATTAACACTGAATTCCCAACCTTTATTAATTACGTTCGCATCAAGGTTTTGGAAATAGTAGCTAGTTGCACTAAATCCACCTGGAACCGGACCGTAGAAAAGGATGTTTGTTCTGTTAGAATGGAAGTAATCAATAGTACCTGATAAACGTCCACCTTTAAATGCGAAATCTAAACCTGCACCAGTAGTGGTAGCAATTTCCCATTTCAAATCTTTATTTCCTTGGTGTAAAAACTGAGTTTCATTTGAACCAGTATTACCTATCCAAGTTTGTTGTAAATCAACCGCATCATAAGCACCTAAACCATCTTGGCTTCCCAATTTACCGTAGTTAGCACGTAAACTGAATTCACTGAATAAACTACCAAGAGATTTAGCAGCGAAATCTTCGTTGATCAATTTCCATTTTGCAGCCAAGGCTGGGAATGTACCGTATTTGTTATTAGTACCAAATTTAGAAGAACCATCCATTCTCACTGTAGCAGTGAAATAGTATTTGTTGTTGATGGTATAGTTCACTCTACCAAAGAAAGATTGTAGTTCATTTTTGCTATAAAAAGGAACATAACCCGCTTTGCTTTTTTTGAAATTACTCATGTCTTTAATAAAAACATCAGTAGCTGCAACAACTGGAGTAGCTAAACCCCATGCAACAACTGCAGATCCTTCTGTTTCAGAACTCTGGTAAGAATAACCAGCTACAGCATTGATATCATGACCATTCTTGAAAGATTTGTCATAAGTCAAAGTGTGCTCAATAAGTAATGACTTCAAAGTCAAATCTTGTTGGAATCCTCTTCCATTTCCGCCGATTGAGTTACCGTAGTCAACACCAAACACATTGTTATTACCGCCGAAAGCATTATTGCTTAATCTTGGATCAGCGTAATCGTTTCTTTTACTTTTTGAATTGTCGTAACCAACAGTTGCTTTATAAGTAAGGCTACTTAACAATTTATAGCTCAAACTTACATTGGTCAATAAACGATTAATATTATCTCTAGCGTCGAAATAGCTTAGCATTTCAGCTGGATTTCTATTACCGTCTTTTGGATCAAAAAATGTTCCATCAGCATTGTATACTGGGTAAGTTGGGTTGAATGCAATTGCTGCACCAATCAAACTACCTTGATAACCTGCGCTATTTGAGTTAGGCGCGTATTGGTTTTTTACATTTGAATATGTTAGAGTAGCTTCTAGTTTAGCACGATCATTCAGGAATTTCTGAGTGAAGTTAGCTCTACCAGTTGCTCTTTTTAATCCAGAGTTTTTAACGATACCTACTTGGTCGTCATAAGAAGCACTCAAACGTAAAGAAGTATTCTTTTTATTAAAGCCCCAACCTAGATTGTAGCTTTGAGAAACTCCTGTTTGAAGGATTTGGTCCTGCCAGTTAGTATTTGCTCCTTTATCAACTGATGCAACAGCTGCAGCAGCATCACCAGGACTAGTACCGGCATCTATATTTGCTTTTTTAACTCCTAATAAGAATGTCTGTGCATCTAATAGGTCATATTTTTTAGCGGCTTGTGAAACACTGGTGTTAGCGCTAAAGCTAAATGCACCTTTATTTCCTTTGCCATTTTTTGTAGTAATGATCACAACTCCATTTGCACCACGAGAACCGTAGATTGCTGCAGAAGATGCATCTTTTAGAATACTAATACTTTCGATATCATTTGGATTCAAAAATATTAATGGATTCTTAGCAGTTGAACTTCCTTCTACTCCACCAGCACCGCCAGCATTGTTTGAAGTACCGCCACCGTCTAATGGAACTCCATCAACAACGTATAATGGATCATTGTTACCTCTAATAGAAGCGGTACCTCTAATATTGATGGTAACACCAGCTCCTGGCTCACCACTTGAAGGAGTAACAATAACACCAGGAGTACGACCCTGAATCATTTGATCAGGTGTTGCGATCATTCCTTTGTTAAAATCTTTTGAAGTTAAAGAAGCAACAGAACCTGTTAGGTCTTTTACTTTTCTAGTACCATAACCTACCACTACCACTTCACCCAATTGCTCGCTGGTAGCTTTTAAGGAAACTGAAACACTAGTAGCATTTGTAATGCTAACTTCTTGTGTAGCGAACCCAACTGAAGAAACAACCAATTTGGTTGCTGAAGCAGGTACGCTAATTTTAAAGGTTCCGTCGGCTCCAGTTTGAGCACCCAACGAAGCACCTTTAACAACTACTGAGGCACCAGCCAATGCAGATCCGTCTTTTGCATCTGTGACTTTACCTGAAATAGTTTTGTTTTGGGCCTGCGAAAATAGCGATAATACGCAGGCAAATAGACCCACGAGCGTGAGTCTGGCAAGCATCTTTACATTCATAAATAGCAGTTTAATAATTAACAAGTGTGTACAAAGTACACATTTAAAGCCAATATAAAATAAAATGTTAATTCTTCGCTTGTCAGTAGGGCTTCAAAGTCATTTATTCGTAGGTCAAGTACGAATAATTTGGATAGGAATCAACTGGCAAGCAACCAAATAACACTTTATATCCTTTATCAGGACATGAAAATAGAGTTCCCGCTGCAAGGAAATACCTTAAAAAAAGATTAAGAAGGGCTGCAAACGTTTGCGATATGCTTTGCTGTTGAAATGTATTTCTGTTAAAACTTTCCATGTTTAAACATTTAGATTTTTTCATTATGATTTTGTCTGATTTACTTGTAAAACGCCCCCCTCTTTCTGAAAAAAGGTATACATTAGTTATACTAGACAAGAGCTATGACAAATACTACGCTAAAAAAAATCTCAGAGGTTTTAGGACTGAGCATATCCACCATCTCCCGAGCACTCAAAAACCATCCAGATATATCAGAAAAAACTAAGAAAAAAGTGACCGAGTTGGCAAAAGCCCTTGATTATGAGCCGAACGCTAGCGCTATCCAGCTTAGAACAAAACACAGCAAAATATTCGGATTGATGGTCCCTACTATTTCTAATTTTTTTTACGACAGTTTTATCTCCTCAGTAGAAGAAGAAAGCAGGAAACAGGGTTATTCTCTTATCATCTTGCAATCAGGCGATGATATCGATGTAGAAAATGAAAACCTAAAACTTTGTAGGCAAAACAGGGTAACTGGCTTATTTGCTTGTTTAGGCTCCAATACCAAAGACCTTAGTGGCTTCTTGAAAATGAATGATCAAGAGATCAAAACCGTCTTTTTTGATAAAGTGCCAGAAATGGAAGGATTGAACAAAGTTTGTATGGCCGATACTAGAGCTGGCGAAATTGCAGCCGATGCTATTATTCAAGCAAACAAGAAAAACATCCTTTCACTATTCGGCAATTCCAACATGTCTATCACAAAAAAAAGAGAAGCAGCATATACCACAAGTTTCAAATTCAAATCTCCTAACTCAACACTATTAATTGAACATTGTGGTGACACAGAAAATGCTAAACAAGTTGTTCAACAATATTTAGAAAAACAAAATACAATTGATACTATTTTCTGTATGAGCGATGAAATTTTGATTGGTGCCATGAAAGCCATTCAGGAATTGGAACTAAGTATTCCAAAAGATATTTCCATTATTGCCATTAGTAATGGCTTTATTCCAACACTATACCATCCTCAGATCACTTATGTAGAAACTAGCGGATATCAATTAGGTAAATTGGCATTTACACAAATGATTGCTTGCATTTCTGGAAGTGATGCAGTTCAGGAGTTAACTCTTGAATCAAAACTAGTACAAGGCGGCTCCCTTTAATTAGGAAGTATCACTATTTTTTGTGAAGTATATGTTGCATCAGCAGATTTGATTGAAATGATACAGGTTCCTCCAGTTGCATTTTGAAATGATGCAGAAACATCAACTGGAAACACATTCTCTCCTTTCACAATTGCAATAGATTTTGCTAATACACTTTTCCCGGTTTTAGCATCTGTAATCATCAATACCGAACTAGCTGCTTTATCAGATTTAAATAAACAGTTGAATTTTCCACTTGTTGGATTCGGAAATACATTAATCGATTTCGACTTTAAACTTTCAATATAACTAACCGTTTCTTTAGTGAAAGCTATATTACTTAATGATGCATTAATCGTTCCCATAGTACCAGATAAAGTACCCATAGAAAAAACGATAGAATTAATATCGTCTGGTACGATCTTATCTTTTGTACCTGCTGAAATAAAATCATTAAGGTCAATCAGATATTCTTTCTCGTCGCTTGAAATTGGTATGCGCAAAGAATATTGATCATCCCATTTTTTGACAGAACTTTTCACCAATGTAATATTCATGGTTGTATTACCCGATGCCTTGAACTTAAAGGTTTTATACCCAGTTAAATCTTGCGACATTCCACCACCACGCATTAACTTGAATGCACTTACATAAGTAGCAGTAGTTGCTTCAAGTACCACATTTCTATTAATGGGATAATCATCATTTATTTCACGCTTTGGATCGTTTAGTACATCAAATTTTTTGACAACAGTATTTGCTGCTGCATAGTCCACATCCCATGTTCCATCTGAAATGAATACTTCATCTATAAGGGTGTCATTTATATACATCTTTACAGTTGATTCGTAAATATCTGATACTGGTAATTGAATCTTCGAATCAGCACTATTCCCTATTGAAAAAGGAATGTTCTTCTTTGTGATTAACGTGCTTTTTTCATTAGCATTATCACTGATTTCAAAACGACCATTTATCGGACTACTAGAATTATGAAGATTTAAACTTATGTTCTTTGCATCTCTACTAACTCCTACAAAATAAGTTTTGGGTAATTCATGAACAGAAGTACTTTGTTCAAGTGGTGCAATACTACTCAACTGAGTCAATATTTTTTGAGTGATCTCATTTATAATATCATTTGAAACTCCCCAAACTTGGAAGTTATACATGTTATCTTCAGGAATGTAATCAGTCTTTAACCAATTTGATTGAATCACAAAACTATTTCTATTAGATTTTGTACTTGCCGAAAAACTAATCACTTGTTCTACGTGACCATCCTCATAATTCATATTAAATCGAAGCAGGTCAAAGTTCATCAAATTAACTTTTTCAATCGATTGAATAGTTGCACCCTTCAATCTATCACAAACTGCTTTTGTATGGTCATAGTTTGCCGATTGAGTAAGAGTAGCAAAAACAACCGCCTTACAAGATCCATTCAGTGTATAATCTGTAGAAGCCACGGCTTTGGCATTGGTTATACTGATAATGTCTGCAGGGGTTGTGATATATGCTTTAATCGCATCTATTGATAATTGTTTAGGGAACAGATCTAATAAATTTAATTGACTAGTTATCCCTGCTGCTTTTTGCTTAATAGTTGCTGATTTCAATTCGGGTAATTGATCATATGACTTTAACATCAGCTCACTATTTGTAGCAGCTTGATACATCCTTTGGGCAACAGCATTACCCAAACTCTTACTTTCTAGTCCACCATTACTTCCTGAAGAAACTCCTCCACAATTGGTAGTTGACATAGGAAAGGTTACAGTTGTTGTACCACAGGCATTGGTTACTGCATAACTGATAATAAAATTGCCCGTAGCTTGTCCACTTACAACACCTGCATTACTAACAGTTGCATAGAGGTTCGCACTTGACGACCAAACACCTCCCGATGTAGCATTCGTTAAGCTTGCATTTAAACCCAAACAAACAGTATTACTTCCTGTTATTGCAGCAACAGTTGGCTTTGGACATGGTTTTTCTTCTGCATCACCATCAAAATTGGCGTAATGGTTTTCACCTGCATCTTGCTCATAAGATTTACCAATGATCTGACCTTCAATATTGGCACTATTATTCTTCTTATATATTTTACAATTAGGGGCAAATACAGTTCCTTCAACCGTATTATCCCCTTCAATTTTTAAAGTTTCTGAATTAAAAAAATTATAAAGAATATAGGGGCATTCATCTTTACCAATTCCCGCCTGATTCCAGACCTTCCAATTGAATACATCATTTGCATCTACATTAATGATCAATACATGGTCTGCATCTGGTTTATTATTGTAAGTGAAAACTGAAATACTATTTAAATCATTCCCACTGATGTTTAAATAATTGGCGCCCTTGTTCAAATTAATCTTAACCTGATTAGGGTATTTTTTACTGGATACTGAATTTCCATTCGCGTCAGTAAGTGTAACATTATTTTCTTTGTCCCCAAGCACTTTTGAGGATTTACGCATCGTTTCCATTGCTTGCCCAAAATCAATCAATTTATCATCTTTAACGCCATTTTTTGATTCACTTACTTCTAGTTCTTTTGCATTTTTTTGGATTTGAATTCTTGGGGTACTATTGTAAGATCCACCACAAATTTGAATATTTGAATATGCTCCATTGTCATCGGTATACCATACTTTAGAATCATCAGCAGAACCAATTTTCACATACCCGTTGTTTACTTGTAAAGCATTCCCAGATTTATAGATTACTTTGCCGTTTACCAATAATCCAATGGGGGTTTTGTTAACCAAAAATTTACCAGCCGATTTGATAGCTACTTGGTAATTCCCATCAATGGTAAGATCTTCCCCAATTGCTATTGGGCCCTCAGATTCATTGGACGAGAATCTTGCACCTTTTTCAACAAAAACCTGGAACCCTTGAGCTGGAATTGTTGGGCTCTGCGAAAAACTAAATAGAGTTGAAAACAGTAAAATAACTAATAGGCCAAGGGGGTAAAGCTTCTTGCTCATATACATTATTATAGGGGTTAAGACTGCTATTTACATAGCAATCCATCCATTCAGTTAAAATGGCTACTGACAATAACGTAAAATGTGCCTAAATATTACAAATTATTAGGAATTTCTTAAATCTGAAATGTCACAAGTATTTCAGTTCCATTGCCAGGGCTAGAAATAATTTTCATTTCCCCATTAAATAAAGATGCCCTGGTTTGAATATTAATGAGTCCAACCCCATGAGAAATACTACTTGGATCAAACCCAATTCCATCGTCCTTGATGGTTAAAATTAGTTTTTCACCTTCCTGATACAGTCTAATAAAAATGTGCTTTGCTTTTGCATGTTTAAAAATATTATTAAACTGCTCTTGTATAATCCGATAAATAGTAAGTCTTAGGTCTATTGAAACCACCTCCTCATTAAAATCATAAAAGTCTTTTTGAATTTCAAATACGGTCGACTTTTTTGCAATCGATATGATATGATCCAAGGCGTCACTAAGGTCTAATTCGGTTAATGATGGTGGAATTAAATTATGAGAAAGTGTTCTTATTTCTTGGATTGCCTCTGTAATTAATTTTTCAATATCACGATATAAATCAGATTCGATTTTTAATTCTTTCTTCAAAAGACCTAAATACATCATGGAACCAGCCAAAATCTGATTCACATTATCGTGCAATTCTAGGCCAATTTCTGTACGTTCTCTTTCTTGTGCAACTATTACTGCTTCAGCAATCTCACGTGTTTTCCTTTTCCTTTCGTCCGACAGTTTTTTCTCCAACAACATATTTTCAGTGACATCAGTACCAATGGTTAAAATAGCTGTTTCTTCATTATAATTGATTTTATGCAGTGCAACGTCTATATAAGAAACCTCTCCCTTATTGTTTTTGCATTTCAAGATCTTGTTTTGTATTCTAGAATTATTATTTACAACTTGGTTAATCAAAAGATCCATCTCCGACTGATTCTCTATTTCGTAGATATCCCAGATCTTCATTTTTTGGAAATCAACATCAGAGTACCCCAAAATCGTAGCGGCTGTTTGATTCGCATCAAGAATTGTATAATCAGTTGGATTAAATATGAAAATAGAATCAGGGTTATTATCAAAAAGGTATCGATACTTTGCTTCTGAAATGCGCATCGAGTTACGAATCTTGTTTCTTTCAATACTATAACCGATGCTTTTTTGTAGAACCAATGGATTTACATCATCTTTTAATAAGTAATCCTGAACTCCTAGTTTTAAACTATCGATGGCAAATTGCAAATTTCCGAATCCTGTTAAAACAATTACGGGGATATCCTTTGCAAGCTTTATCATATCAACAATACTGTCAATACCATTACTATCTGGCAATGACAAATCAAGAAGAATGATATCGAAATTTGCATCTTGCAAACTTCCAATCGCTTCTTTTAAGAGTGCATTATGTGTAATTTCAATATTCGGAAATGATTCATGTAAATATTCATGCACCAAAAAATAATCCCCTTCATTATCTTCTACAACAAGTATTTTCATCATATATACATCAATTTACTTATAAATTATTCTGACTGGTCTTGTGTTTGTTTAAACCTAATACTAAAAGTTGTTCCTTCATTCACTTTTGAGTGTACAGAAATCTTGCCTCCTAATGCAGTTACCTGCGAATTAATCAAGTATAAGCCAATCCCCTTACTATCAGTACGTTCATGAAACCGTTGATATAAACCAAAGATCCTGTCTTTGACTCTCTCCATATCCATACCAATGCCATTATCGGAAAACTCCAATACTGTATATTCCACCTCTTTTCTTGTTGCAATTTTAATTTGCAAATTTCTACTAGGCGAAGCAAATTTTATTGAGTTGCTCATTAAATTTAAAAGTATACTTTCCAAATAATTGGCATCAAATAAAATTGTTGGTGCTTCTGAGAAATCGGTTTGAATATCAATCTCAGAGCTATTGATCAGCGATTTTAAATCGTGTAAATTCCTTTCAAATACTGCTTTAAAGTCAACTTGATCAAGAGCAACATTTTTATTTTGCTTGATGAATAATACCTTGATCAAATCATTTAAAGTATCATTTAATTGAAAAGTAGCCGTTTTAAAAGCCACCAATAACTCTTTAGATGAATTGTCTGGAATCTTATTTAAATCAAGTAATTCTACAATCGCTAATAGATTTGTAAGTGGTGCTCTTAAATTATGAGTTGTAATAAAACCAAATTGCTTTAGATCGGCATTTGACTGCAACAACTCTTCAATTAATGCTAGGTGCTGTTCTTCCTTGTGTTTTCGAAGTGTAATATCCCGATAATTCAATACAACTGCATTGACTGAAGGCTCTTCCAATAAATTATATAAGGTTGTTTCGATCCACCGAAATTCATTCTCTCCAACCTGATATTTTAATTCTAAACTTTTTATATCCCCTGGCTGCTTAGCTACTTCAAAAAAAGTTTTAATGGCAGTAGACCTATAGTTAGAGTGTATCAATTCAGTTCTGAAATGTCCACGATCATCAATAGGATTAAAATTAAATAAAGTTCTTCCGTATGGACTTAAATCACAAACCTTCCCGTCTTCCTGAATTAATGCATATCCATCAGCACTGTTTTCAACAATTGATTTAAATTTTTTTTCATTTTTTTGAAACAATAATTGAATCTTATTTCTTTCAATACTATAACTGATGCTCTTTTGCAAGATGATTGGATTAACTTCATCTTTTATTAAGTAATCCTGTACACCCATTTGCATAGTATCGATTGCAAATTTCTTATCAGCATACCCTGTCAATACGATAACGGGAGCTGAATTTGCTAATTCTAATATTTCTCTAACTGATTCTTTCCCATTACTATCTGGTAATGACAAATCAAATAATATAATATCGAATTGAGTTGATTTTAAACTATTTTTTGCTTCGGATAGGCGCCAACAATGTTCAATCAAAACATCAGGATGTACTTCTCTCAAATATTCCTCAACAATTAAATAATCGCCTTCATTATCCTCTACCAATAATATTTTCAATTGATGTGTCATTTCCTTCACTTAGGGATACTAAAATAAAATTTACTGCCAAAACCCGGTTTAGACTCTACCCATATGGTACCTTTCAGACGTTCCGCAATTTTTTTACAAATTGCAAGTCCAATTCCAGTACCACTATATTCATTCTTATTATGCAATCTTTGAAAGATGATAAAGATCTTATCGAAAAACTTAGGGTCAATGCCAATGCCATTGTCTTCTACTAAAAAAACCCAATCATTAGACTGCTCTATCGCACTTACCTTAACTATTGGATCTCGATCTGAGCTTCTATACTTGAGCGCATTACTGATCAAATTTTGAAGTAGCTGGGAGATGGAAGTTTTATCAGCATTTACAATTGGCAAGGAATCTACCAATAATGTTGCATTGTACGATTGTAATTTCGTCTTAAAGAGTTCTTTCATCTCTTCTGCTATTTCGTTCGTATCTACAGGCATTAAAGTGTACTTAGTACTTGTGATCCTTGAAAAGTGTAATAGATCGTTTATTAAACGCTTCATTCGATTTGCCCCATCTACTGCAAAACCTATATATTTATTTGCTGTTTCATCTAATTTTGATTCATTTCTTTTTTGTATTAAATCAAGAAATCCTGTTACCATTCTTAGAGGCTCCTGCAAATCGTGAGAAGTTATATATGCGAATCTCTCAAGCTCTTCATTTGACTTTGCAAGCTCGTCAGCCCTCAATTGCAATTTGTCGTTTAATTCCTTTAGCAATAATTCGGTTTGAATTTGCATCGTAATATCTCTAGATGCGCCAATCATTCTAACCGGTTCTTTATTTTCATTTCTAGTTAGATAGCCTTTTTCATAAAAGTTTGCATATGTTTCATCAGCCTTTCTGAAGCGATAATTGCAGGACCAATAAACACGGCTTTTATCTTCAAGAAAAGATTTCATTTCTGCCGTAATCCGATCTATATCATCTGGATGAATTCTTGTGATCCAATATGCATTAGTACCACTATAAAGATCAGTATTAGAATCGATTAACGACAACGCTCCATCCCCAGTTCTATAAACTTCTCCCGTTTTAATATTCCAATCCCATATAATATCATTGGTTGCTTTAGTAACGAGATTGTAGCGTTCATTCATTTGCAAGAGTTCCTCTTCAAAGAGTTTATTCTCAATAATTACTTTTAGAATATTTAACGCTCTTAAAATATTATTCTCTTCATCTATATTGGGGAAACGAATTGCTTTATGATAAATGGCAAATGTGCCAAGAACATTTCCAAAGGAATTTATAATTGGATATGACCAACAAGATTGATACCCAGCTTTTAGGGCAAGGGTTTTAAAATTAGTCCATCGAGGGTCACTATTGATATCAGACACCAGCACCTTTTGTTTTAAATAAGCTGCAGTTCCGCAGGAACCCACGTTTTCTCCAATAGCTACACCATTAATAGAGTTAGCATACTCTTGATTGATGCTTGGTCCAGCCCAATTAAATAAAGCATTACCCTCCAATCTTAACACAGTGCAGGTCATTCCAGGATGCAATTGCTCAATCCCTGCTAAATAGTAACTGATAGTTTCACTTAGTATAGCATCCTGTTTCGTGTTTCTTTCCAGGACCTCTTTTTCCAGCTGTTCCAATGTAATCAATCTCTTCGTCTCTGTTATGTCTTTAAAATAAACAGACAACCCTATTTCAGAAGGATAAGCGCTTACTTCAAATGAAGTATTTAGCGGCTCAAAATAGTCTTCAAAATGTACCGCTACATTTTCTGTTAATGCTCTAGAATATTCGTGTTTAGAAATGGATTCAATCGCCTCTGGGAACAAATCAAATAAGTATTTACCCAACATTTCAAAACGAGTTACTTTGAGGAGCCTTTCTGCTTCCTTATTAAAATAGGTTACTTTATATTCTTTATCAATTGTAAAGAACCCATCTGTGATGCTTTCTAAAATGGTATTTTTCTGGGTATATGCAGATTTTATTTCTTCTTCTATTTTCTTGCGCTCGTTGATCGATCTAAAAAATATGGAGACCCCGTCTTCTGTAGGATAAAAACTTTCTTCATACCAATTGGATGAGCCATTTAATTGTATTTCAAAATGAACAGGAACTTTTTTTCTAACAGACAATTCGAAATTTTCATAAAAAATGCCCTCCATTAAAAAAGGGTATATATCAAAAACATTTTTCCCGATCAGCTCTTCTGATGATTTCTTTAAAAGAACCTGTGCAGGCTTGTTTAAGTATTGAAAATTAAAATTGCGGTCTAAAGCATAAAAACAATCAGAAATACTTTCCAGAATATTTTCCCTTTCGAGCTCCATTTGCTTTTTCTCGGTGATATCTTTTGCAACTGCAAATATTACATCTTCTTCCGCTATTGGTACTGCAGTCCAAGCAAGCCATTTCATCTCGCCCGACTTAGTAAGAATTCTATTTTCATAGTTCACGATATTTTGTTCATTTAGGAAGTTGTCTTTACCATTTGCAAAATTTTCTTCCTTTCCTACATCATAGAAACTAGATATTTCTCTTCTCAGCAGTTCATACTCTGTATATCCTAATAATTTAGTTACCGCATGATTAACTTTTTTAAAGTACCCATCAAAGCCAATGATGCATAGCAAATCTGGTGACAAATTGAAAAACCGATTTAGTTCATCATCAGTTCTAGACTTTTGAATACTCGAACCAAACTGCTTACTGATTTTGTTGATTAAATCTGAACTGATCTGCTCAAAAGTGAAGGGCTTGTGGTTAAAGAAATTGAACATTGCAATGACACGTTCATTATAGAAGATCGGCAAAGTCAAAACACTAGTAAGTCCTGCAAAATCGGCGTTACTCTTGCTTAAAAATTCAGAATGCTGAATATCGTCAAAATAAAGAATTTTTTTCTCGATCCATGACTTTCCCATTATTCCTCTTCCACGAGAGGAAGACGAAATAGTTGGTGCATCTCTGAATTTTGCGGCTTTTTCATTGCTGGCCCAATTTGCTTTATATAGCATTTTGGTGTCATCAATATTTACTAACCAAGCCTCGGCATATGCATAACCAAAATATTTACTAATCTTTTCAATACAAATACTTAAAGTCAATTCCAAAGCTTCATTGCTGTTAACTGTTTGTATTAAGTCATAAAAAAAAGCTATTTCAATTGCCTCCTTTTTTCGTTCAGTAATATTTCTTTGTATGGATATCCAATGCGTAAAATGGCCAGTTTCATTTGCAAGTGGCATTACTGAAATATTAGACCAATACGTTTCACCATTTTTTTTATAGTTAAGAATTTCGATTTCGCAAGGCTCCCATTTTCTCATGGATTCTTTTAATCGAACCAATTCAGCTTTATTTGTAAGTGGACCCTGCAGGATTCTAGGTGTTTTTCCAATAATTTCTTCGTAGGTATACCCAGTAAGTTTTGTAAATGCCTCATTTACAAATAATATCCTTGGTCCGATACCATCGATAGGCATAGTTTCCGTAATAACAACAACTTCTGAGGAATTTGTAATGACAGATTTGAACAATTTGAGCTGCTGTTCTTCCTTTTTTTGAGAAGTAATATCCTGCATGGCGCCAATCATCCTTATGCCCTTTCCATTGACATTTCTTACTACAAGACCTTTGTTTCGAACAAAAGCAATATCTCCGTTCGCCTTCATGAAACGATACTCTTCCGACCAATTATTATTTTTTCCTTTGATTAAGGCATTAATGCTATTTAAAATTCTTGGACGATCTTCTTCATGGATATGTTCATACCATAAAACGATATCACCTTTATTTTCTTCGCTTTTATATCCAAATAGTTTTTCAAATCCCTCTCCCCAATACAGTTCATCATCTTCTAAATTCAAATCCCAGATAGCATCAAATGTTGCCTGAGTTACATACTCATATCTTTCATGGCTATCCTGAAGGTCTTTCTGCGCTTTTTTCTTTTCCGTAATATTTTTAGCATAAACTGAAATCCCTATTTGCTCTTCATTTTCCTTAATAATGGGATTCAATGAAATATCATAATAATTGAGTATTCCATTTCTTGATAATTCCTTTTCAAGAGAATAGTGTTCACCATTTCTAGCATTCGAGATGAGATTATTAATTATATCCTGATCTGTCCCAGAAAATAAATCAAAAATTAGGACGCCCATTACAGGGGCATGTCCAAATAAATCAATGCATAGTTTTGTAAATGCAATATTGAAATTGATCAATTTTAAATTCATGTCGAACGAAAAAACAATATCCGGCATGTTGTTAATCAAGGCGAAAAAATCAGCTCTTTGATTTTCTTCCTTGTCTTGCAAATTCAATAATGGATCCATTGGGTAAATTTCAATCTTTAATTGAATTATCAATAGGCTCTATACAATTAGGAGTGGGCGAAAGGAATAGGCCATTTAACTACTATAAATATACAGAAAATTTGAGGTATGTGGCCTAAATAGACTGAAATCAGCGGTTCTTAACGATTTAAAAAGTAAAACCTAGTGCTATAAAATAATCGTCAATAACAAATTGCCTTTTTACAAAATAAGGACTACAATTTACAAGACTTTGCATACTGTTCTGCGGCTATAGCTGAGCCTAAATCTTTTGCGGTTGTCAAATCTAAACAAGCACCTGTTTTATCTAGTAATGCCAATTTTGCCATTCCTCTATTATAAAATGCGTTGGCAGATTTCGGGTTTAATTCTATGGCTTTATTATAATCTAACATAGCAGCTGAATTAAGCTTTAAATTCGACTTAGCGACTGCTCGATTTAAATATATATCTGAAACAGAAGGATTTTGCCTAATCGCTTGATCAAAATCCGAAAGTGCTTGCTGATAATCTTTCAAATTCATTTTTACTAAGCCCCGATTATAATAGAGGTTTTCTATTTGCGGATTCAAACTAACGGCTTTATTATAATCCGCTAGTGCTGCATAATAATCTAATTGATAGTTTTTAATCACACCACGATTAAAATAGAGGTCGGCATTAGACGGACTCAATTCAAGAGCTTTATTGATATCCAATAACGCGTCTGAATATTTTTTCATCCCAATTTTTTCCAATCCTCTGTTAAAATAGGCATTGGTATTACTAGGATTCAATTCGATTGATTTTGAATAATCTTGAATGGCCCCTAAAGTGTCTTTTAGATTTGATTTAACTACTGCCCTGCTAAAATACATCGTAGCATTTTTCGGACTTAATTCAATGGCTTTATCATAATCTTTTAAAGCCTCTGAATTCTGATGAAGATTAGCCTTGGATATTGCTCTATTAAAATAAATGTCGGCATTAGAAGGGTTCTGCATAATCGCTTGATCGAAATCCTTAATAGCTCCAGGATGATCATTCAAATTAGCCCGTGCAATTCCCCTACTAAAGAACAAATTATTGGTAGCTGGATTTAATTCAATAGCCTTATTATAATCTTTTAATGCGCCATTATAGTCTTTCAAAACAACTTTTGAAACACCCCTGCTGAAATATATATCTGCATTTGAACCATTCTGTTCAATGGCTTTACTAAAGTCAATGATTGATCCAGAATAATCACCGAGACCTGCTTTTTCTATTCCCCGATTAAAAAAAACGTTGGGTGTATTTGGATTTAAAGCGATTGTCTTATTATAATCCTGTAATGCCCCTTGTGGATCTTTTAGATAACTTTTTACAATTGCTCTATTAAAATATATATCAGCATTCCCGGGGTTTTGTTCAATGGCTTTATTATAATCTAACAATGCGCTTTTATAATCTTTTAAATGCCCTTTCTCTATCCCCCTGTTAAAAAAAGCATTTGTTGTGGATGGATTTAGTTCGATTGCTTTGGTATAATCTTTTATGGCAGATACAGGATCATTCATATATCCTCTGGTAAGTCCCCTGTTAAAATATAGCTCGGCTTTGTTGGGTGCCAAAGAAATGGCCTTATTAAAATCAATGATTGCGGCTTGATAATTATTTAAACCAATATATGCGAATGCCCTATTTGTATAGATATCAGCATTAGAGCTATCTATTTTAATTGCTTTATTGTAATCGAGAATTGCAGCTGTATAATCTTTTAAATAGCCCTTTTCAATTCCTCGGTTAAAGAAAATGTTTTCGGTATTTGGATCTAATGCAATTGTTTTATTAAAATCTGCAATAGCCCCTAGATGGTCATTCATCGCAGACTTTGCTAAACCTCGTTTGAAATATATATCAGGATTGTCTTGATCGTTCTCTAAAGCAATTGAAAAATCTTGAATAGCTCCTTTATTATCATTGATCGCTGCTTTTTCTATTGCCCTGTTGTAATGTACATTGGGCATAGTAGGAATAATTGTCAAAGCCTTTGTATAATCTTGGATTGAACCAATATGATCATTTGCCATGCTTTTGCAATAGGCACGACTAAAATAAATGTCTGCATTATTGGGTTCGATAGCAAGCGCTTTTGTGTATTCCCTTATGGCAGCTTTGTAATCTTTCTGCTCAAGTTTTTCATTTCCACTAGCAAAATAGTCAATTGTGGTTTGCGCACACAGACCCTGAGCTAAAAAAACAAAACACGTAAAGGATATAAAAAAAGCTATTTTTTTCACCAATTATATTTTATATCAAAAATTAGGGATATTCTTTACAAAGATATAAAGTCTATTGAAGCATTGATAATTTGCTTGTTAAGATAGGAAGATTTTGGAAAGTGACTGATTAGTTAGCGGCTTGCTGATATAATCTGTGACAGAACTGAATGTTTTTGCCTTTTCCAAGTCTCTTGGATCGATAGAAGAGGTATGCATCACAACTTTACAGTTTTTGCATATAGTTGTGGGTAACCGATCAAATGCCTCTAAAAACTCCCAACCATCCATAACAGGCATATTTATATCTAGTAATATCAGTAGTGGTAAGTTTGAATTTGGTGATTCAGCCAACTTTTTTAATTCGTCTAAGGCGTCAGTAGCCCTTTCAAAAGCCTGAACATTCTTGTCAGGAAAGGATTCTCTTATGATTTCTTGGTTAAGAAAATTAACCAGTCCGTCATCGTCAATTAAAAAAATATCTTTTATCAATTCAGCAATTTTGGTCTCAATGATTTCTGGTCTACTTCAACATTTCCTATTCCAATTAAAAGTAGTCAATGATTCATTCAAAAAAAAATTAAACCATACTTAAATATAATGTCAATAAATAGAATGAAATGTTGAAGTTCAGCTGGTAAAGCAGTAAAAAAATATTAAAAATTGGGAAGTAACTTTAATAAAAGAACTATTTCGCAAACAAGGCATAACGCCTTGCCAATACATCATTAACTTTTTGATAATGATTACTAATTGTAGGTTGCATATTTTTTCCTACTCCTTTTTTAGCACTGCCCCTGCCACCAGTAAACAAGGAGTAAAATGATGGTAAAAATTCACTAACTATCACATCCAGTCCAACACAAAATGCAATAACTACTACTGGTAGCGTGAAGAAAGAAAATAAGTGTGATAAAGGAATAAATTTAAATAAATTCAAATAGGGATCGATCAAGAAAGTAATTAATGGTGCGTGAAAAGCATAAATGAAGAAAAACTTAGGTGCAAAGAATATGTACCATTTTTTATTGCTACAATACTGCACTAGTGAATCAATTCCATACCAGACTAAAATAACGCCAAAAACTGCTGTTACGTCGTATAAAAAACGTACAAAAAATACTGCAGATTCTCCAAAAATTACATTGCCTTTAAAAGCAACGATTGTTTTTAGTAGTGCAGAACCAAAAAACAAATACATGAATTTTGTTCTAGAAAACCACTTAGGGGCTTTATCAATATTTATCTTTTCTTGAACAATATATACACCCAAAACAAAGTAAAAACTAAATCGAATCATTCTAAGTCCACCATCATTATCTGCAACAGCCCATAAAATAAAGAGCGCTCCTAAAAACAAATAAGGAAACCGATTTAAGATAATTTTGATCAATGGAAATAAAAGCGTCAAAGTAAAAACCGATTTTAAATACCATAACTGAAAAGGAAGGGGCGAAACAAATAATCGGTACACAAAATCATTTAAACTGTAATCAGCAATTTTTTTACCCCAAACCCCAAATTCTGATGACGCATAAAAAAATTGCTCAATGGCGAAGCATAATAATAAACTTGTAGCTGCAATTAAAAGAAATGGCAAGATCAAAGTCTGCATTTTCTTAACAATCATGTCTACATAAGAAGTTATACTACTCTGTGCCAACAAAAATCCAGAAATAGTCATCAACAATGGGATGCGAAAACGCAAAACTGCATTTGCAATAAAAAATTCTACAAAATTCGTAAAGGTTGGATCGTTAAGCTGTAATTGATTGGGACTTAATACACGATTATTTAAATTATAGCCATGTATCACAACAAGTAACATCATACAGAAGATGTATAGGAACTTGATCTTTTGGCTAACTAATTTTGTCATTACGGCAGTATTGTAATTTAATATACAACAAAAAGAAATCCAAAAATTAATTTATTGATTTTAAACTAATTATACAAACATATAAAATAATATGTTTTCCCAATTTAGATATTACTTCCCAATATGAGACAAATAGCTAAGCCTTTTTCAACAAAACATCTAAACACAATCCTTGTTCATATCGCTCTTAAATCGTTAAATAAAGATACCAAAAAGTTGACTTGAAAACTTGATAATTGTCATGCTACTCAACAGCCAATATCTTCTTAAGCTTGATGATTTCGCTTTATATAAAAAAAAAGGGAGTACATTTATATAACCTTTAAGCAGGAATTGTATGATTCAACTTGCGATGTGTATAGACGACGATCCGATTGTGTTAATGTTAAACGATTTGATTTTAAGGGAGCAATTATTTTGCCAAACCCTTATTAAAATAGACAAAGCTGAACTCGGATTAGATTATTTTGAAGCACAGGCTAAACTACCCACAGAAAATCAATTATTACCCGCACTCATTTTCCTTGACATCAATATGCCAGTAATGGATGGATGGGAATTTTTGGAGGAATTCACCAAACGATTTCAACAATTTCATGATCAAATAAAAGTGATCATCCTTTCTTCAAGTGTTAACCCTGCTGATTTAGAAATGGCTGAACATCATCCCCTAGTCATCGGATTTATGCCGAAACCTTTGGGAGAATTGGAATTGACCAACTTAAAAAGCCACCCCACTCTTTTAAAATATTTTAACTAGCTATTGCATCTTCAACGCAGCTGCAATCGCTTTTTCTACCAAAGGTTCCATCAGCTTATATCCCTCGATATTTGGATGAACACCATCAAAAGTTAGATTTGACTTCAATCCATTTCTTTCGTCTACCATTGCTGAAAAATAGTCCAGATAAATGGCAGCATTTTTTTCGGCCCAGGTCTTAAGATTATTATTCAAATTAATGATTGTCTCTGCAGGTTTTATTTCTGGCCTCCAAGGATATTGATAAACAGGAAGAATAGAAGATATGACCACTTTTAAACCGCTTGCCTTTGCAAGCTCTGCCATTGAAATGATGTGCTCTTGAACGATCTCTATTGAAGCCGGACCAGTATTACCTGCAATATCATTCGTACCTGCAAGAATTACAACAACAGAAGCTTTTAGATCAATCACATCTTGCTTAAAACGCACCAACATTTGAGCTGAGGTTTGTCCACCAATTCCCCGATTCACAAAAGGTTTTCCCTCAAAGAAGTAGGGATCCATATTAATCCAACCTTCCGTGATAGAGTTTCCCATGAATACCACGCGTTTCTCATTTTTGGAAGGGCTAGGCAATTGTTTATTAAGTGAAGCAAAGCGATTGAAACTTGGCCAGTCTTGGTGAAAATTATTTTCTGCAGTTTGCTTTCTTTCTTCCAACTGTTGGGGGGTTAATTTTGCCGACCATTGGTCTTCATTCAAAGGTCTTAGCCATCCCTGCTGCCTTAACCACTCACCAAACAAATCGATCCATTTATCAGAGGGAGTCCATTGTTTACGCATACCAAATCCATGTCCACCTTTTTCAAAAACATGCAATTCAACTGGCTGATTTGCTTGAATCCAACGATTATAAATATCAATGCTATGAGATGTAAGGTTTAGTTGGTCATCTGCAGCTACCGCTATAAATGCAGGCGTTATTTTTTTAGGAACATTTGATCCAATGGATGGAACAACAGCTGCATAGATTGGAGCAATAAAATCAGGGCGACTTTCTTCGTCAGCATTATATGCTACAGCCATAGTTACAGTACCTCCTGCTGAGAAACCCATAAACCCTATCCTGTTAGGATTGATCTTATAAGCCGCTGCATGTGATCTTACATACTTCATTGCCGCAATACCATCGTTTGTTGCTAACGGAATGACAGGCCAGTTCTCAGTTTCAAATTTTTTGGGATCAGCTAACTTTTGCATCATCTCTGATGCTGGGTCATCACTGATTGTTTTTGCTAGTCGATACTTCAACACAAAACAGGTAACCCCTTTTGAGTTTAGCCATTTCGCAACCTCTACTCCCTCACTATTGATGGATAAAGCTTGAAATCCTCCGCCAGGTGCAATAATTACAGCTGTTCCAGTTGCGATACTTGCAGGCGGCTGAAACAACATCAAACTTGGTTCCACTACATTAAATACAACTTGGGTATTAAATAATTTCGAGAAATTTTCTTGCTCTGTCCAATTCCAATTCTCACTACCAGTTGGCTTTGTAGCATAAAGCTTAATCGTTTCCTGTGATTGGGCTTGTTGTATAATTCCTATGAAGCAAAGAATAAGTAGGGCTCTAGTTAGCAATTGCATAACACTATTTTTGTTTAACTAGTTTTAAAGTTAAACTTTTGCTTTGAATGAGCATTCAGCAATACTATCGAAAAACTGTTCCTTAAATTTAATGTGTTATGGAAAGATACTTTTCAATCACCTGCATCTGAGGTCTGTCCATCCCATCTCTAGGTTCAACTGATAAACGGTAGGTACCCCACCATGGACCGGCAGCCCAATAAGCACCATTGATTCCATTTTCACTAATATAACTTAAGAATTTATCAAGAACCACAAGCCATCTTGGGTCGTCATCAGGCACCCCATATTCCCCAATAAATCCCTTCTTTTTATTTTTCTTTAACCACTTCACAAAGGGTTTTATGATTTCAATTCCAGCATTTGCATTTACAATATTGTATTCATAAGCCTTATTTGTAGAGCCACTAGCATTTAAATATCGCCCAGTAAAATCACGATCAAAATAACAATGTGCTTCATAAATTAAATTATCACAACTATCAACCAATTGTTTAAGCTGATCATTATTTACTTTCCAATCGGGTGCGTTTGCATATTCTGTACCTGAAATAAAAATTGCATGCACTTTATTAACAGAGCGAATTCCATTAATCGCGTCTTGGGCAATTTTAAACCAAGATGTTTCATACATATCATGCGGCTCATTCATGATTTGAAAGCCATAAATATTTTCAAAATCCTTGAATGCATCTGCTAACCTTTTCCAAACGTCCTCAAGGGCAGCAGAAGGCAGACTTTTGGATCCTATCACATAGGATATGTCACCTTTGTTATATCGGCCAAAATTTTGCAGTGTCAATTTCACCTGTAACCCAATTGTGTTACATTGTTCTAACAAAGTAAACATGCGTTTCATTTCAACAGAGTCTAGATCGCCCATTATTACTGGCTGAACCCGCTCCCATCGAAAAGGCAGATCAATCATTCTAAATCCTTTATCATAGAAGTATTTTAATTCAGCTGAATCAGGATAGATATAGTCTACCCCAAAAACTCCAGGAAGCTTAGAATCCCCAAATTCCGGACCACATACTTTAATGCCAAAAGGCTTACTGATGAGTTGAGCATGACTCTTTAAGGAAAATAAGAGAAAGAGTAAAGAAATTAAGGGGAAAACTGATCGCTTCATTTGCTCTAAATTGACTGTTTCGGTATTCAACTGAACACATCAGGCAATAAACGAATTTTGAAGCTTTTTATTTTATACAAAAAAGGCTGCTTTAAAAAGCAACCTTTTAAATAATATTGATCAATTAAGTTGATTAACAGGCAACGGCCAATTCATTTGTCAATGCTTTGATCTCTAAAGCCAAATGCCTTTTTACATCATCCGCTAAACGCTTCATAGGTGCAATCTCCGTTACTACCTGGTCTTTTTTATCCTGACTAATCGCTTTGATCTCGATTTCTTGAAGCACTGCATACAATTCATTGGCCTTTATATAACCTACACTACTTTTTAATTTGTGGGCAATTTTGGCAACGGTTGACCAATCAGCTAATTTACTTGCCTCCTCAATTAATTGAATATCTAAATTTAAACTTTCGAAAAGTGGTTTTAAAAGCCCCACAAGATCTTTTTTCTTCATGATCTTTTCAAAGTAGCTGAGATTATATGGTTTGATCACATTCACCTTATTCAAATTTTCTTTTTGCTCATTAATTTTTACAGGTTCTTGCATTTCATTGATATTTAAATTAAGAACAGCACATAACTTTTTGTATAGGTCAACAAACTCAAATGGTTTTGACATATAGTCTGTCATCCCAGCTTCTAAACATTTTTCAATTTCCCCTTTCATGGCAGTTGCAGTCATGGCAACAATTGGAATTGAAATTTTCAACTCGTTTCTTATGAGATCGGTTGTTTTATATCCATCTAATATTGGCATTTGCAAATCCATCAAAATCACATCAAATTTTTCACCTGTTTTTAGTTTTTCAATCGCTTCTTTACCATCATTAACAATGGAAGGATAGATCCCAACCGTATTTAAAACGTGTTCAATTAAGATTTGATTCACAGAATGATCTTCTGCAACTAATACTTTAGTACCAGCTAACAATTTTGAGAAGTCAAAATCTGCTAATCTTTGAATTCCCTTCACCTCATTTTCAGCTGCAAATCGATAGGGCAATTCAAATACAAACTCAGAACCAATTCCGATTTCACTGTTCACCCAAATTTTTCCTTTTTGCAACTCTACAAGTTGTTTACTTATGGTTAATCCAAGACCAGTACCACCATATTTTCTTGCCACATCGTCACCTGCCTGAGAAAAGCTTTCAAATACAGATTGCAATTTGTCTTTTGATATTCCAATTCCAGAGTCTTTGATTGAAAAGCGTAAAGTGCCATTTTCTTCAGTGGCATTATGTAATGTCACACTCAATTCAATCTTTCCTTTTTCAGTAAACTTAATTGCATTACCTACTAGGTTAATCAGTACTTGATTCAGGCGGTATGGATCTCCAGTTAAAAAACTAGGCACATTGCTATCGATATTTAATTCATACTCTAAATGTTTTTTCTTGAGTCTGTGTGCAAACAAAGGTTTGATACTATTGATTGATTCTTTCAGATCAAAACCAATTTCCTCAATGGCTAATTTTCCAGCCTGGATTTTTGAAAAATCAAGAATATCGTTGATGATGACAAGTAAATTATTCACTGATCTTTTAATAATACTTGTATAATTTTCTTGTACACTATTTAATTGTGTTTCTAGTAATAAATTAGTCATGCCTTGAATTCCATTCATCGGTGTACGAATTTCATGACTCATATTTGCCAAAAATTGTTCCTGTAAAAGTTTGGCATTTTCGGCCGATTGTCTTGCGCTAATCAGTTCTTTCTGATACTGAGTTCTTTCTGAAATATCTGTTGCGATACCGCTAATTCCGAATACATTATTATTCTGGTCTAGTAAAGGGAATTTAATGAGTAATAAATTAACTGGACCATTCGGACCTTCCACTACCTGTTCAATTTCTATTGGCTTTCTTTCTAACATCACTTTCGCATCTAAAGAAGCATAATAATCTGCTTGTTCTTTATTGGTAAAATGATAGTCTGTAAATCCAATCACCTGGCTCTTGTTCACCTGCAACAAATCCATAAATCGTTGATTGGCTACAGTATATTTTCCTTGCAAATCCTTAATAAAAATGACTGAAGTTGTATTATCTAATACTGATTGTAACTGAAACTGTTGATGTTTTAAATTTTTCTCTGTCTCTTCAAGTTCTAATTGCATTTGTTTTTTGTCTGAGATATCTCGAACGATGCAATGAAATCCGATTGGATTACCATTTTCCATCATCAAGATAGCACACTGCTCTACCCATTTTCTATAACCATTTTTGCTGATCATAGGGAATTCATAAATCGTTTCTTGAACCTGTTGTGTGAATTGATGATAATAATTTTCGATCACCCGTTCTTTCCAAATAGGATCCAATATGCTTGTAAAATGTTCACCTTGTAATTCCTCTGGAGCATATCCTGTTAGTTGCACGCATCTTTTACTAACAAAACTAAAATTGCCTTCCAAATCGGTTGTAAATACAACTGAGGCAACGTTATCGATGATATACTGATATTTGGCTTCGCTTAATTTTCCTTTCAGCTGTGCTTTTTTCAACAGTTTCATTCCTTTCCACATTTGATACAATGAAAAGCAAATAAACCCGATAAAGCAGATTCCGATGGAGACCGACATCCATCGATAAGTTTCACTGGTTGTTCCTAGATTGTCTAAGATTAAAAAAACTAGGAATCCAATCACCAAAATAGCTAAGACAAGAATAGAGATGATTCTTTTCTGATGAACCTGTAAGGGTTGATAAGTAGAATTTGGCATTGCTTATAGAATTAGGGGATACTTAAAAATTGTTTTTAAAGGGTTGCTATACCTCTCAATTACAACGTAAAGGTTCTCCTTATTCTACTTACCATGAATAACGTAAAACACCAAATTTTTGTAGTAATTCAACTACAATTAGCTATTCAACTGCTAGGTTTTTCAAGAAAAAATTGCGCATATTCCCACCCATGATCAATTCTATCTCTGCCCTTGTGAAATGCTGATTTTCCAGGGCGGCAGCAATCAGTGGTAGTCCGGTTACATCAAAATGGGTTTTGGTAGCCCCATCAAAATCAGATCCTAAGGCTACTTTATCAACGCCAATCTTATCGGCAACATAACGAATTGACCTAGCAGTTGCATCTGCATCGGTACCACAAACGGCGGTTTCCCATAAACCTATTCCAACAAGCCCATTTCTCTTGCCAATTTCAATAAGATGTGCATCAGATAAGTTCCTTCGATTGTCGCACATAGCTTTGATGCCAGTATGAGAGATTAACATAGGCGAGGTAGTATTAGCCAGTACATCATCAATAGTTTTAGGCGATGCATGTGCCAGATCAATGATCATATGCATTTCTTGCATCTGATGTACTAGTAGTATTCCTTTTGCGGTTAGTCCCCCTTTAACCATCCCATGCGCCGATCCTGCCCACTCATTGTCAAAAAAATGGGTGAGGCCGATATAGCGAACACCGGCTTTATAAAACTCATTCAGGCTACTTAATGAATCTTCTAAGCAATGTGCACCTTCTAAACCTAGCATTCCTGCTGTAAGTTGCTTATTTGATTTTCGATCATTGATGAATTGCTGCAAGGATTTCTGACTATTTATGACCCTAAAATTGCCATTCGATTTTTCTGCATATTTATACAATTGATTGCATTGCCAAAGTGCCCTTTTTTTGATGCTAAACCAGTTTATCCAGGGTTGCAATTGGGCCAAACTAAGTATCGCAACATTATCTGTATTATCGGAATTCTGTTCAATATTAATCCCACGAGGCGTTTTACTAACAACTGTAAAAACCTGTAAAGCCATATTCGCATCTTGCATTCGTGGAATATCCACATGGCCATAGTTATGTCTTACATTTAAATCTCGATTCCATAATAATGCATCGCAGTGTAGATCTCCTATAAATTCGATAGAATCGTACCAACTATTCCCTTTAACGTGAGTTGTTTTCAGCGTTACTCTATTGCTGGATTTTTCAAAAAATGCTGAACCATAGCCAAAGAATACAATTATGGCAATAAGAAGAATTACAGCAAACACCTTTACAATTCTTAGCATTATCCCTGAAGACATATGTTTAAATTTATTTATGAATTACGATGAGACCTCTAGCAAAGTGTAGTAAAAATTAAAGCATTTTAGATAAAAGCCTGCTTTTTTTTAGCTAAGCAGAAAAACTAAATTATCTGATAAGAACATTAGTTATTTTTGAAACTGATCACCGAAAATTATGAACCGATGAAATTTAAGTCCATATTTCTATTAATACTTTGTTTTTATTCAATCAAAGGCTATTCGCAGAACTATATACCAGTTGAAAGGGCGTCAACCGTGAAATTTTTTATCAACAATTTTGGGCTCTCAACGGAGGGTAGCTTTAATGGACTAAGAGGCGATATTTATTTCAATCCCCATAAACTTGAAAATTCTAGTTTTGAAATTAGTATAGAGGCAAATACTATTTTCACAAAAAATAGAAGTAGAGACACACATTTAAAATCTAAGGATTATTTCTATGTAGACAAGTATCCAGCTATTTATCTTATTTCTAAATCAATCACCAGAACAGGTCTAGAAGGAAGGTATTGGTTTTCTGGGAACCTAATTATTAAAGGGGTTACTAAAGAAGTTAAATTTGAATTTAGTGGGGTCCAAGAAAGGGCGGGCTATCTATTTAAAGGAGAATTCACAATCAATCGTAGAGACTTCTTAATTGGAAGTGGCAGTCTTGTCCTTTCTAACAATGTGCAAGTTGTACTAAATGTTACAACCACGAATAAATAGGCCTTAAATTAATTTGTGCAGATAGGCATATTTGATCAACCCTATAACAGAATTAGTATTTGTTTTTCTAAATATATTTTTCCGATGTGTTTCAACAGTTCGTTCACTGATGAAAAGCGATTCTGCTATTTGTTTGTTCGAATATTCTTTTTCTATTAATAGAATGATCTCCTTTTCCCTATTGGTGATGTTTATAGTATCGGTGTTTTTTCTTTGATCACTATATTTTTCTAATTCCTTTAATACCTCCTCACTAAAGTAGATACCCCCTGCTGCAATTTTCTGTATAGCATCAATCAATTCTTGTTTGCTAATATTCTTTAACACATACCCACAGATATCGGCATCATTGATCAAACCATCAATCGTATCGCCTTGGCCACTCATGCTCAATGCCAAAATTCTAATTTCCGGGAAAAGCTTTTTAACCTTTCTCGCAAAATCGTCCCCATTCATTTCAGGCATCACAATATCAGTAAGCAATAGGTCAATCGGTAAAGATTCTAAGGTCTGCAACATCGCTATAGCAGAAATGTTAGTAGCAACTACTTCAATACTATCATTCCCTTTTAATAATGCTACGATGCCATCAATTACAATTCTATGGTCATCCACTATTGCGATTCGAATTTTTTTATCTGTCATTTTAAGAGCTCCATTTTGATTCACTGATTAAAATACTAACTTTTGTTCGAAAAAATTGTTGCCGATTTGAAAGAGAGACAATTAAAATGGATATCCAATAGCTAAATTGAATACAAAATTTTGTCTACTACCTACCGCCATTTCTTTCAGGAAACAATTACTGAATTTAGGTCCTGGCCTTGGGCATTGGTTCCGATGTCTATTGGGCTGGTTTACCCCTTCTTTCTTTGCATGTGAAGGTAGTATATTTTAAAGCGACCTGAAACCACCTAGAAATGGCAACCAACGCATTTTGATTTTCTTTGTTCAGATGACGCAGGGTGGATCACGGGTCAACGTATTGAAGCTTCTGGTGGACTAGCTCTATAATTATTTTTTTGCACGTTCATACTGCAATGGCCAATCAATTTGTTCATTCAAGGCCTTTGCAGCATGTAATGGAAAATATGGGTCGCGAAGCGATTCTCGCGCTATGAGAACGAGGTCGGCATCGTTATTCAATAATATGCTTTCTGCTTGTGTTGCATCAGTAATCAAACCAACAGCACCAGTTAAAATACCCGTTTCAGCTTTGATCTGTTTGGCAAATGGCACTTGATATCCTGGTGTGATAGGAATTTTAACTTGATGTATGTTTCCCCCAGTTGAGCAGTCGATCAGATCTACCTCCAATGATTTTAATATTTTAGAAAGAGCTACTGATTCGTCGATTGTCCAACCACCCTCTACCCAATCCGTTGCTGAGATCCTGATGAATATCGGGAAGGTTTCAGGCCAATTGGCTTTTACTGCTTTTACAACTTCACAAACTATACGAATTCTATTTTCGAAACTGCCGCCATATTCATCTGTCCGAAGATTTGATTTGGGCGACAAAAATTCGTGTAATAAATATCCATGTGCTGCATGAATTTCAACAACTTTAAAACCTGCCTGATAAGACCTCTTTGCAGCTGCCCCAAATGCATCGATGACGTCTTCTATTCCATCTACACTTAGTGCATGGGGTAAAGAATACTGATCATTAAAAGCTATAGCACTAGGCGCTACAGTATCCCAACCCTCTTCCTCTGTTTTCAAGAGTGTTCCACCTTTCCATGGTTGTGCGCAACTAGCTTTTCTTCCAGCATGTGCCAATTGTATCGCAGGTACTGCACCCTGAGTTTCTATGAAGGCAGTAATTCTTTTCAAATTTTGAATATGATCGTCTTTCCAAATTCCAAGATCGTTAGGCGTTATTCTACCCTCTGGTAAAACAGCACAGGCTTCAGAAATAATTAAACCAGCACCACCAACAGCCCTGCTTCCTAAGTGAACTAAATGCCAATCATTGGCGTATCCATCTTCAGCCGAATACTGACACATGGGAGAAATTACGATCCTGTTTTTTAAACTGATCGACTTGATAGTGAGTGGAGTAAACAGCTTTGTCATAAAATAAATTTCATAACAAAACTAATCAGTTCTATTCAGAATAATCGAGGTGTATTTTTTGTAACTTAGTTTATGCTAAAAAAAATCATTTCAATCGTTTGCCTATTTGTGGGATTCAATTCCATGTCGCAACCAAAAACGGATAGTTTAGTATTAGAGATCATGCAAGAAATGAAGAGCAGGGTTTCTAAAAATGTATTACAAGATCCAACTTCGTATCGGCTGCAGATCATTTATACGCAAATCAATAGAGACAAACAGAACAACCCTAGTTTTAAAAATTACTATTACAATTACGATGCAGATAATTATTATAATCCAGCGTCGATGGTGAAAATGCCATTGGCTTTTTTATCATTAGAAAAACTAAACGAGATAAAAAAACCAGGATTGAACAAATTTACTAGGATGCAATATGATAGTAATTATTCGGGGCAAAAACTGCTCCTAAAAGATAGCACTTCTGAAACTGGCTATCCTAGCATTGCCAATTTTATCAAGAGAGCTTTTTTGATTAGCGAAAATGATCCCTACAACAGAATGTATCAATTTATGGGGCAGGAAGCTATCAACAATAGGCTGTACAATAAAGGCTATGATCGTTTAAGAATAACGCGCCAATTTATGGGCTACTCTGAAGAACAAAATAGACATACCAATCCAATTCGATTCTTACAAGCAGATGGTTCAACCTTATATGAGCAAGACGGCGGATATAATACAAAACCATTTGACTTCACTAAGCATTTTTTATTAGGGAAAAGATATCTGAATAAGAATGATAGCCTGATCAATGAGCCCTTTGATTTTACCAAACACAATTATATTCCATTAGAAGATTTTCAGCAGATCCTTCAATCGTTTTTATTCCCAAACTCAGTGCCTGAAAAACAAAGATTTCAGATACAAAAAGAAGATCGAGATTTTGCGCTGCAATATTTGTCGCAATACCCATCCGAAACCAGTTACCCCAAATACAACGATTCGATATTTTATGATAGTTATGTAAAATTCTATTTTCAAGATAGTACACATAAAATGCCTTCTAATATTCGGGTCTTTAATAAAGTGGGTTGGGCTTATGGCTTTCTTACAGATGTATCGTACGTAGTAGATCTAAAAAACAAGATAGAATTTATGCTTTCTTCTACTATCTATGTCAACATGGATGGCATTCTAAATGATGACAAGTATGAGTATGAAAGTATTGGTCATCCTTTTTTAAATGATCTAGGAAAGGCTGTTTATGGATATGAGTTAAAAAGAAAAAGGAAATATCAACCAAACCTATCCGAATTCAAATTAAAATACGACAAACGAAATCCGTCAGATAAGCGAGCTTCCATTATAGATGTAGATAATTAAGAATCTTTAAGTAACTTTCTATAGATATGTGGTATTATCTATCTGTTTTTGCTGCCGCTTTTTTGGTCGACTTGCTTCCATTCTTTGGTCCACCTGCATGGACAGTGATGGTATTCTTTCAAATGAAGTTTGATTTAAACATTTGGTTTGTTTTAATTTCAGGGGTTTTAGGCTCTGCTTTGGGTAGGTATACTTTATTCCTGTATATCCCTTATTTATCAGATCGATTTATTAAAGTTGAAAAAAACGAAGACCTACATTTTATTGGCGGCAAGCTTGCAGAAAAAGGATGGAAAATTCAGTTATTTGTTTTGCTTTATACATTAATGCCATTACCCACAACTACATTATTTACAGCGGCAGGTATTGCTAAAATAAAAGCGATTTATATAGTGCCTACATTTTTAGTAGGCAAGTTTTTAAGTGATATGCTAATGGTATTTACAGGCGATTATGTGGCCAATAATACTGCTAGTTTTTTACAAGGTTTTCTAACTTGGAAGAGTCTTTCGGGCATTGTACTTGGCATATTCATCCTATGCATGTTACTATTCATTGATTGGCGAAAGCTCTTAATCGAGAAAAAAATAACGCTCAATTTTCACATACTTAAATAGAAACCTATATTTTAAAAAATATATTCTTTTTGTAAAGAAATTTACACAGGTTCCATTCTAATGCAAAAATTGCAAGTGCACTGGCTATTCCTATAAAATGTTCTGAGAATCCAAATACTTGAAGAGAGCCCTTGCCAATGGCTTGTATGTATACATTGAACCATCTATTCCCTACTATTTCAATGAATAAATAAACGAATATTGAATTCGTACCCACTATAGTAAAAAATAAAAGATTTTTCTTATGTTGTTTGATATCAATCCACCAATAAGCAAGTGCAAGAAACAATAAGCAATATCCACCTGAAGCAAAAACAAAGGAACTTGTCGCAATTCTTTTAATGATAGGTGTTATAGTTGCATCCATTCCAAAACCTATCAGTAGAAATATAAAGCCGAAAATTAAGAGTTGTTTTGTTTTAGAATTTGCTGTTTGATTTGACAACAGCAACTTACCTGCTAATACGCCCCAGATGGTATGAGCAGCAGTTGGAATGCAATTGATTGCAACCCATCCCCCTTTATTGATTTTGTTCATCAAGATGAGATCAATATAGTTCCCAAAGTTTTGCTGGTCGGTGAATGGTTGATCAAAGCTTGGTACACGAGTATATCGATACAAAATTTCGGTTAACAATAATAATCCCAAACTGAAGAGTAGTTGCCATTTTGCCTCCCATCTAAATATCATAAAAGCTACGAGGGTAGTAAACGACAATTGAGTAAGCACATCCCATAACTCAAACGACAATCCCTTAGGGCGAACTGCATAATCTAATACACCCCAGAAAAAAAGCCAGGCAGAACGTTTTAAAACTTTTTTAAATGAGTCGACCCATTTTACCCCCTCCATTTGTTGGCGCTGCAATGAATAGGCCATTGCGGTTCCTGCCATAAACATAAAGCCTGGCTGAATCAAATCCCAGAATTTGAGTCCGTTCCAAGGATGGTGAAAGAATTGCTCGGTTATAATTTGGATCCAAGATCCTTCAACAGTTGCATTTAGATGTTCATACAAGCCAGCACTTTCAAGCATTAAGAATACCATGATCAATCCACGCATAAAGTCGAGCGACAACAACCGTTTTGACATAGAGTTATTTTGTATCAAAAGATATTACTTTATTTGAAATACCAATAATTTTTAATCATTTAATACTCTTTTGTACTTAAAACTATAGGTAGATATACCGATTGTCTGATTTAATTCGTTAGTAGGTTCTACAATTTGTCATATTCATGAAATATATTAAAGGACTGGATACACTAAGGGCTTTTGCGGTAATTTTTGTAATTCTAGAGCATTGGAAATTGCCTTTTGATTTTGGCCCTGCAGTTAATTCCTTCTTTAAGTCCATTACCCCCAGTGGCACATTTGGAGTTGATTTATTTTTCGTACTCAGTGGTTTTTTAATCACTTCCATTTTGTTAAACGCTAGAGAAAATAATGAAGCAAATAAGCTAGGGATCATTAAGAATTTTATCATTCGTAGAGCGCTAAGAATATTTCCAATCTATTATTTGATAATTTTCTGCCTGTTTATTATTAAATACCCATTATTAAATGAAACCATTTTCTGGCACTTGACTTATACAAGTAATATATTTTTCTATAAAACGCAGCATTGGAATAATTTTTCACATACATGGTCTTTATCAGTTGAAGAACAATTCTATCTTATTTGGCCTTGGCTAATCGTTTTATTAAATAAACGATATTTAAAATTTGTATTTATTTTTTCGATTCTGATTGGAATTTTTACTACAATATTTACTGCCACAGTTTTAAATAATAATTTTGGATATATACTTATGCCTTCCTGTATGCATGCTTTTGGGATTGGCGGCATATACGCTTACTTAAAATATGATACATCAATTCATAAGAGCTTTCATAAAGTTTTGAAAATAGCATTTCCACTAGCTTTGCTATTTCATTTTTATCTATCCTTTTCAAATGATTCAGGCTATATAAATTTACTTTCCGGGTTCTTTGATAGTATCATTTCAGTAATGTTAATTCATATAACTATCAACATAAAAGATGGATGGATTAAAAACCATATTATAGAGAATAAAGTAATGATGAAAATTGGGGAATTGAGTTATGGTATATACTTAATGCATTATATAATGATGGGCATTTATATCAAGGCAATGACTGTTTATTTGTCGCCAGCAAATGGTTTTAGATCCATTGCTTTAAACCCATACTTTTCTTATGCTATTAATTTAATCCTCTTATTCGTATTCTCTTACTCGAGCTATTATCTATTTGAGAAACCTATCATGGGCTTAAAAAAGCAGTTTTCTTATTCGACCGATGAGTCATCAAATGAAATGACAGTTCAGGCTTAGGGAAAAGTATTTATACTATTCATTTGTGATTTTAGAGTAATTATTTCCCAAGCAAAAATTGAAGTGGGATTTCAAAGCGATCCTTCCAAGAGTTTTCACTATGATCTTGACCTGGGAAAAATTTAGTCATCCAACTTTTATCAGTGAACCCTTTTTCTGTCATTAGCTCATCAACTTTCTTTTGCAATGGCGGATACATAGCATCCAGGGTTTTATCTCCATAATCAAAATAGATTTTATGGTTCTTTGGGTTAGGGAGATGATTTTTCATATAAGCAACAAAGGCATCAGGGATGGGATTGTTATTTGTTATAAAAATTCCTGGCCAGTGTGTTGACAAACAAGCAGCACCTCCAAAAATGGTAGGATACTCGCAGATCGCATACATCGAGATCAATCCGCCCATACTACTTCCAGCAATGAAAGTATGTGCAGCATCTTTTTTGGTAGCATATTTTTTATCAATCAATGGTTTAAGTTCCTGAACCAAAAATTTTAAATAGCCATCAGATTGAATTTTGTAGTTGCCAAATATTGACACAGCATTATTTCGAGCAGAATTTAGTACAGCTTCTTTTTGAGCAGCATCAAGGCTTTCAAAAGGCTTTTGTGGAAAGTAATCTGCATGTCTGCTTTTGTCTCCATTCCAAACGCCTACAACGATAAAATCTTGAAGCTTTCCTTCTTCAATTAACCTGCTCACAGTTTTATCTACATCCCATGATTTTTTGTTCCAGGTTGTGGTACTATCAAAAAGCATTTGTCCGTCGTGCATGTATAACACAGCATACTTTTTTTTGGCCGAATACCCTTCTGGCAACCAAACGTCTACATTTCTTGCATCAACAAATTTCGAAGACAATTTTTCAATTCTCTCAATGGTTCCTTTCTGAACTTTTGGAAGCGGCTGGGCATGAAGCAACCCTATCGAAATGAAAATACTTAAAATGGTAAAGAGTTTGCGCATAGAATTTATTTGATTTTTTTTAAGATCATAGCACTTGAAGGTGTCATTTTAAATTTATTCCCTTCCAATAAATGGTTGGTTAATAAGTCTTGATATTTACCACTAGAAGGGAGATCAAATTCAGAATTTTGATCTTCTAAATTAAAGAAAATTAGTAGTTCGTTTTCACCTTCAGTTCTTTTGTAGGCCAGTTTTTTTCCATCGGCAACTATAAAGCTGATGCTACCTGAAGAAAGTACAGGATTGGCTTTTCGAATTTGGATGAGTTTTTGATACCAATTAAATTGGTCTTGATTAAATGCCAGTGAGTCAAATTTTTTCTCACCCTGTTGAAAATAGTTCTGAGTTTCAGGGGCGAAGTTGAATCCTTTCCACATCATTGGCTTTCTATTAAATGGATCGTCGGCTCCCCACATTCCCATTTCTTCACCATTATATATTTGTGGAGCACCAATGGTTGTGAACAGATGAACCAAATACAGTTTAAGGCGTTGATAGGTTTCTTGATCGGGTTTACCAATTTTATAATGATTGTTATCAGTTGGTGTAGCTCCAAATTTATATTTATTGGGATTAAAAAAATCAGTCAACAATCTTGGGGCATCATGTGAAGAAGATACATTCATCATGGCATATCGATTTGCATTAGCCACCCTTGCCCATTGTACTTCTAAACTATCTTTAAAAGTTTTAGCATCGATTGAAAAATCATTTTTCGCAAAAAAGTATCTAGCGGGACGATAGGTTTGATAATACATAACTGCATCAAACGCATCACCTTTTGTATACGGTGCAGGGTTCATCAATTTATCGGGCCATTGTTCCCACCAAATCTCTCCAATTAAATAAGCACTAGGTTTTAGGTTACGAACTTGTGAGCGAAATTCTCTCCAAAAGCCCATTCCAATTTGGTCGGCCACATCTAATCGATAGCCATCTACACCATTTTCATTATTCCCATCTGGTGCCAACCATCTTTTTGTAACTGCGAAAATGTGTGCTTTAGCACCTTCATTGATATTGCCTTCATATGGATGACCTGTGACACGTGGACTAGTTATATTAACTTTCTTCAACTCTGGTAAGCTATTAATTCCCAACCAACCTTTATAAGCAAATTCATTTTGTGGTGTAGTAGGGTCATCGAATGATTGGATATCGTACCAATCCTTATAGGCAGATTTTTCTTGATTTTTAATGATATCCTGCCAAGCCCAAAAACTTGTCCCGGTATGATTCCATGAATAGTCGATAATAATTTTCATTCCTCTACGATGCACTTCCTTCACTAATTTTAAAAAAAGTTGATCGGCAGAGGTCCATTTCCAAGTTTTCGGATCTCCAGGATTTTCAGACGCAATAATTTTTTGATCTCCTGCCGGATCTGGACCGAAATTGACATCGATATGATGGTAATTCCTTGCATCATATTTATGCATAGAAGGCGCATCATTGATGGGATTTAGAAAGAGTGCATTTACACCTAATGACTGTAGATAAGGTAATTTCTGCAGGACACCTTCAAGATCACCACCATACTTTCTGTTTTGAAGATTTGCACTAATATTCATTCCTGCATTTTTTGCCCAGCTATCTAACTGATACCAGTTGGATGTCCAAGAAGTAACTGCCCAATCGTTAGGAACGAACTGTTTTAAAAAAGGGGTGTTCACCGTTTCGGGTGTAGGATCATTTTTTTTATCGCCGTTATTAAATCGTTCTACAAAAATCTGATACCAGATCGCATTCTTAGACCAAACTGGCGGCTGAGAAAAAGATCTAGTATTTATTTGTGCAGAAGCAACAATGATCAATAAAAAGGAAACAATGGTTAATCGAATTTTATGTGTCATTCAAAAAAATTAATCTGCTTTTTTAAAAGTTGTTTGCCTCAAAATGGTCTTACCCATTGGAATTAATTCGAGTGGTACAATTTTCCCAGTTGTACTTTCCTTCATGGTAGTACTGAAACGAATATCATTTAATGATTCCATTTTTGTAACTGGCATTCCAGTATAAAGATAAATCGACTTGTCGAAAGCAGTGTAAGTCATTTCTTTTAGTCCGGCTACACTGTAATTCTTAGTAATCTGTTGTTTTGCATCAATAGGATGTGCCAGAACAAGCGGGCCATACATGAAATATTGTTCTCCTTGAGCTGTATGATGTGATTGCACGATCATATCCATTTGTACAATTAGTTCATCATCATTTTTCCATATTCTATTGACTTGAATGTAGCCACCCTTTTCTTCATAAGGCATATTCAAAATCAATTTTTCAACCCCCTCCGGCTTTTTAATGATCAAACTAAATCGTTCACTTTTTTTATTGGTTATTTTAAAAGAAATTTTATTACTGTATGGGTAACTGGTGATTTCTTTGATCGTAATGGGATTCCCTTTTAGGTTAAACTTTAATTCACTTGGACCTAATAAAAGAGCTAACACATTATTTCCATTCTGGAACCACATATTTTCAACATAAGATGCAACAATTTTTCCTGCATTTGGAACACAACAAACCGCTGCTTCTTTATGTACCGGAGAGTACCTATAACGAGTCTGATTTTTATCTGATTGATCCCCATTCTTTCCTCCCTCTAACGCATAGCTATTATCTGTCTTTAAATAACAGATTGAACTTTCAGTTGGATGAGACGCACCTAAGGCTGCATTAAAAAATAATTTTTCGATCTTGTTGGCATAGTTAGGGTCATTTGTTTTCTTATATAAGCTGATATATGCATCCATCAATTCTAATAAAGAACAGTATTCATAACCTGCATTGGTAGCATCAGCCTTTCTACCACCTATAAATTCATCCCCAATTGCAGCTCCAGAAGCTGTTGTTACTTGATTGATCTTTTGCAGAAAGCCATCTAAGGTTAATTTGAGTGATGCATCTCCGGTTGCCTGATACGCCGCTGCAACTGTTCTAAGATGTTCATAGGTATGCACACTATGACCCATTAATGGAACTGAAGCCTTCATCAACTTAAATTGTTGTGCGTCTTCATTTAAATTCTGCTTTGAAAAATCGTTGTATAAAAAGGGGATATAATCTAAATACTTGTGGTCTTTTGTAATAACATACAACTGTTCTAAAACATCTGTAAAAGCAAGTCCATGTGTTAACCCACCCGCATAAGGATTTTTTGTAGCAAATGGATGTGAAGCATTGATAGGGTAATTTGTAATTACATTATCAGCACAACGCAGCACAGCGTTTAAAACCCGATTGTCTTTAGAATAATCATACCATGCAAGCAAAGCCCTACAAAGAGTTGTCTTTGACCATAGTTCTCCATTCTCATCATTGAAATTGTAGCGTAATTCTTTATCATAAATTCCCAAGTAACCATCCGCGTCTTGGGTACTTAGCAAATAATTGATTTTAGTGGAGATTTTTTTTAAGTGTATGCTATCATGGAGTAATACGGCTGTTCGAATGTATCCATCAAACCAATTACTTTGTGTTTCACTATTCCACCAAAGAAATTGTGATTGAAATTCAACAGCATCTGACATAGCGCCCACATTTTTGTGCTGCACTTTTTTCGACAACCTGTCTTTCCCATAGATATCGTCATCTTGAATTAATGTTGGTTCGAGTTCATCAAGATGACCAGTAAATCCGTTTAAATTTTGTCTGAGTTTTTCTTTTAACCATCCCTTGGGGGCAATTTGGTTAATAGAGAGTTTTTTTTGTAGTTCAGGGATCGGCTTGCTCGATTGAGAAATTCCGTTGATGCTTATAAAAAACATGAATAGGTAAAGAGAATATTTGAATATACGAGTGCTCATTTGCCGAATAAATTGGTTAAAGAATCTTTCATTTTTACATTGATTTCCCATTGATTGCCTAGTGGTTGAAGCGTAAAGGGCATTGCGGGCATGTAGGGTGCTGGTCCAAATTCAGGAGTAATATTAAACGCTTGCCATCCCTTTTCTTTTTTTTGATGGATGATCTCTTTCCACCAACCTTCAAAAACTTTCATATGATTATCCCATTCAGGGGCAAATGGATCGTTTACCTGTGGACCTTGATTATATCCAATCCGAGCATGAATATGAGAAACCTGTGGAATTACTTTGCTTAATATTTCTACTTGATTTTGTAATAAACTTTCAGAAACAACACAGAAATGTGAAAAATCACCTACCAATTCTAGTTCAGGAAATTTCTGGAGATATGGCAGTAGGATTGCTGCATGAAAAGAGAATCTCCCCCTATGTGTTTCATGTAATATTCGAATGCCTGTTTTTTCTGCGATGTTCATACAAGCTTCAATAATTCTACAATTATCATCGAAAGAAAAATAATCAGTACCAGTATGTGAATGAATGTAGGTAGGTTGATAGCTTACAAGGCGCATTAAGTTTTTTTCCATCCGCTTGATGAAGTCGTTTAAACTTTCATTCTCCGGAGCAATTAATTGCTGGGGGATAAAAATAAAATTGGGGTCTTTTTCAAAAGAGTCATCCAATTCGGATAAAAATTCATTTAAAAAATCTCCTTGGTCTGGTAAGTTTATTTCTACTCCATCATATCCATTCAATTTAACCTTATCCATGAACGCAGCTGCATCCAAATATTCTGAACCCCAATGTGTGCAAGTAAAATTAACTTTCATTTGTTTCGTATAAGTGGGTGACGAAAAAAATTATTTATTACTATAAGTGAAAAGCAATGGATTAATTGGACTTTGTATTTCTTCTCCAATAATAGCACCCGGACACCAAGTATGCCAATCGTTCACTTGATTTTCATTCTCAGGTTTTTTAAGTTTCATTTCCTCATCCATATAAATGGTGGTCATTACCTTACGCATTTGATCTGTTTCATTCGGACCAGCCCTATGAAAAACCCAACCAGAGTGAAAGCTAATCTCACCCAATTCAAATGCTTCTACTACATGATCGAAATCGGTGACTCTTAATTTTTGTTCAATAAAATTTTCACTATCATCACTAATGGCCAGTTCTCTGCCTTCTATTATTACATGACTTCCAGCACTAAATTCAAGGGGCCCCATATTCAATCCAACGGCTTGCAAGGGCATCCAGGCGGTAACTGTTTTATCAGTCTCTAGAGGCCAATAATATTGGTCGGCATGCCAAGGTGTATAGCCGCCACTAGGTTCTTTAAATAAAGCCTGATCGTGATATAATCTTGCGCCCCTAGTTTGCATCAGATCTGTTGCAATTTTAGCGAGTCTTTTACTAAATACAAGTGCTTTAATTCGTTCATCTTCCCCCCACAAATTAAATATCTGTAGAAAGGCTTTACCGTAGGTGTTTCGATGATCGATGCTAGCAGTTTCACGATTTAGTTCTGTAACTTTTTGTGAAATCACTTCTGCATAAAATGAAACTACTGCTGGAGAGAGCACTTCTTTCAATTTAATGTAACGGTAGCGTTCGTAATGATCGATCTGTTCTTGAGTTAATTGATAGGGCTGCTCAAGAAAGTCTAATACATCAGTGGGGATGTTTGGCATTTGAATCGTTTTTACAAAAATGCTATAAGACCGCGAATGCTTTTAATCCTAATTTACCATAAAGTAATACTATATTTCCAACAATACTTGTTGATTAAGTGTTTTACCTATAAAATAGTATTATTTTAGAATTCAATAGTTCCATTTGAGAGCAAGATTAGAAAATATTAGTACCAAAATGCAGGGTCGATCGATCCTTGGTTTAAAGATCGATCAAGTCAGCTTTGATTCTTTATGGCATTATCATCCAGAATATGAACTCACTTACATCATCAATGGAAATGGGAGGAGAATGGTGGGTGACGATATGGAAAATTTTAGTGATGGAGACCTGGTATTATTAGGGCCAGACCTACCACATACCTGGATAGGAGAACGGCGAACTAATTCAGAAAACAATCGAGCACTTGTGATTCAGTTTTCTGAAGAATTCATACACCCTTTTCTCTCCCTTCTTGAAACAAAAAACATCCATGATTTATTGATTAAATCGGGAAATGGTATTCGGTTTTTAAAATATCAACCAATTGCCATAGAAAAGAGAATGTTGCAAATCATTGAGGACAATAGTATTAAAAGGGTGACAGGTTTATTAGAGCTTCTGAATGATTTATCCAGCAAAAAATATAAGACCCTGGCTTCGCACAGATTCAAAGTTGTTAAGAGCGAGCATACAGAAAGCCGTTTAAATAAGGTGTTATTGTACATGCAAAAGAATTATAGAAGTTCTATTAATTTACAAGAAGCTTCCAAATTGATTCACCTTTCTGATACAGCATTTTGTAAGTTTTTCAAAAGAAGTATTGGCAAAACATTTTCAGATTATTTGAATGATCTACGTATTCTACACGCTTGTACACAACTAATTGAAACAGACAAGCCAATCAGTCAAATTGCTACTGAGTCGGGATTTGAGAACCTCGCCTATTTTAATCGTGTATTTTTAAAGAAGAAAAAAATGCAACCTACCGTTTTTCGAAGAAGATAGATTGTTAATTGTTATAAGTAAAATTGAAATGTCTCTTTTCAATACCATCCGCATTGTTCGCCATGCCTGGATTTCTTAAATCAATTGTCTTGATTGAAACAGCACAACTTAGTGGTAGTTTCAATGTATTATAAGTATAAGCAATAGTAATGTGATTTTTTATTGGGCATTCGTGTCTGGTAGTTCCGTCGCTTCCATTTTTGGTATAGCTGATCGGATTATTTTCATTTAAATAGCTCCATCCTAAATAATTGGAAGGCATACAAGGTGGTTCCCATCTATTTATTGGCACCCCTTCAGGATCTAAATCTGTGCTAGTAAAATCGAATATTTCAGAAGCAATATAAGGCGCGATATTTAAACTTTTTAGTGGATTGATGGCACGATCAAATTGTTCGAAAGTAAAATAGTAGCCAAATACATCATTATTAAATTGATGAACTTCATACGCAGCTTTCTTAACATTCAATCCAAAAGAGACATTGTCGGTATTCTTATTTGGAGGACTTGCATAATGGCTCGCATCATGACTACTTTCAATTTTATTGGGAGATATTTGATATTCTGACCTATGAAATATTGTAGGATCTGTATTTGCAGTTTCGTTGTGAAGGATCGTATCGCCTTCTACTCCATTTCTATAATGTGGTTCAAGCGAATATGAATTAAAAACACTGTCACCCACTCTTTTACCATCTTTGTATTTGAAATATTGAACTTGGCAATTAGTTATAACATCCATTCCCTTGGCACTATCATACCTATAAATAGCTCTTTTTCTCAATGTAGGATATGAATTGTTACCTGCATATTCAAAATCCTGGGTACGCAAAAAATGTGTTGTGGTTTGACTTATATTGCCATATGGCGATTTTGATAGTTTGTTAGTAGTTTGACAAATACGAATCACTCTATTCGATAGGTCGTAAAATATTTGAATTTGGTCAAACTTTCCTTTAACAGTATCGCTGGTAATTTTTGAAAGCTGATTAACAGATTTCGTGCTTCTCGAATCATTTTGTGAAAAAGCTATAAAGGGTAAGCACAAAAGTACTATTACAATTTTTTTCATTGGGGGTTTGTGGGTGTGAGGACAAAATACAGGTATTCTAAGTCTCTACCAAAAGCTATGATAGAATTTCATACTAGATTAATCTGACTAGAATTTCAATTCAAAGAAGCGCAGCTCTATTAAAAGAAAGCCCCGTTTTACAACGAGGCTTTCTTTTGGGTTTTTGTTTACCATATTTTAATTCTTGCGCTATCCGGCAAATACATTTTATCGCCTGGCTTTATATTAAATGCCTCATAAAATGGAGCAAAATTTTGTAAAGGCCCATTTACTCTGTGAACAGGTGGGCTATGCGGATCAACATTGATCAGAAGTCTTTCTGTTTCAGGTTTACTTTTTGATCTCCAGATCTGACCAAGGGAAATAAAGAAACGCTGGTCTGGTGTATAGCCATCTATCTTAGTAGTGTCTTTACCTTGTTTCGTCATTTTAAAAGCATCATAAGCGATAGCAATACCGCCCAGATCTGCAATATTCTCACCATTGGTCAATGCGCCTTTCACATGCATGGTATCTAAAACAGTAAAGCTGTTGTATAGGTTTATCACCATGTTTGACTTGGCTACAAATTTTAAACTATCGCTTTTACTCCACCAATTCTTTAAGTTACCATCCTTATCATATTGCGCACCCTGATCGTCGAATCCATGGGTCATTTCATGGCCAATTGCCATACCAACACCACCATAATTAATGGCATCATCTGCACTCAGGTCAAAGAAAGGAAATTGCAAAATACCTGCTGGAAATACGATCTCATTAAAGGTTGGATTATAATAGGCATTGATCGTAGGCGGCGTCATTCCCCATTCCATTTTATCAACTGGCTTTCCAACTTTACTGATTTGGTATTGGTATTCGTTTTTAGCAGCAGAAAGTTTGTTTTCAAAATAGCTATTGCGTTTAACAACAACTTTGCTGTAATCCCTCCATTTGTCGGGGTATCCAATCTTTTTAATGAACGCCATTAGTTTTTCTTTCGCCACTTGTTTGGTGCTATCGCTCATCCAGTCCATTTTACTGATTCTATTCGAGAAAGCAGTTTGCAGGTTGTTCACCAGCTCAAGCATTCTTTTTTTAGCTTCCTCTGTAAAATATTTTTTTACATATAGCTCGCCAAGGGCTTCACCTAAATTTGCATCCGTTGCACGATAGATTCGTTCCCAACGAGGCTTAATTTTTTGCTGTCCAGTAATGGCTTTTGAATAGTTAAAGCTAGCAGTTACAAAACTGTTACTTAATGTATTTGCATAAACACTAATAGTATGAAATTTTAAATATTTTTTCCAAGCATCAATGGAAGCTGTGGTCAAAAGTTTATTTGTTTTTTCATAAAATGCCGGTTGTTGAACATTTGCAGAATCGGTATTAATGTTTAACTGTTGCAATAATTTTTTCCATCCAAAAATAGACATCGTTTTATCAAGATCAGCAATTGCCAATTTATGGTAATTACTTTGCGGATCTCTCAATTCAACTTGTGTACGATGGCTGGCAGCCATTTCTTTTTCAAGACCGTATACCATTTCCATATCTTTTGCAGCAGAAACAGAATCAGAGCCCGTATTCGTAAATAGTTTTTGTATAAATTCTTTATACGATTTAACTATTGCAAGTGTAGCTGCATCTGTTTTGAAATAATAATCGCGGTCTGGCAATCCCAAACCACCTTGAGAAAATACAGCAATATTTTTGGAACTGTTTTTATCATCCGCTGCAATACCAAATGAGAAAAGGGTGTTGTTATTCAATGTTTGCTGTGTAGCCACAAAGTGCATCACATCCACAGGATTCTTTATTGCATCTATCTCTTGTAAGTAGGGCTTTAAAGGTTCATACCCCAATTTTTCAATCGTAGCAGAGTCCATGCCTGATGCATAAAAATCGCCTACTTGACGTTCTATCGAACCATCTAATGCTCCACTTTTAGCGGCATTTTCTAGAATAATTTTCAGATGATCTTTGGTACGATTATACACGTCCAGAAAAGCCCCAATTCCTGATTCTGTTGATGGTATTTCGGCGGTCTTTTGCCATTTCCCATTAATAAACATATAGAAATTGTCGCCGGGTTTTACCGCAGAATCCATATTTGCGGTTTCGATAAATTTCTGTGAAGGGGATGTTTGAGTATGGCAGGCAGCAACCATTACTACAAACAGCAAAATGTTTGCTCCGTAAATTAGTTTTTTCATTTCTTTTAAATTGATAGTAGGAAGTTATAAAACTTCCTTTAAAGAAATGCTTTATTTATTGGGCAAAGGTTGTTTTCCCTGATTATCAAGGATGATCCATAGGACAACTAAACTGATCATCGTTGCAAAATAACACCAGATCGAAATGATATAATCGGTATAGAAAATTTTAGCCGCTATATAAGAAACAATTAAAATAACGCCAATCCATCTGTCTTTTTTTTGAGAAGAAAGAAAGGGGGGAATTACAGCTGTTAATATATAAAACAGGTTGGTAATCGATTTAAAAAAAATGGGGGAATCTATGCTATACATCACATGACTTCCTAACACTCTTGCATCAACGCGATAATAAAATAATGAATAGGCTAGTACTAGAGAAAGAAGTATGCCGATATAAAAAATCAACTTCAATAGTTGTTTCCTTTTTTTGTGTTTTTCAACACGCATCATAGAAAATGAAATACAGATCGGCCAAGTAACTTCTGCAAAAAATAAAAAGCAATACATACTCGGCAACTTCCATAAAGCAAAAGCTTCTTTAGTAAAAGACAGCCATACCCAACCTTCTGAGAATTGTTGCAAGGAAAAAACAAAGGGGATAATTGCCAATACCCTAAGTGATGAGGTCTTGGCTTTTATCAATGAGACTGTTCCAATACTTGCCAGCATGATGCTCGCCCCAAAACTTGCAGTTGCTGAGAAACACATAGATCTTGATTAAAGCTGTGTAGTTATTTTAATTCTTGACAAATCAAATCCATTCATTTCGAGTCTAGAAAGGATTTGTTGATATATCGAAGAATTCATTCTAGGGGTTCTTGACAGGATCCATAAATATTTTTTGTTTGGATGACTCACTACTGCATAACTATAATCACTGGCTAAATCGATGATCCAATACTTTGCTTTAAAAGGCCAGAAGAATTGCACTTTAAGTTTAGCATTTGAAGAACCTTCTTCAACAAAAGCCTTCCCCTTGATGTAAGACTCTTTACCATGTATACTGTCTTTATTACAACGGTTCTCAACGATTACATAACCTTTATCGGTTAAAGTATATTCGGCAGTAGTACAGTGGCATCCCTTTTGGAAGTATTGCGGATATGAAGCTATTTCATACCACTTTCCGGAATATTTTTTTAAGTCCACACTGCGAACAGTTTCGAGTGTTTGTGCTTGGCTATTCATAGTTGTCATAGTAAGGGCTAAAATAAAAAATGGTATTGCCCAAACAGGCAATAATTGATTTTGATTGAAAAGAATATATTTCATTGATGTATCAATTTAACAAGCAAAAAGCAACTCAATTAACAAAGTTGGGTATAAAATAAGAAGGAGCTATTATTTAATCTATTGAATTACTTATATAATTCACAGGGTGAATTAGTTTTGTAGAATCATAAATCAAAACAGCTCAGCCCAATTAATTTTCAATTAGACCGATTTTTTTAGAATACTGGATCGCTTCAAAATTATTGTTGAAAAAACAAACATGAATTTCTTTATTTTTAATAGTTTCTAAAATTTGTTTTGCTGAAAGGGACTTTCGATGCCGGATCTGTCGAATAAATATCGCAAATACGTTGTTTGGATATTGGTTAGCTACTGCTTTGTATAATTCAGGATCTCTTTGAGAATTATCTCCTAGTAAAATAAATTTTTGTTTAGGAAAAGCATCAATAATTCTTACAATGTGTTGAAATTTAGATTGATGGTTCGATTTTCCTGTTTTAAATAGCTGGTAAAACCGTTTTAATTTGTTTAACACCAGTACACCTTCTGGTAATTCATTGTGCAAAAAGAATTCAGTTAAATACTCATATAAATTCCATTCACTACTAGAAACATAAAAGAATGGATTTGGAAGATGTGGAACAGTATGAGCTGTAGATAATAATTGATAATACTTTACAACATCTTCAAATGGTTTTCTACTTCTTGGATTCCGAATAAATAATAATCTTAATTTTTTCAAACTAGAGGAAGAATGCGAAATCAGTAACGTGTCATCTATATCTGATATGAAAGCATATTGAGTTGAATGGGGTATGAACACTTTTCCAGTTGTCTTTGCTAAAATTTCTCGATTTTTAGAAAGCAAATACACATCAATGAAATGCCAGCCGGCAGTTACCTCTTTAATGGATTGCCATTCAAATTTGAAAAAACCATCTTTCTGAGATATTGTTTCAAATCTTTGATCATCCCATTGCATTTGTAATAAATAGTCTGATTTAGGTTTTACCTTAAACAAACGCAAAAGATGCAATGCATTTACAAATGGATTATTGCTATATCTATTTTTATTTGAATGATTTCCTTGCAAAACATGACCATAGAGTATAATATTGTTTTTATGCCCATATCCATTGTATACCTTTACAGAAGAGTTAGAATCTTTCAAACTACTGGTATGCTTTAATTGTATTAGCAATTTACGTATAACTATGGATGAAAAAATCAAACAACATTTGCTATTTGTGATTAACCCATGTTCAGGTGTAGGCTGTATTAATTGGGAAGAGCAGATTATTGCCAACTTGTCATCGATTCAACATCAATTAACGTTTTTCTATCTCACCAAAACAGCACAGTACAATAATTTACGGGAAGAAATCTCTACAGTACAACCTAACATTGTAATTGCCGTAGGAGGAGATGGTACAATTCGATTTGTTGCTACATGTTTACTTGATAAAAACATCCCGCTTGGAATAATCCCTGCTGGTTCCGCAAATGGGTTGGCCCTGGAACTAGGGATGACATTAGACTTGGCGCATTCATTAGAAATCATCCTTAAAGGTTTCAGAAAAACAATTCATGCAATAGAAATCAATCATCAATTATGCATTCACTTAAGTGATATTGGTTTAAATGCGCACGCCATGAGAAAATTTGAAATGCAACAACAAAGGGGTTTATGGGGTTACTTCTTAGCCTCTTTAAAAGTTCTTTGGAAGAAATCAAAGTTCAAAGCAATATTAGCTTTCAATGATCAAATAGTTTCTACAAAAGCTGAGTTGATTGTAATTGCAAATAGCACTAGATATGGAACAGGTGCAATAATAAATCCGATTGGGGTATTAGATGATACGAAGTTTGAAATTATTGTTGTGAAAATATTTTCATTTCTTGAAATTTTTAAAATGATTTTTTCACATGCTAGTTTTGACCCCGAAAAAACAGTGGTATACCAAACATCTTCTATCATCATCAAAACGAATAAGAAAGTGGCTTTTCAAATTGACGGTGAATATCTTGGAAAACTAACTGAATTAACTGCAACCATTATCCCTAATGCAATTTCTGTAATTGTTCCTGAAGCGTAATTTTTTAGAAAATTTATTCCTTTTTAATTTCCAATATAATTGGTCCGAGTTTTTTCCTCAACTCATCATATTCCGCTTGTTTAATCCCGCCGGAATCAAGTAGTTTTTTTGCGGCCCTCAATTTTTCAAGTGCTTGTTCCCTAGTAAGAGGCGGAGTAAATTTATCCACTATTATGTTGTAAGCATCTTTGGTTATTAAGCCTAAATCTAATAATTCCTTAGCTTCTTTAATCTTTTTATCAGATGTTACTATATCGGTCACTATTTTCTCACGGGAAGTGTCTGCAATAAGCTTTGTAATCGATTCCTTATTATCTTGATTTGTAAAAGCAACAACTTCTAGAATAATTTTAAGAGCACCTCTTTCACTTAGGTTTTGAATACCCAGCCACAGGTTTTCTTCATAACTACATTCACCGTAAAATGAATTAGTATTTAGAACCGTATATTGAGGAATATAGGTGAATTGCTTTTTTTCTATGAATGAAGTTGCATATCCCGAATGCGAAAAGAGGTATACGTTTATTTTATTAGCATTAGTAGATATTTCAGGAGCAGTAATTCTATGTTTTAAAAGGTAATAAAAACCTTCATTTGGCAAAAATTTAAAACTAGAATTCTTATCTAAAACAGTTATTCTGTAACCTAATTTTTCAGTATTAGGTGGCAACTTAAGTTTCACTGTGTCTCTATCTTTTCCACCAAAAAAACTGGCATTTATGGATGAATTAATAACAAATTCAGTGGTTAATACATCCTCAACATAATAGGTTTTACTATTGGATTGTTGATTTGAATTGGATAGCGGAGGTCCCAATTCTTTTAAAATATCTGAAAAACCTGTCTTTTGGCTATATGAGATATTACTAATGAAAAGAAGGAATGTAAAAACAAGAAATTTTTCCATTTCTTATATATTTGGTTTTAGGGGTAACGACTCAATTACAATTTATGAATTTATTCTAATACGTTAAAAGCTCGGTTTATTTGATTTAAAATTCTGCTTTCAGCTAATAAAGGCAGATTGTGGTCAACTACATCAAACGTAAATGACAGAAAAAAATTGTCTAGACTGTAAAATATTGAGAATCAAATTGTACAATCCCGTCATTCGGGATGACTTCGCTGCGCTCGGTCACTTTCCGATACA